>DATLEB010000228.1:0-12411 GCA_035525615.1 Kofleriaceae bacterium | reverse complement strand
GTCGTAGGCCGTTTGATAGCGATCCTCGGGATGCCGCTCGAGCGTGCGCATCACGATCGACTCGAGTGCCGGCGGGAAGTTGCGGCGCGCGAACGTCGGCGGCTCGATCGAGCCCTCGGTCAGACGCGCGACGACCTCCTGCGCCGGACCGCGGAACAACCGCTTTCCGACGGTGATCTCGTAGAGCACGACGCCGAGCGAGAAGATGTCGCTGCGGTGATCGACCGTCCCGCGCGTCGCCTGCTCCGGGGCCATGTACGAGAGCTTGCCGGGGATGGTGCCCTCTTCGCGCTGACGCTGCCCGTTGGCGCGCGCGATGCCGAAGTAGATGATCTTGAGGAAGCCGTCCTCGGTGACGAGCAGGTTGGTCGGCGAGATGTCGCAGTGGACGATCTCGAAGGGCGCGCCGCCGTGCGGATGATCGGAGCGATCGCTCAGGCCCCGCTTGGCGTGGAAATAGCCCATGCCGGCGGCGGCCTGGCGGATGAGCTCGACGGCGTGCGGCAGCGGCAGGAACTTCTCGTGCGCGAGCCCACGGCGACAGAGCTGGTTCATCTCCTCGCCGACGATGTACTCCATCGCGATGTAGGGGACGCCGCCCTCCTCGTCGACGTCGTAGACGTGGACGATGTTGGGGTGGTTGAGCACGGCGCCGATGCGCGCCTCGTCGAGGAACATCTCGACGATGCGCGGATCCTCGGCCAGCTCCGGCTTGAGCCGCTTGATGACGATGTCCTTCTCGAACCCCGCCATCGCGTTCTGGCGCGCGAGGTAGATCTCCGCCATGCCGCCGGTGGCGAGCGGACGGAGGAGCCCGTAGCGCGAGCCGAACGGGATGGGACCGTCGAAGGCGACGGACGGCAGGTTCACGGCGCCGCCTCCGTCAAGGCGCGCTGCGTCGCCGCGATGGCCGCCTGCGCCGGGCCGGCGACGTCGGCGAGATCGACGGTGTCGTAGGTCGGCGTCTGCTCGGCGCCGAGCGCGCCGAGCACGCTGGTCGCGCCTTCGCCGAGACCGGCCAGGTCGTATCCGCCCTCGAGGGCGACGACCCATCGACCGCCGGCGACCTCGTCGGCGAGCGCGCGCATTCGCGTCGCCATGCCGGTGAAGCCCATGCGCGTGACGCGCATCGCGGCGAGCGGGTCGGCGTGGTGGGCGTCGAAGCCGGCCGAGACCAGCACGATGTCCGGCTTGAAGCGGCGGAGCGCGGGCACCATCACGTGATCGAACGCCGCGAGGTAATCGCGATCGCCGGAGCCGGCGGGCAGGCCGACGTTCACGGTCGCGCCGCGTGCGGCGCCGCCGCCGATCTCGTCGGGCGCGCCGGTGCCGGGATAGAACGGGAACTGGTGCACGGAGAGGTACATGACGCTGTCGTCGTCCCAGAAGATCTTCTGGGTACCGTTCCCATGGTGAACGTCCCAATCGAGGATCGCGACGCGGGCCGCGCCGGCGGCGCGCGCGGCGGCGGCGGCGACGGCGACGGTGTTGAGGAGACAGAAGCCCATCGCCTTGTCGGCCTCGGCGTGATGGCCGGGCGGACGCACGACGGCGAGGCCGCTCGAGAGCTCGCCCGAGAGGACGCGGATCGCGAGCTCGGACACCGAGCCGGCGGCGGCGAGCGCGGCGTCCCACGTACCGGGTGAGAAGTACGTGTCGGGATCGAGCCAGCCGGTCTGCCCGGGGACGGCCTTGGTGAGCGCGTCGAGGTACGCCGGCGAGTGCACGCGCGCGAGCTCCTCGTCGCGCGCGGCCCTGATCGCGATGTGCGTGCCGCGATCGCGCAGCCCCGCGGCGTAGAGCGCATCACGCACCGCCTCCGCGCGCGCCGGCCTCTCGGGATGACCCGCAGGCGCGCGGTGGTGGATGAAGACCTCGTCGAGGACGTACCCGAGCATACGGCTGCGTGCGGACATTACATGAGGCCGCCTCCGAGGTGGTACCCTGGAAGGGCCGTCTGGGGGAGCACGATCGTGCAGAGACCACCGAACCGAGCCATCGTCATGCCGCTGATTGCCGCCGCCGCGGTCCTCGCCACAGGTGCCGCCGGGTGCGGACAGCCGTACGACGACCTGCTCGGCGTGTGGCAGGTGACGTCGAAGACGGAGAACGACACCGTCTGCGACACCGAGGGTGCGGCGGTCACGGACGCCGCGCCGTACCTCAAGTTCGTCGAAGGCGAGTTCTTCGGTCAGGAGTACGCGCAGGTCGTCGATTGCACCGACGCCGTGACGTGCGAGGAGGCCGGCGGCCTGTTCGGCGGATTGCTCTACGCGGAGGAGATCTCGGGTGGCGTACGCGCCACGATCTACTCCGCCTCGCACGGCGGCGACCCGAACGACTGCCTCCTGTCGGGCGCGATCTCCGACGCGACGGTCAGCGGCGGCATGCTGCGCATCGCGACGCGCCGCCGCTCGCAGGACAACGTCAGCGGCACCGCGTGCGACTCCGACGACGCGAAGGATCGCTTCGACTCGATGCCGTGCACCGGCTACGAGGTCACCCTCGGCGTCCGCGCCCCGTAGTCTGATCAGCCGCGCTCGGACTTGAGCGAGCGCTGCATCAGCTTCTGCATCGTCTCGCGGGCGGGGAGGCCCTGGTGGACGATGGCGTGCATCACCTCGGTGATGGGCGCGGGGACGCCGAGCTTGTGGGCGAGCTCGTGCGCGACCTTGGTCGTCTTCACGCCCTCCGCGACCATGCGCATGTCGCCGAGGATCTCGGCCATGGTCTTGCCCTGGCCGAGGGCGAGGCCGACCTTGCGGTTGCGCGAGGTGTCACTCGAGCAGGTCAGCACGAGGTCGCCCATCCCGGAGAGGCCGGCGAAGGTCGTGGCCTGCGCGCCCATGGTGCAGCCGACGCGCGTGATCTCGGCGAGGCCGCGCGTGATGAGGGCGGCGCGCGCGTTCGAGCCGAAGCCGAGCCCGTCGCTCACGCCGGCCGCGATCGCGATGACGTTCTTGATGGCACCGCCGACGAGCACGCCGGTGACGTCGTCCGACGAGTACGTGCGGAAGCGATCGGTCGAGATCGCGCGCTGCACGAACTGCGTGGTCTCGGCGTCGCGGCCCGCGAGCACGATCGCGCTCGGCATCCCGGCGGCGATCTCGGCCGCGAAGGTCGGGCCCGACAGGAAGGTGGCGCGCTCGGCCATGCGCGGCGGCAGGATCTGCCGGTAGAGCTCGTCGATGGTGAGGAGCGTGCCGTCCTCGAGGCCCTTGGACGCGTTCACGAGCACCGCGTCGGGATCGAGCCATGCCGCGGCGCGGCCGAAGACGTCGCGGATCGCGTGCGACGGCGTGACACCGACGACGATGGCCTTGCCGCGCACCGCGCGCTCGAGCTCCGACGTCACGCGGACCGACGGCGGAAGCTGGAAGCCCGGCAAGTACACCGTGTTCTCGCGCGTGGCCTCGAGCTCGGCGGCGAACGCCTCGCCGCGCGCCCAGAACGTGACGTCGTGGCCGGCCGCGGCCAGCTGGATCGCGAGGCACGTGCCGTAGCTGCCGGCACCGATGACCGCTGCGGGGAGGGACGTCATCGCCATGGGAGAGAGCGTATCAGCCGCCGGTGGGAACTTCGCTCGACGCCGACGGCGCCAGCACGACGCAGTCGCGGCCGGCATGCTTGGCGGCGTAGAGCGCACCGTCGGCGGCCTTGAGCAGGCCGTCGGGATCGGGGGCGTCGTCGGGGAACGACGCCACGCCGACCGAGATCGACAGGTGTCCGCTGGGCTGGCGCTCGGTGAACGCGAACGGGTGCGTCGCCACGCGCTCGCGGATCCGCTCGGCGAGCTTGGCCGCCGTGAACTTCGCCGTGTCGACGAGGATCACGCTGAACTCCTCGCCGCCGTAGCGCGCCACCATGTCGTTGGCGCGCCGCCCCTCGGTCAAGAGGCGCGCCACCGTGCGCAGCACGTCGTCACCGGCCGGGTGGCCGTGGTGATCGTTATAGTGCTTGAAGTGATCGACGTCGATCATGAGGAGCGAGAGCGGCAGCCCGTTGCGCGCCGAGCGCTCGACCTCGAGCGCGAGCCGCTCGTGCAGGTGACGGTGGTTGTAGAGGCCGGTCAGGCCGTCGGTGACGGCGAGCTGCGCCAGCCGCGAGTTGGCCTCCGCCAGCTCGTGCGTGCGCTCGTGGATCTTGGCCTCCAGCTCGCGGTTCATCTCGACGAGCGCCTGGTTCTTCGACGACAGCGTGTTGATGAGCTGCCGGTTCTCCTCGGTCAGCCGGTACTGGCGCAGGAGGTTCTCGACCGCGAGCCGCAGGGACGCCTCGTCCCACGGCTTCGACAGGTAGTGGTTCAGGTTGGCGCGGTTGATGGCCGACACCACGGCGTCGAGGCCGGCCTGGCCGGTGAGCAGGATCTTGGTCGTGGTCGGCGAGCGGCGGTCGACGACCTCGAGGAGGTCGACGCCCTTCATGCCCGGCATGATCTGGTCGGCAATGACGACCGCGATCCGCTCGCCGTCGCGCTCCAGCTCGTCGAGCAGCTCGAGCGCGTCCGCACCCGACGACGCCGTCGCGATGTCGCACTCGTGCCCGAAGCGCGCCGCGAGCTGCTGGCGCAGCGCGAGGAGCACGCCCTCCTCGTCGTCGACGCACAGGATGGTCTCACGCGTCATCATGATGCCGCGCCTCCCGCCAGGACCTCGCAAGGCAGCCACACCTCGAACCGGGTCTTGCCCGGCTCCGACTCGCAGCTCAGCTCGCCGCCGTGCTTCGCGATGATGGTCGACACGATGCCCAGACCCAAGCCGGTCCCCTCGCCCTTCGGCTTCGTCGTGAAGAACGGCTCGAAGATGCGTTCCTTGATCTCGGGCGGGATGCCCGGACCATCGTCGACGACGCGCACGGAGACGCCGTCGCGTTCGGCGTGTTTGACGCGTTCGGTCTCGATCGTGATCGTCCCCTTGCCACCCAGCGCTTGAACAGCGTTCTGGATCAGGTTCGTCCACACCTGGTTGAGCTCATCCACGAAGATCGGCACCGAAGGCAACTGACCGAAATGTCTGACGACGGTTATATCACGCAGCGCGTAGGCGAACAGCGTGAGGGTCGTCTCGATCCCTTCGTGCAGATCCGCTGGAACGCGTGTCGGTTCCTCGTCGAGGTGAGAGTAGGTCTTGAGCGCACCCACGATGCGCTGGATCCGCGAGATCGCGTTTCCGATGATGTACGCGTTGCGATGCAGATTGGATTGCTCGATCAGGTACGCGAGCGCCGGTCGCGCGCCGGGTGAGCGCTGGATCAGATCGGTGACGAGGGCCTCGTCGGCGCCGGCCTCGGCCAGCCGCTGCCCGAGGTCGGTCGCCGCGGGGCCCACGGCCGGTTCCAGCACGGTGCGCAGCTCGCGCGCCATGCGGCGCACCGCGGCGCCGGTCGGCATGCGCCGCCCCGCGAGGTCCTTGCCGTAGCCCTCGAGCACCGTGAACAGCGCCTCGCGCGCGTCGGCGTCGTCGACCGCGGAGGCCAGCGCGCGCACCGGCTCGGCCATGTTGCCGACGGCGGCGGTGATCGCGTCGACCGCGCCACGGATCGCGGCGGACGGCGAGTTGATCTCGTGCGCCACGCCGGCGACCAGGAGGCCGAGCCCGGCCATGCGCTCCGACAGCACCAGCTGCGCCTGCGTCTCGCGCAGATCGGCCAGAGCGCGTCCCAGCTCGCGGTTGATCGCGGTCAGCTCCGACGTGCGCAGGCGGACCTTGGCCTCGAGCTCCTCGCTCGCGTCGCGGACCTGCTCGTAGAGGCGCGCGTTCTCGATCGCGGCGGCGGCCTGATCGGCGAACGTCGAGAGCAGATTCGCGTCGGCCTCGATGAACGGGCGCGCCGACGCGCTGCGCCCGACGATGAGCACGCCGACCACCGAGCCCTTGCGCTCGAGCGGCACGGCCATGAGCGCGCCGTCGACGCCCGCCGCGGCCGCGGCATCGCGCCGCCGGCTGTCGTTGGAGACGTCGTCGAGGCGGAGCGTGGCGCGCAGGCGCGCGACCTGCGCGGCGATGGGCGCGAGCGCCGCCGGGTCGGCGATGGCGGGCGCGCCGTCGACGTTGCGCACGCGCGACGCCGCCACGATGACGCGGCCCTCGTCGCCGACCGCGCCCGGCGGCACGAGGAACAGCGCGCACAGCCGGACATCGAAGGTGCGCGCGACCGAGTCGCAGATCTTCGACGACACCTGGCCGAGATCGATGACCGACGACATGGCGCGGCCGGCGTCGTGGAGCGCGACCATCTCGCGCATGCGCGCGGCCAGGCGCTGCTGGTTCTCCTTGAGCGTGCCGGTCATGTGCGCGAACGCGACCGAGAGGTCCCCGATCTCGTCGCCCTCGGCGACGTCGAGGGTGTGGTCGAGGTCGCCGCGCGCGATGGCCACCGCGCCGCGGTGCAGCTTGGCGATGGGCTGACCGACGCGGCGCGCGAGCACACCGGCGAGCGCGAGCGCGAACACCAGCGCCAGCGCCGCGCCGATGGCGAGCGAGCGGAACGCGACGCGCTGCGCGCGCAGGAGCGGCCGGCGATCGAGCGCGACCGCGAAGAGGCCCAGCGCATGACCGCGATCGTCCTCGAGCGCCGTCCACGCGACCGCGTGCTCGCGCCCCGAGACGTCGAGGTTCTGCACCGGACGCTGCCGCGCGCGCACCGCCTTCAGCACCGAGGCCGGCACCTGCACCGCCGCGAGGCGTCGACCGAGCTCGTCGCGCACCGACGACGTCGCGGTCCCCGCGTTGAGGCTTCCGACCAGCACGTCCGCGCCCAGCGCGCCCTTGATGCTGTCGGCGAAGTCGCCGTCGAGCGGCACGCTCACCACCACCACGCCGGTGAGCGACAGCGCCGCGTCCACCACCGGCGCGGCGGCGCGCACCACCACGCCGGTCGGCGACAGCTCGATCGTGACGCGCGCCGCCCACCCGAGCCCGGCCTGCACCACCGGCGAGCGATCGTCGACGGCGAGCTCGGCGAAGCGCATCCGGTTGCCGCCCATCACGCGCGACGCCACCACCTTGCCGTCGGGCCCGAGCACCTGCACCAGCGACGAGGGCAGGTGCGGCGCCGCCGCCGCGAGCACCTCGCCCACCACGGTCTCGCCGCGCGGGATCGCGGCCGCCAGCGACTGGTCGCTGCCCAGGCGCACCGCATCGTCGCCGAGGCGCTCGACCGAGCGCAGCGTCAGGTTCAGGCCGACCTCGAGCTGGCGCTCGGCGTCGCCGGTCAGCCCGCTCTCGAGGTTGCCGAGCACGACGCCGGACGCGAGCGACGCGACGACGAGCATGGGCAGGAGCGCCGCCACGGACAGCGAGAGCGCGAGCTTGGTGCGCAGGCGCGCGCGACCGACGCGTCGCACCGGCCACGCCAGCGCGTCGACCACCGCCCGTATCATCGACGCGCTCCGCTCGTCGGGGGCAAGCTCACCGATTCACCCGCACGAGCCCGGTGTACACGACGTGCCCCGCCGCGTTCACGACGATGCCGTCGAAGCCGTCGCTCGCCGCGATCGCCACCTGCGAGTGCGCCAGCGGCACCCACGGCGCGTCCGTGACGAGCTGCCGCTGCACCTCCGCGTAGAGCGCCTCGCGCGCGGTGCGATCCTCGACCGCCTGCGCCCGGCGCAGCAACTCGGACACGGTGTCGCTGCGGTAGAACGCGATGTTGCGCGCCAGCCCGGGCACCGTGTTGTCCTTGTCGAAGAGGAGATAGAGGTAGTTGTCGGGATCGCCGTTGTCACCGACCCAGCCGGCGAGCGCGAGGTCGTGGCGGCCGTGCTCGGTGTCGGCGTTGTGCGCCTCGAAGGGCTGCATCACGATCTGCGTCTTCAGCCCGATCGCGGACAGGTTGGTCTGGATGACGCGCGACACGCTCTCGGGGTTGGGCAAGTACGGGCGCGGCGTCGACGGGACGAACAGCGTGTACGTGCCGTCGAGCTTCACGTTGTCGGCGGCGGCCTCGGCGAGGAGCGCGCGCGCCTCGTTGGGCGCGTAGCGGCTCGCGCCCGCGGTCGCGACGTGGCCCCACTGCGTGGGCGGCAGCGGGCTCTCCGCCGGGATGGCGAGCCCCTGGTACGAGAGGCGCACGATGGGCTGCTTGTTGATCGCCAGGTTGACGGCGCGCCGCACGCGCACGTCGTCGAACGGCGGCTTCAAGCAGTTCATCGCGAGGTACGTGACGTTGTTGGTGGGCGGGCGGTAGAGCGTCAGGCCGGGGTGGAGGTCGACGAACTGGAGCTCCTCGGGAAGGATGGCGACCGCGAGATCGATCGCGCCGCTCTCCAGATCGATCAGGCGCTGGCGCGCATCGGGCACGACCTCGAACACCAGCCGCTCGATCGACGCCGCCGGTCCCCAGTACTGCTTCCAGCGCCCGAGCACGATCCGCTCGCCGCGATCCCAGCGCTCGACGACGAACGGGCCGGTGCCCACCGGATGCTCGGCGAACGCCTCGCCCCACTTCTCCACCGCGCCCGGCGACACGATCGACACCGGGAACATCGTCATGTTGGCGAGGAACGGCGCGTAGCGGCTCGCGATGCGGAAGCGCACCGTCAGCGCGTCGACCTTCTCCACCTTCAAGATGTTGCGGAAGTTGTTCTCCCAGTAATTGAAGCGGCCGGTGTGATACGGGTGAGCCGGATCGCGCTGGCGCTCGAAGCTGAACACCACCGCGTCGGCGGTGAGCGACGAACCGTCGTGGAAGCGCACGCCCTCGCGCAGGTGGAACGTCCACACCAGCCCGCTGTCGTCGGTCTCCCAGCTCGTCGCCAGCGCCGGCTCGACGTTCGTGGTGCCCGGGTGGTAGCGCACCAGCGGCTCGAACACCTGCTCGAGCACCTCGGCCGACTCGTTGTCCGTCGGGCGCGCGGGGTCGAGCGAGATGGCGTCGGACGGTCGACCGACGACGACGACCTGTCGCGCCCGACCTCGCTGATCGCGATCGCGGCTCGGCCCCAGCCGATCGAGGTCGCAGGCCACCAGCAAGGCGAACCCCACGACGAGCGCGGTTCGCAGGCGATTCACGGCTGCAGTGTATCAGAGGCGTCGATTGACTCTCGCCTTTCGCTCACTTAGCCTCGCGGGGCTGCTCGCCCTGAATAGGCGAGACCTATCACCGTCTAGCCAGGACTGACCCGATGCGTCTGTCGATTCCGCTCGTCTATTCCATCTTTGGCGTCGCACTCGTCGCCGGATGTATCGATATGGGCAAGATCACCGTCAACACGACGTCGAAGGTGCTCGTACGCGCGCAGCCGTCGCTGAAGATGGAGTCGGACTACGAGATGGCGGCCCGGGCGATCCCTGGCACCCTCAAGACCGTGGAGGGCTTCTGGGTCGTCAATCCGACCAACAAGGCGCTCATCGGCATCCTCACCGAAGGCTACTGCCAGTACGGCATCGGCTTCGTCGAGGACGAGTGGGAGCAGGCGGTCGTGAAGAAGGACTTCGAGGCGCAGGCGTACCACTCGGCGCGCGCGACGAAGATGTTCACCCGCTGCCTCAACTACGCGCTCATGAGCCTGGGCTCGGAGTACCAGCGCGACCTCTTCGCCGAGGGTGAAGGCGCCGCGGAGAAGACCGAGAAGCGCATCGCCGCGACCCCGTCCGACAAGCGGACGCCGCTCATGTGGGCGGCGCTCGCGCTGGGCTCGGCCATCAACCAGAACAAGGACAACCCCGACATGGTCTCCTACGCCGGCACGGCGAAGGCGATGCTGCTCAAGGTCCTCGAGATCGACGCCAAGCATCCGCAGCGGGACCCGGTCCTCGCCGCGATGCCGCACCTCGCGCTCGGTCTGGTCAACACGGCCATCCCGCCGGCGCTCGGCGGCGATCCCAAGAAGGCCGAGGAGTACTTCAAGAAGGCCCTCGAGCTGACCAACGACAGGTTCCTCCTCGCGCGCGTCCACTACGCCAAGCGCGTCGGCGTCGCGATCCAGGACCGCAAGCTGTTCCGCGAGAACCTGCTCAAGGTCCTGCAGACCGACCCGGCGATCTGGCCGGAGCAGCGGCTCGCCAACGAAATCGCTCACCGCCGGGCACGCCGGTATCTGGCCATGGAAAAGGAGCTCTTCTGATGCTGACCAATCGTTCGACTCTGTCACTCGCTGTCGCCGGCGCCCTCGTGGCCGTCGCGGCCGGCACCGCCGCCGCCGAAAATGTCGAGGTTCGCCTCGCCACCCTCGCCCCCGAGGGCAGCTCGTGGATGAAGGTCCTGAGCAAGGGCGCCGCGGAGATCGGCACCAAGACCGACGGTCGGGTGACGGTCAAGTACTACGCCGGCGGCGTCCAGGGCGACGAGCGCGACGTGGTCCGCAAGATGAACCTCGGCCAGCTCGACGGTGGCGCGTTCACCTCGGTCGGCCTGTCGATGATCGAGGAGAGCATCCGCGTGCTCGAGCTGCCGCGCATGTTCACGACGGTCGAGGAGCTCGACTACGTCGCCGACAAGATGTGGCCGTACTTCCAGGACAAGTTCGAGAAGAAGGGCTTCAAGCTCGGTGACCGCGGCGACGTGGGTTGGATCTACTTCATGTCGAAGAACGAGGTGAAGTCGGTGGCCGACCTCCGCGCCCAGAAGGTGTGGATGTGGGGCGACGACGGCCTCGTCCGCGCCATGTACAAGGCGCTCGGCGTGTCGGGCGTGCCGCTCGGCGTCCCCGAGGTCGAGCCCAACCTCACCACCGGTCGCATCAACGCCTGTTACAGCTCGCCGCTCGCCGCGGTCGCGCTGCAGTGGAACACCAAGGTGAAGTACATCACCTCGATGCCGATGAGCTACGCCATCGGCGCGACGGTCCTCAAGAAGGACGTGTACGCCAAGGTCTCGAAGGAGGACGAAGCCATGGTCCTCAAGATCTCGCGCGGCATGCAGAAGGTGCTGCGCAAGCAGATCCGCAAGGACAACGACTCGTCGAAGAAGACCATGCTCCGCAAGGGCGTGAAGGTCAGCGAGACGCCGGCCGACATGGTCGCCGAGTTCGACAAGGCCGCCGCCAAGGTGTGGGGCGAGCTCACGGGCAAGACCTTCTCGAAGGCCGAGCTCGACATGGTGCTGAAGTACCGCGACGAGTACCGCGCCAAGGGCAAGTGACGTCCCGACCGCTACGTTCGAGACACAGCGAAGATAGATTCGGCTGAGTTTTTGGCCCACGGACCTGCAGGTTCGTGGGCCTTTTGCTTACGCTCGGGGGGTGAGCACTTCCCACGGCCCTGAGCCGGAGCACAGCGCGCTCTCGAAGGCAGTGACGAGTTTCGACGAGGCGCTGGGGCAAGGCGAACGCGTGCTGCTCGCGCTCGTGTTCGCCACGCTGGTCCTGGTCGGCCTCTACCGCACGGTGGTCGAGCAGGTCATGAACGAGCGACCGACGTGGGCGATCGAGCTGGTCCGCATCTCGGCGTTCGCGATCGGCATGTTCGGCGCGGCGTACGCGTCGCAGAGCCAGCGCAACTTCGGCCTCGACCTGGTCTCGGCCCTGTTCTCGTCGAAGGTGAAGGCGTACGTCCGCGTGCTCACCAACCTCGCCACGCTGTTCGCCGCCGGCCTCCTCTACTACGGCGGCACGCTGGTGCAGGAAGCGCTCAAGAAGGAGAAGGCTCACTACGAGCTCATCCCGACGTGGGTCACCGGCTGGTTCATCCCGTCGGCGGCGGTGCTCATCGCCATCCACGTGATCTGTCATCTCATCGTCGAGATCGATTTCCTCCGCCGCGGCAAGATCGCGCCGGAGCCCGAGGTGGCGGGCTGACCATGATCCTCGTCCTCCTCCTCGCGTTCTTCTTCGTCATCGGCTCGCCGCTCTTCGCGGTGATGCTGTTCATCAGCGCGCTCGGCGGTCTCGACAGCGCGCGCCCCTTCTCGCAGGACTTCGGCGGCTTCGTCTACGAGTTCTACAGCCTCGGAACCGGCGACAAGGCGACGATCTTCTCGAGCATCCCGCTCTTCATCTACGCCGGCTACATCATGGCGGCGTCGAAGACCGCCGACCGTCTGGTCGCGTTCGCCAACGCGGCGCTCGGCTGGGTGCCGGGCGGCCTGGGCATCGTGACGATCCTCGCGTGCTCGGTGTACACGACGTTCACCGGCGCGTCGGGCGTGACCATCGTGGCGCTCGGCGGCCTGCTCATGCCGGCGCTGATCAAGCAGCGCTACCCCGAGCGGTTCTCGCTCGGCCTGGTGACGGGCACCGGCTCGGTCGGCCTCCTCTTCCCGCCGGCGTTGCCGATCATCCTGTTCGGCACGATCTACGGGCTCCAGCGCATCACGCCCAAGCCGGAGCACTGGCTGTGGGAGTGGGAGACCGAGCGCTTCTACTTCGCCGGCATCCTGCCCGGCATCGTGCTCGTGACGCTCCTGTCGGTGCTGGTGATCTCCATCGCGATCATCAAGAACGTGCCGCGCCAGAAGTTCGAGCCGAAGGAG
>DATLEB010000142.1:0-3209 GCA_035525615.1 Kofleriaceae bacterium | reverse complement strand
GGCGATCTCGCGCTGCTCGCACGCCTGCACGAGCGCCCCGCCGGCATCGCGTGGGCGGCCCGCGGTCCCGTCGACGTCCCCGAGCTCGGCCGCACGCTCACGCTCTCGAAGTACGAGGCGTACATCCACGACGTGTTCGTCGCCGCGTCGGCCCGCGGCCGCGCGGTCGCGCCGGTGATGCTCGAGGAGCTCGCGAAGATCCTGCGCGAGCTCGACGTCTATCGCTCGTGGGCGCTCATCGGCGCCGACAACCAGCCGTCGATGCGCGCCTTCGAGAAGGCGAGCTACACCGCGGTGTGTGACGTGATCCACGCGCGCATGGCCGGCGTCGCCCGACTGATCGTCCGCCCCCCCGACCCCGAAGCGAAGGAACTGTTGGGCTTGGCGTAGGCGACGGCTGCGGAGCCCGCTGCCTTCGTTGCCGGTCCCCCCATCACTTCGGAGGAGACGCCTCGCTGCGGCAGGCCCGTTCGAGCGCCTCGAGCGCATCGCGATGCTTTGCGGTGGCGCGGTCGAGGTCGGCCTTCGCCGCGTCCACGGCGGCGGCGGCGGCGGCACAGCTCGCGTTCGCATTCGCCGGCGTCGCCGGCTTCTCCGCCGCGCGTTCGGGCTTGTGTCGCATCGTGCCCCACAGCCCCAGCCCGCTCGAGACGAGCCACACGACCACGAGCGCGACCCACGCCCGGTTGTGCCCGCGCTTGTTCCGCACGATCGCGACCACCGTGGCCACGATCGCGAACACCAGCGCCAGCAACACGACGATCTTCACGAGCCGAGTCTACGCGACCCGTACCGATCTGGAGCGTGCTGGCACCACCGCCCGGGTCGTGAGGAACCTTGGGGGGACCGGCAACGATGCCCAGCGGGCTCCGCAGCCGTCGCGCCCGCTGCTACGCTCCTCCTACCAATGACTGCCACCGAGAGAATCACGATGGTGGTCCTCAACGAGGACGGGACACGCGACAAGTTCATGCTGAGCTCGTGGGTCGGGATCCCGCGCAAGCACGAGCTGATGTGGCTGGGTGACGATCCGTACATGGTGATCGAGGTGGAGTACGCGGTGGCGGAGGGCTTCTTCGGGGCCAAGTCGATCGACGCCGCCGGCATCTACGTCCGTCGCCTCACCAAGGACGAGCAAGAAGCGGTCGCTCGTCGCCTCGCCACGCCTACGCGCGGCAAGGACGAGCAGCCGTTCCGGCCATGAGCGGCGCGCTCACCGCGGGTTCCTGGGATCTGGTCGCCACGGCCTACACCGCCGAGGTGATGCCGGTGTTCGAGCGCTACGCCCGGCGCGCGCTCGAGCTGGCCGCGGCGCCCGAGGGCGCCGATCTCGTCGACGTCGCGTGCGGCCCGGGCACGCTCGCCATCATGGCGGCGCTCACCGCCAACCGCGTCGCCGCCATCGACTACGCGCCCGAGATGATCGATCGCCTGCGCGCGCACCAGGGCTACGGCGTCCTCGGGAACATCGACGCACGCGTCGGCGACGGCCAGGAGCTGCCCTACGGCGACGCCGAGTTCGACGCGGGCTTCTCGCTGTTCGGCCTCATGTTCTTCCCCGATCGCGCGCGCGGCTTCCGCGAGCTGCGCCGCGTGGTGAAGCCCGGCGGCAAGGTCGTCGTCTCGAGCTGGCTGCCGCTCGACGCCGCGCCGCTCCTCTTCGAGGTGGTGGCAGCGCTGCGCCACGCCATGCCCGAGCTGCCGGCGGCGCCGCGCGGAGGTCCGCTCGCCGACGAGGCGAGCATCCGCGAGGAGGTGCTCGCCGCGGGCTACCGCGACGTCGACGTGCATCAGGTGTCGTTCGCCGCCGAGTATCCGTCGACGGCCGAGCTCTGGGCCTCGCAGGAGCGCAGCGCGGTGCGCATCGCGCTCACGCGCACACAGCTCGGGCCGGCGGCGTGGGCGCCGATCGCCGAGCGCACGCTGGCGCGACTCGAGGCCGTCGTGGGCTCGGGACCGCAGTCGATGGCGATGCCGGCGTGGCTCGCCGTCGCTACGGTGTGACCCGGTAGCGGATCGCGGGCTCGACGTCGCGCACGCGCGGCCACGCCGCCGCGGGCAGGCGCTCGCCCGCGCCCGCGGCGCCCGGGTTGTGGCGATCGAACACGGCGACACACGGGGCCGTCTCCTCGATCACGCCGACATCGCCGCCGACCTTCAGGCACACGTCGGCGGTCTCCTTCGCGCGCGTGTTCAGGACCTCCGCGTGCTGGCCGAGCGCGTCGCAGTACGCCGTGCGTAGCTCCTCGCGCTCGGGCTTCTTCCACGCGGGCAGCGGAGCGCTCGCCACCGTGTCGGCGGCATGCTGCTGGAGCCACGCGATGCGTGCCGACGCCAGCACCGCGACGCGCACGTTGTTCTGGCGCAGCAGCTCCTCGTAGCCGCGAACGGCCTGGCCGAGCTGCGCTTGCCACGCGTCGAACCACGCCATGAGCTCCTTCTGGCTCGCCGGCGTCATGTGTCCGCTCGCGTCCACCGCTGATGCTTTCAGCTCCTGGGTCATCCCGACCTCGACCTTGGCGTCGACGAGGTAGAGCCGCGCCTTCGCCGCCGCGAGCAGCGCGTACTCGTCGTGGCTCGACTCCGCGGCGCGGATCGCGGTCTGGAACGCCTTCTGAGCCTCGCGCGCCAGCGCCGCGTCGCGCGCGACCGCGACGAGCGGCGGCTTCCCACAGCGCGGCGCCGACGCCGTGCGCGACGGCGCGAGACACAAGGCGCCCTTCGCGGTGCCCTTCACCTTGCAGCTCGCGTCCCACGCCAGCTCGCCGATCGCGGCATACGCGGCCACGAGCTGCGGCCGGTCGGCGCGGCCGCCGTGGCGCTTGATCCACGTGCGGAACGCCTCCATCGCCTCGTCCGGCTTGCCGCGCTCGCGCGTGCGGTACGCCAGCATCAGCTCGGCGCGCGCCGCTTCCTGCGGCTTCCTCGCGCCGAACAGCTTCACCCACCGCGCCACGTCCTTCGCCACCGCGTCGTCGTCGCCGAGCGCAGCGCGCAGGGAGATCGCCTCCTCGAGGGCGTCGTATGCGTCCTTCTCGGCCGCCCACTTCGTCGCGTACGTCTCGAGATCGTCGGCCGCCTCGTCGTACCAGGCCAGGCGCATGTAGATCTGCGCGCGCCGCGCCACGACGCGCGGCACCGCGCGGTCGCTCGGGAACTCGCGCTCGAGCTGCTTGTACAGCGTGATCGCCGCGCTCACCGAGCCGCCC
>DATLEB010000182.1:0-6964 GCA_035525615.1 Kofleriaceae bacterium | reverse complement strand
CGAGGCCCACGTCGCGATCGAGGATGCGAACCTCGAGATCGCGGCAGCCCCCGCCGCGCTCGACCATGCGCGGGATCGATGCGTCCCCGACCGCGAGGAGCTCGTCGCGTGCGGCCAGCACCGCGGCCGCGCCGACCTCCGGATTCTGCACGTCGTCGAACTGCACCTGCGCGGTCATCACCGCCGGATCCGCTTCGCCCCGGAACCCGCCGCTCGCCCGCACGATGCGCGCTGCGTTCGACGCCGCGGCGACGACGCGAACGCGACGGCGCATCGGCAAGTTCGAAAGGATCCGCAGCCCCAGGCGACCGCCGAGGAGCTGCTCCACGCGAGGCGCGACGGCCTCGGCCACGGTATCGACCATGTTCGCGCCCATCGCGTCGCCGACGTCGATGCCGAGCTCGACCACGACCGCGCCGCTCGCCGCGTCGAGCACGCGGCAGGTCGCGTCGCGGCAACCGCCGCCGCGCTCGACCATGCGCGGGATGGCGCGGTCCCCGAGCGCGCACAGCTCGCGTCCGTGCTCGCGGATGATCACCGCCGCGGTCGTCGCGTCGCGCACGCCGTCGACGTGGATCTGCGCCGTCATGATCGACTCGTCGGCGTCCCCGGTGAAGCCACCGGACAGGCGCACCAGGCGCGCGGCCGCGCTCGCCGCCGCCACCACCGACGGTTCCTCGACCGCCATCGGCACGAGGTGATCGAGCTGGTTCACGCGCACGTTCAGCGCCAGCGCGAACGGGAGGCCGGCGATGCCGACGACGTTCTCGCTCATGCGATCGGCCGTCGCGAGATCGAGCCCGCCGCCGCGCACGAGCCACGCCGCGCTCTCGGGCGACAGCGCGCCGGTCTCGGCGAGCGCCGCCACCGCCGCCACGCGCTCGGCGAGCGGCCGCTGATAGAAGCCGGCGAGTCGGCTCGATGGACGCACGCGTTCGTCGCGTTCGCTCATCTCACTTCTCCCGCGTGGCGGTGGCCTCGGCGACCGTGGTGAGCGCCGCCTTGCCCGGGCCCTCGGGCACCACCGCCAGCGCCGCCACCGCGCGCGCGATGCGGTCGCTCGCCGCGCGTCGTGCGTCGGCGAGCGCGCCACAGCTGTGGATGCGCTCGCCGATCGCGCGATGCTGCGCGACCTGCGCCTCCGCCGGCTCGTCGGCGCGCTCGATCGCCTCGGCGACCAGCGCCTCGAGCGACGGATCACGCTCGAGGCCGAGCAGCACCGGATAGGTGAGCTTGCCCTCGCGCAGATCGGTGTAGAGCGCCTTGCCCGTCACCGCCGCGTCGCCCGCGAAGTCGAGGCAGTCGTCGACGATCTGGAAGCCGACGCCGAGCTCGAGCCCGAAGCGCTCGAGGCCACGCGCGACCTCCGGCGTGCACTCGCCCGCGCGCGCACCGGCCCGCATCGCCCAGCGGAACAGCGCCGCGGTCTTGCCCTCGGCGACGCGAAAGTAGTCGGCCACATCACCGTTGACCTGACCGCGCCGCTCGAGCTGGAGCGACTCGGCGAGGATCATCTCCTCGATGATCGCGAGCATCTCGTCGAGCAGGTCGCCGTAGCCGGTGCCGCGGACGCGGCGCAGCGCATCGACCAGCAGCCAGTCGCCGGCGAAGATCGACGCCGCGTTGCCGTAGATCGTGCGCGCCGTCGGCTCGCCGCGCCGCGTGGTCGCGATGTCGACGACGTCGTCGTGGAGGAGCGTCGCCGTGTGCACCAGCTCGACCGCGACGGCCAGCTGCCGCGCGCGATCGCCGAAGCCGGTACCGACCTTGGACGCGAGCGCCACGCACATCGGGCGCAGGTGTTTGCCGCCGAGGTCCAGCAGATGATGTGCCGCCTGCTGCACGGCGCGCACGCCGCGCGGCACGGTCTCGAGGTCGCGCTCGAAGTCGCGGAGCTCGCCACCGATCCAGCGGTCGAGCTCGCCGAGCCGCGCCGCCAGGTCGAACAGACCTTGCGTACCTACGACGGTGCTGAGCTGCCCGACCGGGTGAGGCGGGCGTACGGCGGGCGCATGGACGGCGCTGGGCATCGGGTCTCCTCGGCTTTCGGACTTCCGAGTAGATGCTCTCGGATGTTTCAAAGATTCATGAAACTTCATGAAACAGCAAGGCTTTCCCTGCTGAATCCCATACAGACCTGGAATCAATAAGAACTTCCGGCTTATCCTCGGCCCGTGGTCGCGCGGCATTCGAGGGAGCCCCGCGTCGTCGCCCGTTGCCAGGTCGAGTTCGAACGCCTGGATCGTCGGGTGACGGCGGAGTCGGAAGATCTCTCGCGACGCGGCATCTTCGTGCGCACCGACGAGCTCTTGCCCGTCGGCGCGGTCACCGAGGTCGACATCACGCTGCCCGATGGCGTCGGCTTCAAGGTGTTCGCGCGCGTCGCGCACATGCTCTCGCCCTCGTCGGCGCGTGCGCTCGGCCGTCATGTCGGCATGGGCTTCGAGTTCCTCGACACCGACGGCGGAGGTCTCGGCGCGCTGTCGGCGTACCTCGACAACCTGATCGAGGAGCTCACGCCACCGCCGCGCATGCTGCCGTCGACGTCGCTCGTGTTCGTGGCGGAGCCGTCGCGTCCCTTGCGCGAGCGCATCGCCGTCGCGCTCGAGACCGCCGGCTTCACCGTCGAGGCATTCCACGACGGCGCCGAGGCCTATCGCGCCGCCGCGGCGCAGACGCCCGATATTCTCATCGCGGCGACCGACATGCCGCTCATGGACGGGCTCACGCTGGTGCGCACGCTGAGCGTGCACCCGCGCCTCTCCAAGCTGCCGGTCGTGATGACCAGCGACGATCCGTCGGACCTGACGCGGCTCGAGGCCTTTCGCCTCGGCGTCCGCGACTACATCAGCAAGCCGTTCCACGAGGAGGAGCTCGTCATCCGCGTGCACCGCGTCGCCGTGAGCGCGCCGCGCGGCAGCGCCGAGTCCGCGATGCTGCGCGGGAACCTCGCCGAGATCTCGATCGGAACGCTGCTCTCGCTCCTCGAGTTCGAGCGCAAGTCGGGCATCCTGGTCGTCCTCACCGACAACGAGGCGGCGCGGCTCTTCGTCGCAGAGGGTCGGGTGGTGAAGGTCGAATCACCGCGTGACGGCTCGGCGCGCGAGCGCCTCATGGTCGTCCTGGACTGGTCCAGCGGTGAGTTCGAGTTCTCGGGGTGCGAGGTGGTGGGAGCGGACGAGCTCGGTCAGGCCACGACCATGCTGCTCCTCGAGCACGCGCGGGTGAGCGACGAGCGCAACCGCGGGTAGATCTCGCCGTCACTACGGAATGCCCCGATCCCCCACGGCGGTTCTGTCCACCGCCCCACTTCGTCGGGGCTCCTTGCCCCATGCGTAGCCTGTTCGCCTTGGTACTCGTCTGTCTCGGCGCCGGTTCGGCCGCTGCCGACGGACACGATCGCATCGCGATGGCTGCGCGACGCACGACGTCGGTCAACGTCGACGGTCGTCTCGACGAGGAGGCGTGGCGCAGCGCGCCTCCGCAGGACGACTTCTGGCAGCGCGAGCCCAACGAGGGCGCCAAGCCGTCACAGCGCACCGAGTTCCGCCTCCTCTACGACGACCAGGCGATCTACGTCGGAGTGCGCGCGCACGACACCGACCGCAATCGCATCCGCGCCATGCTCCATCGCCGAGACCAGGAGTCGGTCTCTGACTGGGTCGGCGTGATGCTCGACAGCTATCACGACCGGCGCACCGCGTTCGGGTTCGCCGTGAACGCCGCCGGCGTGCAGCGCGACGTGCTCCTCTACAACGACACCGCCGAGGACCCGAGCTGGGACGCGGTGTGGTCGAGCGCGACGTCGATCGATGGCACTGGTTGGAGCGCCGAGATGCGGATCCCGCTCGGTCAGCTGCGCTTCAACGCGCGCGAGCCGCGGTGGGGCATCCAGGTGATGCGCTACATCGGGCGCGACGGCGAAGAGAGCCTCTGGGCGCCGTCGCCGCGCAACGCGCCGGGGTTCGTCTCGAACTTCGGCGTGCTCGACGGGCTGGAGGGAATCGAGCCGAGCCGGCGCTTCGAGGTGCTGCCGTACGTGACCGGCGGGTTCGGCCGCGTCTCGGATGCGGCGACGGATCCGTTCGCGGACGCGGTGGATCCGCGCGCGAACGTCGGCGTGGACGCACGCTACGGCCTGGGTCCGAACGTCACGCTGACGGCGACGATCAACCCTGACTTCGGTCAGGTCGAGGCCGATCCGTCGGAGGTGAACCTGTCGGGGAACGAGACGTACTTCGCCGAGAAGCGGCCCTTCTTCCTGGAGGGTACGGAGATCTTCCAGGTGCAGATCGGCGAAGGCGGCGGGCCGGGCGGGCGCGACACGCTGTTCTATTCGCGGCGCATCGGCGCGACGCCGCACGGCGAGCTCGACGGTGAGTACGTCGATTCGCCGACGGGAACGACGATCTATGGCGCGGCCAAGGTGGCGGGGAAGACCGCGGGCGGGCTGTCGTTCGGGTTGCTCGATGCCGTGACCGCCGAGGAGATGGGCACGTCGCAGGACGGCATGGGCGTCAACACGCGCGCGGTGGTGGAGCCGCTGACGAACTACGCGCTCGGCGTGGTGAGGAAGGATCTGCGCGAAGGGCGCTCGTCCGGCGCGGTCGCGATGACGCACGTCGCGCGCGCGCTCGAGGGGACGGGCATGGAGGACCTGCTGCACGACCAGGCGCTCACCGGCGCGATGTTGCTCGACCACAAGTGGGGCGAGGAGGACGCGTACCACGCGACGTTCCGCGGGACCGGGTCGTGGGTGCACGGCACGCCGGCGGTCATCCTCGACGACCAGCTCACGCTGCGGCACCTGTACCAGCGTCCGGACGCCGGACACATCGAGCTCGACCCGACGCGCGAGAGCCTGTCGGGGTTCGGCAGCACGTGGAGCGTGGGCGGACGGCCGAGCAAGCACCTCAACCTGGCGGCGGGCGGCGACATGCGCACCCCGGGCTGGGAGGCCAACGACCTCGGCTTTCATACGAGCGCCGATCGCTGGATGCAGTGGGTCTGGGGCCAGTACCGCGACGACGAGGCCGGCGACCGCATCAGCACCTGGCAGACCAACATGGACGTCTGGGGCTACGGCTCCACGGCGCCTGACTTCCAGGGCTACGGCACGAGCCTCAACCCCAACGCGACGTTCAACAACTTCTGGTTCATCGGCGGCGGCGTGGGCCTGGAGATGCAGCGGGTCGAGACGGGCGCGCTGCGTGGCGGGCGTTCGCTCATCGTCGAGCCGTCGTTCAACAACTGGCTGAACGTGAACAGCGACGGCCGGAAGGCCGTGTCGTTCTCGCTGAACCTGCGCAGCTGGCGTCAGCCGGGGACGGATTCGTACGCGTACGGCTCGACGGTGGGATTGACGGTGCAGGCGAGGAGCAACGTCGAGCTGTTCGTGGGGCCGTCGTACGACCGTCACATGAACGACGGGCAGTTCGTGGAGGAGGCGGTCGATGGCGCGGGGATGTCCCATTTCGTGTTCGGGCGGATCGCGCAGCACACGATGGGGCTCACGCTGCGCGGCGCGTGGACGTTCACGCCGGATCTGAGCCTGCAGGTGTACGCGCAGCCGTTCATCGCCACCGGCGAGTACGGAGAGCTGAAGCAGACCGCGGACACGCACGCCGTGACGTGGGAGGACCGGTTCTCGGAGTACGGGCCGGGAGAGTTGCGGAGGGTCGACGGCGATGTGTACGAGGTCGACGAGGGCGGCGACGGAGTCGTGGACTATGCGTTCAGCGTCCCCGACTTCTCCTTTCGCGAGCTGCGAAGCAACGTCGTGCTGCGCTGGCAGTACCGGCCGGGCTCGACGGTGTTCTTCATCTGGAGCCACGGACGGAGCGATTCGGTGGCGGAGGGGAATCTCGACGTGGAGAGGGAATTGCGCGGGTTCGTGGAGGCGCCGGCGGAGAATGTCGTGATGCTGAAGGCGAACTACTGGTTCGGGTTGTAGTCGCGGAGTGGGAGGCGCGGGGGAGTGGGGGGAGGAAGCGGAGAGGAGAGGAGAGGAGAGTGGAGAGGAGAGGGGAGGAGAGCGGAGAGGAGAGGGGAGAGGAGCGTGTGGCCCGTCTTCGGGGTGCGGCAGCATCGCGGGGCGCCGATCGCGCCGATGCGCGCACCGGACCTTGCCCGCCGCTCGACCGCTG
Source organism: Kofleriaceae bacterium (assembly GCA_035525615.1). GTDB lineage: Bacteria > Myxococcota_A > Polyangia > Haliangiales > Haliangiaceae > UBA2376. The sequence goes on along the minus strand of DATLEB010000182.1, from coordinate 818 downwards.
CGCCTGGCCCGTGGGCGCCGCCGCGGAGGCGGGCGTCGGTGTGACGCGTGAGGTTCGTGGGCGCGGCGGTCACGGTCCGTGCGCGCTCGTCGCGACACGGCGAGCCCCGCGACGCTGCCGCCACTCTGCGGGGCCGGGTGCGCCAGGGAGACGGAGAGGTCGCGGAGTTCGCGCGCGCCAGGCCGCGCGCGGCTGCGGCGTCGGCCGCATCTCCTGCGCGGCTGCGGCGTGGGCCGCATCTCCTGCGCGGAGACGGCGAGCGGCACGCCGCGCGCGGAGACGGCGAGCGGCACGCTGCGCGCGGAGACGGCGAGGCAGCTCCCGACGTGAAGACGCGCGGCAACTCCTGCGTGAAGCGCACGGCAACTCTCTACGTGAGACGCGCGGCAGACGCGCGGCAACTCCCCCACGTGGAGACGAGCGGCAAGTCCCACGTGGAGACGAGCGGCAAGTCCCACGTGGAGACGAGCGGCAACTCCGACGTGAAGACGAACGCCAACTCCGATGTGAAGACGCGGCAGCTCCCCACGTGGAGACGAGCCGCAACTCCCCACGTGGAGACGAGCAACTCGATGAGCGCGAGTTCGTATCAGGCGCGAGGTTCACTCGTCCGCACGCTCGATCGTCGAACGGCATCGGCCGGTGCGCCACCCGTCTGCCCGTTCTGTACCCGTCTGTTTTCTTCTTCGCGTTCGTTTGTGTTTGACACGTCGTGGACACGCATCGAGCGCGAGGTCGCGAAGTGCCGCGCGATCTTCTCTCACGCGCGATGCGCGTCGCGTGGCGCGCGTCGGACGGTTCTCGACGAGAAAATCGCG
>DATLEB010000133.1:0-92991 GCA_035525615.1 Kofleriaceae bacterium | reverse complement strand
CGCATCCCGCAATCGCCGGACCTAGCAGCACAACACAGATCGAGATCGTCTTGCTCATCGGGGGCGGCACCCTAGCGCAGCACCCGGTCCGGTGAAACATGTTCTACCTCCTGATGCGACGGTAGTTTTGACCTCTCGTTCCCGAATGCGTGGCGGCAAACACCAATGCGGATGAACACGCGGTGGGTGTGCGCTCGCGAGACATGGCACCTGAGCGCGCGGGAGGTGCGCGGGAGGTATCTGCACCTGCGAAGGAGATCGCGGGGTGGAAACGGCACGAGTCTCGCTACTGGGTAGGTCATGGACCGCGTGATCGACCGCGACTACCTACCTGGCCTCATCGCTGCCGTCGTGGGCGGCGTGCTGCTCTGCCTCGCTGGGCTCACCGGCTGCGGCAGCGACATCATTGGTGGCGGAGATGACGTCAGCGGTGATGATGATGGGGGGCCCGACCTGGATGATTGGGACGAGCCCACGGTCACGATCACGGTGTGCGGCAGCGGCGCGCAGTACGCGACGATCGGGGAGGCTGTGGCAGCCGCGCCCGATGGCGCGAAGATCACCGTCTGCGCCGGGACGTATCCCGAGCGGTTCACGGTGAGCCAGAAGACGTTGTGGATCGAAGGCGCGGGTGAAGCGTCGACCACGATCGATGCGGGCGGCGGCGGCACGGCGATCACCATCGACGCGGCGACGGTCGCGCTGGTGGGGTTCACCATCACGCGCGGGCAGAGCTCGGGAACCGGCGGCGCGATCCTGTGTAACGGTGGCGCGCTCGCGCTGAGCGCCAGCACGGTGCGCGACAGCCGCGCCGAGGCGGGCGGCGGCGGCATCTACGGCAACGGGTGCGGGTTCACGATCGACGCGTCGCGCTTCCAGGGCAACGAAGGGCGCGAGCTCGGCGGCGCGTTCGCGAGCGTCAACAGCCGCGGCACCATCAGCAACTCGCAGTTCACCGGCAACGCCGCGGACTACGGCGGCGCCGTCCATCTCACGGATGGAGACGTCGACATCAGCGGATCGCAGTTCACCAGCAACGAGGCGCGCGTCCGCGGCGGGGCGATGTACCAGCAGTCGGATAGCAGCGTCGAGAGCAGCGTGTTCGAGCAGAACCACTCGGGGTGGACGGGCGGCGCGGTCCACGTGAACCAGCACGCGCCGACGTTCACGAGCAACCAGTTCATCGGGAATCGCACGGAGTGGGAAGGCGGCGGCTTCTACATCCACCAGAGCCAGGCCGTGCTCGCCGACAACACGGTTCGCGGCAACATCTCGGTCGACGACGGCGGCGGGCTGCGCATCTTCGAGTCGGCGGCGCGCATCGAGCGCAACGTCATCGCCGAGAATCGCGCGGAGGACGGCGACGGCGGCGGCTTCAAGTGCTCGCACGTGGCCAGCACGTTCATCGACAACACGATCGTCGACAACTGGGCGCTGGGCGCCGGCGGCGGCGGCGAGCTCGACAATGACTCGAGCGTGTTCCGCGGCGGCGTCATCTCGGGCAACCACGCGAGCATCGGCGGCGGACTGCACGTGATGCTGTGGCCGTGGAACGGCGGCGTCATCGAGGACGTCTCCATCATCGACAACGAGGCGTGGCGCGGCGGCGGCATCTACTTCGAGAACAGCTTCCAGCTGGTCACCGTGCGGCGCGTGCTCATCAGCGGCAACGACGCCCACTACGGCGGCGGCGTCTACACGCGCGGCACGCGGCTGGCCATGTCGAACTCCGCCATCTTCAACAACGAGTCGTCGCAGGGCGGCGGCTTCTTCGTGCACTCGAGCTACGCGTATCCGTGGACGCACGAGTGTCCGTGCCCGCCGATCGATCCGGTGGCAGATGTCTCGTTCGTGGTCGTCAGTGGCAACACGGCCGACGAGACCGGCAGCGCGGTGTGGGTCAACGCGCCCAACATCACCTTCCGCGACTCGATCTTCAGCGGGCACACGGGCACCGCGGTGAACGTCGCGACGCACACGCGGCCGCCCGATCCGATGGGACCGCCGGGGCTGCCGCCCACCGAGGTGCAGACGCCCCCGCCCGGCTGGCGCTACAACGACACCGTGCCCGCGACGTTCGCCGGCATGGGCGACCCGACCGGTTCGAACGGCAACATCTCGAGCAACCCGGGCTTCGTGAACGCGGGCGGCGGTGACTTCCACCTCGCGGGTGGCAGCCCGTGCATCAACGCCGCGGAGCCCGCGATGACCGACGTCGACGGGACGCGCGCCGACCTGGGTGTCTTCGGGGGGCCGGCTCCCATGATCCTCAACTGACGGCGGACTCGCCGCCACGCGACCGTCAGATCGACGCGTCGACGTCCGCATCCACGTCGGCGTCCACTTCGGCATCGACAGCGGCATCGACAGCGGCGTCGACGGCCGCGTCGACGGCCGCATCGACCTGCAAGGCGTCGGTCTCCATGCCATCGGTCATCGATGCGTCGGTAGCCCCGCCGTCGCTGGGTCCGCCGTCGCTGGGTCCGCCGTCGCTGGGTCCACCGTCGCCGGCGCTGCCGTCGCCCATGCTCGCGTCGGACGCCATGGCGTCGGTGGCGGACGCATCCGGACCGGTGGCGTCCATGACGCCCGCGTCGGGCCCGCAGGACGTCGCTTGATGTGCGCGGCACGCGTCCAACCAGTCGCGCGCGTCCACGGCCACGGTCTTCACGAACCCTGCTAGCGATGCAAACTCGAAGATCAGCTTCGCCGCCTTGAGTGGGGGGACCGCATCGATCGCGAGCGGGAGGCAGGAAAGTCCGATCTGCGCGATCGCCTCGATGCAGTTTTCGTTCACGTAACAGCTCCGCGCGGTGTAGAGCGCCTCACCACAATCGAAGACGTTCGCGAACACCTCGAAGAACTTGCTGATCGCGGCCAGGAATGCGAACCCGCTTTCGGCGGCGACGCGACCTGTCACCTGATCGACGCACGAGGAGTCGCAGCTGTACGGGATGAGCACCGTGATTCCCCACAGGCGGCCTCGCTCGGGTGTCAGGAGCGCGCTGCCGTCCGGCAGATCTCGGAAGTACGGGAGGTCCCGAAGCTTGCCGAAGACCTGGTCGAGCGCGGGGCTCGGCATCCACTGCCGGTTGTCACGCGCGGCTTCCCCCAGCGCAGTGAGCTCTTCGGCGATCAGGATCAGGTCCTCGTTCGTGAGTCGGCTGACCACCTCGTTTGCGACCATCTCGACGGCTGGTGCGCGGTTCTGGAAGTCGGTCTCGAACGCCTGCAGTGCCCCTTCGATCTGCCGCAGATGCGCCTCCGTCTGGTCGCTGATCACGACGGCCGGGGTCTCGTCCCGCGACGACTTGCACGCGGCGGCGCCGAGCGCGACGGCAACCAGCAGCAACCCGTAGCGACGAAACGCCTTCATTCGCACCTCGCCGTGCACACCGAGCAACATTCGCCGGAGTCGCCGCTCTCCATGAAGCACGCGAGGACGCGGCACGTCTGCTCGCGCTCGCTGCCGGTACGGATGCAGGCAGCCTGGCACATCGGTGTCGCCTGCCCGTCGTACTCACACGTCCAGGAGCTCGCGCAATTTCCTCCTCCGCCGCCGCCTCCAGCGCGCGGATCGGTCACAGCACCCGCGCCAAACTGCCTACAGACGTACTCGTAATCCGCGGCATCCTCGAGCGCGTCCTCGAAGTAGCACGCACTCTGGACGGAACACTGCACGCACGAGTAGTTCTCGGCGCAGTCGTCCTCGACGGCACACGGGTCGCCGAGCATCCCGCCGGAGTCGCAGCCGTGGAGCGCCACGACTGCGAGCGCGACGCCCACCCCTCGCATCGAAACCTTGCCCATCGTCACCTCGAGCTCGATGCTACGCAGGCGCGTACGCCCTCCGCCTCCCCCAACTGGAGTAGCGACAGCGCGCGACGTTCATGCCAGCCGGGAATCGCCGGTGAGCACGAGACGGATCAGATCGGTCTGGCCGCGGCTGCTGGTCTTTGCGTAGGCGCTCTTCAGGTGCGTGCGAACCGTCGAGACGCGGATGTCCAGCGCCGCACCGATGTCCTTGACGCTGAGGCCAGTGGCGAGACGAGCCGTGACGCGGGCCTCCATGCGGGTCAGGCCGAAGCGCCGCTGCAGGTCGACGACGTTGGGTGGTTCGTCGTTGGGGGGTCTCGCAGAGACCGCGAGCTGCATGAGGCGGACCGCCTCGGTCGCGACGGCGTCGTACGACCTCGCGGTGGCGCGGACCGCGCGGTCGAGCGTCGTGGGAGGCTCATCGAGCTCGATGTCGTAGACGCCGTGACGCTCACCGACGTCGGCGACGACGCGCGCCTGCGGGCGACCGATGATCGTGGTCATCATTCGCACCTCACCGACGGTGGATCGAAAGAACACGAGGCTCGGCTCGTAACGCCGTGGCAAGACGAACTCCACGTGCACGCCGGCGGTGCTCGAGTGGACGGAGACGTCGAGGTGCGGAAACGCCGCGCGGCAGAGCGGCCCCATGCAGAGCTCGTACATCAGCCTGGGCGTGCCCACCACGCGCGCGATGATCTGTTGCCACACGTGCGTCTGCACGTACATCTCTCCGACTCGTTCGATCTGCTCGACCGTCTGGCGCCCGTGCGCGCGCTCGAGGAAGCGCGCGACATCGTCCCAATCCACGCGCGCACCGCTTGCATCCACGTCGACGTCGCGCAGGGCCAATCCGGCCTGGGCCGCATCGACGTCGGAGCCCGCGCGGCGTGACACCTCGCGCATGAAGCCGAAGAGCTTCGCCGGAACCTCCCCACTCATATCGTGCCACGATACCTCAGGGGGCTGCGCCTCGGCGCGGGAGGCAGCACACAGAGACTAGGGAATCGTTGGAGGGAACGGTGCAGCACCCGTTCGAACGGGTAGAGTGCGGGCGATGGCCGACTCGCTGTACGACACGCTGGGCGTCGCGAAGACGTCGAGCGCCGACGACATCCGCAAGGCGTACCGGAAGCTCGCGCGCAAGCATCATCCGGACGTGAACCCGGGCGATGCGGCGGCGGAGGCGACGTTCAAGAAGATCTCCGCCGCGTACGAGGTGCTGTCGGACGAGAAGAAACGAAAGGCGTACGACGAGTTCGGCGACGAGTCGTTGCAGAGCGGGTTCGATCCCGACAAGGCGCGCGACTATGCGCGGTGGCAGAACACGCGCCGGCAGCGCGATGCGCGGTACACGGGCGAAGGGCCGGTCGACTTCGACTTCAGTCAGTTCTTCGGCGGCGGTGGGTTCGGCGGCGGGGCGCGCGCGCAACGCGGGCCGATGCGCGGCGGCGACCTGCAGGCGCAGGTCGAGATCGACCTGCGGCAGGCGATCGAAGGCACGGAGCTGGCGGCGGACCTGCCCGGCCACGGCCAGGTGCGCGTGCGCATCCCCAAGGGCGCCGATACGGGGTCGGTGCTGCGCGTGGCGGGCAAGGGTTCGCCGGGGCGGAACGGCGGGCCGCCCGGTGATCTGCTGATCGAGACGGTGCTGCGCCCTCACCCGTTCTTGCGGCGCGACGGGCTCGATCTGTATCTCAAGCTTCCGGTGCGCATCGACGAGGCGTACGGCGGGGCGAGCATCGACGTGCCGACGTTCGAGGGGCCGGTGGTGCTGAAGATCCCGCCGCGCAGCCAGCAAGGCGCGAAGCTGCGGCTCCGCGGCAAGGGCGTGCCGCGCAAGGACGGGCGTGGCGACCTGATCGTCGAGCTCGACGTGCGCGTGCCCGATGTCGCCGACGAGGCGCTCGCGGCGGCGCTGCGTGCCGCGAGCGGTGCGTACTCCGGTCCGGTGAGGGAGGAGCTCACGTTATGACGCGGTTCACGTACGAGCATCTGCTCGAGCTGGTGGAGGGCGACCACGAGCTCATCTTGCATCTCGTCGAGGAAGGGCTGGTCGAGCGGCACGACGACATCGTGACCGCGGACGTCGATCACGTGCTGCTGGCGCGGACGTTGTGGCGCGAGCTCGACGTCGAGTGGCCGGGGATCGAGGTGGTGCTCAAGCTCGCGGCCGAGCTGCGAGCGGCGCGGCGGCGGATCGCGGAGCTCGAAGCGACGCTCGCGTCGCGTTAGCTCGCGTCAGCGCTCGATGATCTGGACGAAGGTCGGAGAGGAGGCGGTGGCGAGCTCGCCGAGGGGCGTCAGCGCGCCGGTGGACGGGTCGAAGCGGAAGCCCGTGATGGTGCCGCTCTGCTGGTTGGCGACGACGATCGCGCGGCCGCCGGGAACGAACGAGAAGTGGCGCGGCGTCGAGCCTCCGGTCGGCGTGGCGGCGACGAACGTGAGGGAGCCGTCGGCGGCGGTGCGGAGGACGGCGATCGAGTTGTGGCCCCGGTTGGAGGCGAGCACCCACTGGCCGGTGGGATCCACCGCGATCTCGGCGCCCGTATTCGGGCCGCTGAAACCGCTCGGCAGGGTCGAGAAGCTGGGGCCCGGGGTGAGGGAGCCGTCGCCGGCGACGCGATAGGTGCGGATCGTCGAGGAGCTCTCGTTGAGGACCCAGGCGATCGCGCCGTCGGCGCGCAGGACGAGGTGGCGCGGGCCGGCGAACGCGGCCGCCGGCGCGGGCGTGCGCGAGGTGAGCATGCCCGTGGCGCTCAGCGTGAGGATCGCGATGCGATCGTCGCCGAGGCACGGGACGTAGAGGGTGCCGCTCGCGGTCGCGACGACCTGATGCGCGTTGGCGCCCGGGGCGACCACACCGACGAACGCGCCGAGGCGTCCGTCCGCCGCGACGGGCAGTGACCGCGCGGACCCTCCTCCGTAGTTGGCGACGAGCGCCCAGGAGCCACTCGCGTCGAGCGCGACGTGCGCGGGGCCGTCGCCGCCCGAGGGCTGCGTGCCGAGCGACGTCAGCGTGCCGTCGGCGGCGATCGTGAAGGATTCGACGGCGTCGGCACTCTCGGCGGCGGCGAGGAGCCACCGGTGCTGCGGATCGATCGCGAGGAACGACGGGCCGGCGGCGCTGGGTGCGGCGGCGAGCGGCGTGAACGCGAGTGACTCGGGATCCACGGCGTGGACGGCGATCTGGCTGCCGTAGCCGCCGACGTACGCGAACAGCGGGCGTGGCGTCACGGGTGTGTCGGGGCCTCCGCCATCACCGTCGCCACCGCCGCCGCCGTCACTGCCATTGCTGCCGCCACCACCACCGCCACACGCGGCGGCGGCGATGATGACGACGATCGCATACCCGTGGCGCACTCCTCGATGATACGCCCTCGCGAGCGGCGCGGCCGCTTTCAGTCGAGGGGATAGTCGATGTAGCCCTTCTCGTCGGCCGTGAAGAACGTCGCCATGTCGGGCGCTGCGAGAGGCAGGCCCTCGCGCAGGCGCGAGACGAGGCGCGGGTTGGCGATGAACGGGCGCGCGAACGCGAACAGGTCGCCGCGGCCGGCGGCGAGGTCGGCCTCCGCACGCGCGCGATCGTAGCCGCCGGCGAGGATGACGGTGCCGCCGAAGGCGCGGCGAATCTTCTCCTGCAGGCTGGCGGGCACGGCCGGCGCGCCGACGGCCGAGTGATCGACGACGTGCAGGTAGGCCAGGCCGAGCGACGCCGCGCGGGCGGCGAGTGTCTCGTAGAGCTCGTCCACCTGTTCGTCGGCGGAGCGCAGGCCGTTGGAGCCGCTGTACGGCGACACGCGGATGCCGACGCGGTCACCGCCGATGCGCGCCGCGGTGCGCCGCGCGATCTCGACCGCGAACCGCACGCGGTTCTCGACGGTGCCGCCCCACGCGTCGGTGCGCTGGTTGGCCGCCGTGTTGAAGAACTGCTCGATCAAGTAGCCGTTGGCGCCGTGGAGCTCGACGCCGTCGAAGCCGGCCTCCACGGCCAGCTCGGCGGCGCGCACGTGGTCGGCGATCACGCGCTCGATCTCGTCCTCGGTCAGCGCTTGCGCGGTGGGCACCGGAAGCCGGCCCTTGCCGTCGACCCACATCGTGCCCTCCCACGCGACCGCCGACGGGGCAACCACGCGCGCGCCCGCCGGCAGGTTGTCGGCGTGCGCGACGCGACCGGTGTGCATCAGCTGCACGAAGATCCGCGAGCCCGCGGCGTGCACCGCGTCGGTGACCTTGCGCCAGCCGGCCACCTGCGCGGCGTCGAACAGCCCGGGGATACGCGAGTAGCCCAGCCCGTCGGGCGACGGCGACGTGCCCTCGGTGATGATGAGCCCGGCCTCGGAGCGCTGCGCGTAGTAGCGCGCCATGAGCTCGTTGGGCACGTTGCCGATCGCGCGCGAGCGCGTCATCGGCGACATCACGATGCGGTTGGCGAGCGTGATACGCCCGAGCGTGTAGGGCGAGAACAAGGACGAAGCGATGGTCGAAGCAGTCGTGGTCATTCCGGCAGTGTGGTCACGCGGCCCGTCGTGCACTAGTCGGCCGCGAAGCACAGGATTGTTGCTGAACGAGCAACGAAGCTCGAACCTCCGGAGATTGCCGGTTGCGGTGGACTTCAGCGCAGCGCCGCAGGATCGAACTGGACCATGTAGCCGTCGGAGGCGCCCTGGGCGGCGGCGGTGAAGGTGCCGACGGTGAGCTCGTATTCGAAGCGGCCGGTGATGGTGACGAGGCCGGTGGGGTCGATGCGCATGAAGCGCGAGCGCTCTTCGCCGGGACCACCCCACGTCGTGAGGTGAAGCGGAGACGCGGTGGCGTCGAGGGCGAGGATGAAGAGGTCCTCGCGCAGGCTGTCGGTTTCCAGGCGCGCGGCGCCGACGCGGAGCTCGCCTTGGTGGCGGCCCGCGGCGAGGAGGGTACCGTCCGGCGCGAAGGCGACGTTGCGCGCGGACTCGAAGCCCGGGCCCTCGAGGGTGGTCGCGGCATGGAAGGCGCCGTCGGCGGCGAAGAGCGCGATCCAGCCGTCGTTGTCGACGGTGCTGGCGAGCTGCGAGGTGGGAGCGACGGAGAGGTGGCCGCGGAAGGTGCCGGCGGCGGCGATGCGCGTGCGGTCGGGCGAGACGGCGAGGCTCACGATCTCGGACGGGCCGTCGCCCTCGAAGCGCTTCAGCCAGCGCTGCGCGCCGGTCTCGGGATCGAGCGTGACGAGCATGGCGCGGTTGTCGACGGCGCCGCCGAAGTAGATGGCGTCGTCGGCGACGGCGAAGGCCTTGCAACGTGCGGAGCTGGACGCGTCGGGGGCGTAGACCCAGCGCAGCTCGCCACGCAGGCCGTACGCGGCGACGAACGGGGCGTGTGGATACTGGCCGCTCGCGGGCGCGGCGTCGAAGGCGGCGCCGTGCTCGACGCGACCACCGAAGGTCGCGGGGCCGTCGAACTCGCCGGCGACGTAGGTGCGGCCGAGCGAGTCGACCGCGACGCTCCGGGCGCGACCCATGCGCGCGCCGCAGGCCTGTCCCCAGCGGGTGGCACCGGTGGTGGCGTCGAGCATGAGGACGAAGCAGTCGCCGGGCGCGCGCGAGCGATCCGGGAAGGTGGTGTCGGTGAAGCGGCCGGCGTACTGGCCGGCGACGACGAGGGCGCCGCGGCCGTCGAGCGTCATGGTCGAGAGGCGGACCGAGTCGGTGGCGGCGAGCGTGCGGTGCCAGCGCAGACGACCGCGCGGATCGAGCTTCGCGACGAAGCCGAACTTGCTGCCGGTCTCGGGCCGCGGAATCTGCACGCCTGCGATCGTGATGGCGTCGCTGGCGTGGCCGGTGACGTAGAGCGTGCCGTCGGGGTCGCGCGCGATCGCCTCGACGATCTCGTTGCCGGGTCCGGCGACGTGGAGGGCCTGGCGCACGGGGCCGTCGGCGGAGGAGAAGACCGAGCGATGCGATGCGGCCGGTGAGCGCGCGTGGCCGCGGAGGAACATGAACGCGGCGACGCCAAGCGCGGCGACGGCGAGGATGGCCGCGGGGATGAGAGCGCGGCGTGGCCACGACCGCGGCGCGAGCGCGGGTGCAGAGGCAGAGGTAGAGCCAGAGCCAGAACCAGAGCCAGAAGCCGGTGCGGGCGCCTCGCGCAGCGCCGCGATGAAATCGCCCGCATCGAGGAAGCGTTCCGAGGGCTCGCGGCGCAAGCAGCGCAGGATGGCTTCGTCCCAGCGCGGAGGCAGCGTCGGCGCGAAGGTGCGCGGTGACGGGGCATCCTCGGCGATGCGGAGCGCCGCCGTCGCGAGGCCTCCGGATGCGAGGAACGGTGGTCGCCCCGAGACCATCTCGAACGTCATCACGCCGAGCGCGTAGATGTCGGCCGTCGGTCCGCACGGCTGACCGAGGACCTGCTCGGGCGCCATGTACACCGGGCTGCCGGCGGAGTCGACCGTCACGGTGATGCCGTCGGCGGAGAGCGAGCCGGCGAGGCCGAAGTCGGTGACGACCGCGCGCGGCTCGGCGCCGTCGGCGGCGACGAGCATCACGTTGTGGGGCTTGAGATCGCGGTGGACGACGCCGGCGTCGTGCGCGGCCGCGAGCGCGGCGCACACCTGCTCGAGGATCGGCAAAGCGGCGTCGGGCGCGAGCGGACCAGCGCGCTCGCACAGATCGGCGAGGGTCTCGCCCGGGAGGTACTCCATCGTCACGAACGGGATCGAGTCGCCGTCGGCGCCCGGATCGTGCGCGGCGACGTCGTACACGCGGCACACGTTGGGATGTGTGATCCGGCGCGCCAGGCGCACCTCGCGCTCGAGCCGCTCGACGAGGCTGTCGCGATGCGCGTGGCGGCGACCGACGGTCTTGAGCGCCACGACCACCTCGAGCTGGCGATCGAACACCTGATACACCTCGCCCATCCCGCCGCGCCCGAGCAGGCGCTCGACGAGATAGCGACCGGCGACGAGCTGGCGCGGCTGGAACGTCGTCGTCTCGTTGGCGGCGCCCGGCGGCGTCTCCGCGGGATCGCTGTCGCTGGTGTCCGCCGGTGAGTCGACGGTCACCTCGTTGCTCTCTGCCCGGCCATACCGACGACGTCGCTCCACGATCGCGGGGAGTCTTACACCGCGCGATAGACCAGTGCCCGGCAATTCATGCGAGGGGCTCGCAGAAGTCGGGCGGCATCGGCCGGACCTCGCGCGCGATGGCGGGTTTGGATCACTCGCGGATCGGAATCGCGTCGGCCAGAGTTGGTGATGCAGCTCCATCGAGGACGACTCATCGATCACGTGCACCTCGTCGTGAAGGACCTCGAGGCCAGCCGGCGGTTCTACACGGCGCTGATGAGCGCGCTCGGCGTGCCGTCCGGGCTCAGCGGGCCGGACTTCTTCCAGTACGACGAGCTCTACGTCTCCACGGTGAGCCACACCGGGGTCGGTCGGCTCACCGGGCGCGTGCACCTGGCGTTCGCGACCCGCGAACGCGCGATGGTCGACGCGGCGTACCGCGCGGCGATCGAGGCGGGCGCGACGGACAACGGGAAGCCCGGCGAGCGGCCGTATCACCCCGGGTACTACGCGGGGTTCGTGCTCGATCCCGACGGGAACAACATCGAGGTGGTGTTCCACGGCCCGGCGGAGTATTCGGCGAGCTCGATCGTCATCACGTTCTGAGCGGCCGCGGCGGTACGCGGCTTGCTTCGTGTGGGGGCATGGCGACCCACGCACCAACCGAAGCCGAGCGAGCGATCATGCGCGACGTTGCGCGGATGCCGAGACCAGGTATCGAGGATGACGACCCCGAGGATCCGGCGCAGACGCTCGACGACGTGGGTCAGATCGACGTGGAGCCGCTCGACGTCGACGCGATGCCCGCGGCCGAGCGCGACGAGGATCTGGCGCGCGCGATCGCGGAGAGCAAGGAAGGCGACCTCGAATCGATTGGGGAGGACGACGAGCGCTCCGCGGACACGAAAGACGGATCGTTCGAAGGCGCCGAGGAAGGCGAGAACTGGCTCGAGTCGCTGTCGCGGCACGCGGCCGAGGGCGGTGCGGCGCCGGCGGAGGAGCTCGAGGTGATCGACGAGAGCGACGACGCGGGCGGAGCGCAGCCGAGCGAGGGTGGCGATCGTCCGGTCGCCGACAAGGGCTCGGGCGGCCCCGGCGGGCTCTGAGGTCGCGCTACGATGCGGGCATGTCCCGCCTGCTCGTTCCCTGTGCCGCGCTCCTCGCTCTGGCCGTCAGCGCGTGCGGCGGCGACGGTGGATCGTGCGACCTGCCCGAGCAGTGGTCCTCGGCGCGCTCCGGCGATCTCTGCCAGGTGAACTTCTTCACGACGCCCGAGCACGCGGTGTACTGCGGCGGCTCGACCGGCGCGTGGAACTGCGCGTGCGGCCCCATCGCCGACAACCCGCTCGAGTTCACGAGCGAGGACTTCTGCGATCTGGAGCCGGAGGGTCGCGCGTGCCAGGCGATCGCACGCTGCGGCTTCCCGCTCTGACGCGCATGGTGGTGACCGTCGACCAGACGACCCTGCCGCCGATGTTCGACTAGGCTTGGCCGATGCGCCCATTCATCATCGGTATCGCGCTGGCGACGCTCGCGGCGTGTGCGAGCACGCCACCGCCGACCACAACGACGACGACAAGGCCGCCGACGCCCACAACGCCACCCGCCGCGCCGGAGGCTCCGCCGGGGCCGCGCACGTATGCGGTCGAGGTCACGTCCGCGGACCCCGCGTATGCGCCGACGGCGACGGTCTCGACCGACGAGGCGGTGCACGCCGGCGTGGCCGCGGTGATGCACGTCGACATCCGGTTCCCGGCGACGGCGCCCGACACGCTCGCGGACGGCTATACCGGCTTTGCGGTCGGTCATCCGGGGCCCGTGACGTTCACGGCGCCGGACGGCGTCATCGTCGATCCCACCAAGGTCAGGTTGCGAGGCGAGAAAGCGGTCACGGTCACGGTGACGCACGAGCACGTCGCGTTCGATGCGCGCGTGACGGCGACCGCCGCCGGCGCGACACCGCTCTCGGCCGAGGTCAGGTTCGCGCTCTGCGATCGCACGCGCTGCGACGTGCGTGCCGCGACGCTGGGCTGGTCGATCGACGTGTTGCCGTAGTCGGCATCCACGGCGGATCGGATCGGACGATCACCTACCGGCGCCCGCGGTCCCCAGCGGTGGGCAGACAACCCCCAGCTGACAGCGGCGCCAGCGTCTCGATACTATCCGGTGGTGCGCGCCACGCTGACGCTGTTCGCGATCGCGGTCGCGGCGGCCCCCGTCCACGGCGACACCCTGCCCCGCCCGGTCGCAGAAGGTGGCGGCGGATCGGTCTCGTGCGGCGCCGTGAACAAGGGTGCGCTGTTCGGCGCGCTGAAGCTGCCCGAGCGCGGTCCGTATCACCTCGTGCCGGAGCCGTGGGCGTCGCGCGACCATCACTACGGCACCGCCGAGCTCGTCGGGCTGATCCAGCGCGCGGCCGCGACGGTGAACCGCGCGCATCCCGGCGGGGTGCTGGGCGTCGCCGATCTCGCGGCACCGCTCGGCGGTCCGGTGCGCGGACATCGGTCGCATCAGTCGGGACGTGATGCGGACGTTCTCTACTACGCGCGCGACGCGACGGGCGCGCCCTTCCTGCCCGACAGTCACATGCCGTTCTACACGGGGTCGGGCCTCGCGTATTACGCGTACTCGCCGGCGTGGAAGGTCGGCATCCCGAAGCGCTACTTCGATACCGCGCGCAACTGGGCGCTGGTGAAGGCGCTCCTGACCGATCCGCAGGTCGAGGTGGAACGGCTCTTCGTCGGCGCGCGGATCGAGTACTGGCTCCTCCGGCATGCCATCCGCGCGGGCGAGCCCGCCGCGATCGTGAACCGTGCGCGCGCGGTGCTCCAGCAGCCGCCGGGCGTCGGAGGGCACATGGACCACATGCACCTCCGCGTCGCGTGCGCGCCCGATGACGTCGTCGCGGGCCGCTGCCAGGCGCCGGCGCGTGGTCGCGCACGCATCAAGCGCTGGACGGCGGCGTGTCCTGCCGCCGGCGCGCCCGCTACTGAACGGTGAAGCTCGCGGTGGTCTCGACCAGGGGCTGCACCGGCTGGTGTGCGCCCGTCGCGAGCACGAACCGCAGGGTGTGGGGACCGAGCGCGGTCGAGGCGGTCGGCCGGAACGTGACGGTGGGCGACCACGCGGCGGTGTAGTCGGGCGAGTCGTCGAGGTAGTAGTGGTAGTGACCCTCGCCGTCGCGGACCGGTGCGCCGGACGTGGGATTCACGATCGTGAAGTTCGTCACCGAGACGGTGAGGGTGACCGCCTCGCCGCGCGCGACCGTGGTGGGCGAGGCCGTGACCGTGAGGGTCGGCGACGCGGGCGCGTCGGTGCCGGCCGCGTCGACGGCCGTGGATTGCGGGCCACCGCAGGCGGCGGCCAGGAGTCCGAGTCCAAGGGCGAAGGTGAAACGCTGCATGGTGCAGTGTTCGCAGACGCGCCACGGATCGAGCAGTGCCAGTTTCTGGATAGTGGACCGGTCCACGGTCCAGGGTCACGGCAACGCGCGGACCAGGCGCTCGACGGCCTGTTCGAGCTCGGCCTCGTTGCACGCCGAGAAGCCGAGGCGCACGAACTCGCTGGGCGCGCCGTCGAACGAGAACTTCGAGCCGGCCTGGAACGCGACGCCCTCCTCGAGGCCGCGCCGCTCCCACGCATCGGTGTCGACGCCGGGCGCACGGGCCCACAGCGCCATGCCGCCCGCAGGAACGGCGAGCTCGAGCTGCGGCAACCGCCGGTGCAGCGCGTCGCACAGGACGTCGCGGCGCGAGTGGTAGCGCTTGAGCGCGCGGCGCACGTGCCGCTGGACCTCGCCCTCCTCGAGGAGCATCGCGACGGCGCGCTCGACGGCGTGGTCGCCCTGCCCGTCGAACGAGCTGCGATACGCGGCGATCTGCCGGACGACGTCCGGCGCGCCGACGACGTAGCCGAGGCGGAGCCCGGGCGCGAGGCTCTTCGAGAGCGTGCCGAAGTACACGACGACGCCGGCGCGATCGGCCGAGGCGAGCGGCAAGACCGGCCGGCCCTCGTAGTGGAAGTCGTGATCGTAGTCGTCCTCGAGCACGACCATCCGGCGGACGCGGGCGAGCTCGAGGAGCTGGGTCCGGCGCGCCGCGCTGAGCGTCACGGTCGACGGATACTGATGATGCGGCGTGGTGTAGATCGCGCGCACGGGTCGCGCGGCGCAGAGCGCCTCGAGGGCGTCGACGTCGAGGCCGTCCTGATCGACGCGGACCGGGACGAGCGTCGCCCCGGCGAGCTCGAGCGCCTTCCACGCGGGGCGATAGCCGATGCCCTCGACGGCGACCACGTCTCCCGGTCGCACGAGCGCGCGCGCCGCGAGATACAGGCCGTGCTGGCTGCCGCGCACCACGGTGATCGCGTCGGGCGGCGCCGCGACGCCACGCAGGCTCGCCAGCATCTCCGCGAGCGCCGTGCGCAGCTCGACGTTGCCTTGCGGGTGCTCGTAGTCGAGGAGGCGACGCGCCGAACGCCCCGACAGCGCGCTGCGATAGGCGCGCGCGAGCTGGCGATATGGCAGGTCGCGAAGCTCGGGCACGCCGCCGAGGAGCAGCAGCATTCCGGAGGTTCGCGGCGCGGGGGTCCGCATCGGGAGCGGCGGCGCCAGATCGAAACCCGCGGCCTGCGGATACGGCGCGGTCGAGGGTGCGCGCGGGCGCGTGCGGTGTGTCTCCGGCACGCCGACGATGAACGCGCCGCGCGTCGGCTCCATGGCCACCCATCCGCGCGTGCACAGCTCCTCGTACGCGGCGACGACGGTGTTGCGGCTGACGCCGAGCTGGTTCGCGAGCGCGCGGCTCGAGAGCAGCTTCGCGCCCGGCCGCAGGCGCCCTCGGGTGACGTCGGTCGCGATCGCGTCGGCGATCTGACGGAAGATCGGAAGGTCTCCGGACGGAAGCTGGAGCGCGAGCTCCCACGCGGCCATGTCTCATACGTACCGGAGACCGGCGCGAGCGCGGCTGGAGGCCGCTAACCGGCGCCGACATCCGGCGACTCGTCGTAGCGCCCGGCGTCGCAGGGTGCGGGAATCACTCCGAGGCGCGGCTCAGGGCAGGCGCATCAGGGCGGATTCGGTCTCGACGAAGCCGTGCTTGCGGTAGAACCCGCGGGTGAAGCTCTCGCGGGAGCGTCGAGTGGCGACCTCGATGCGCACGCAGGCGAGGCCGCGGGCGAGGTCGAGCGCGTGCTCGAGCAGGGCGGAGCCGAGGCCGCGGCTCGCGTAGGCGGGATCGATGGCGAGCTCGTCGATCACGGCGACGCGGCCGCCGAGCCGGACCTGCGGCCGGTGCGAGAGCGCGAGGTAGCCGACGACGCGGGTGCCCTCGGCGAGGATGAGCACGACGGCCTCGGGGTGGCGGGCGACCTGCGTGAAGGTCTCGGTGAAGGCGCGGTCGTCGGGGGCGTAGCCGAGGTGGTCGACGAGGACGCGCACGCCGGTCGCGTCGCCGGGGCGGGCGCGACGGAGCGTGATGCCGCGCGGCAGGCTCATGGGCCCGCGATGCTACATGCCGCCCTCGCGGCCGTCACTCCGATGGCTCGGTCTCGTCCTCGATGCTGATGATCGCGACGCCGCCGGCGGGAACCTCGACGGTGCGGGTCACGGGCTGGCGGCCCGGTGCTTCCACGCGGACCTCGTGCGAGCCGGGCAAGACCTCGAAGCGGCCGCGCTTGGTGGAGCCGGCGACGGTCTTGCCGTCGATCTCGATCGAGGAGTCGAGCTGGAGCGTGAAGAGGATGGCGCCGGGTTTGTCGGCCGGCACGGTCTCCTCCTCGGCGGCGGCGGCCGCTGCGGCCTCCTCGTCGAGCTCGCGCGGCTCGTCCCGCTTCGGCCGCTTCACGGTCGCGGGGTCCATCTGGATCTCGACGTCGACGGCTTGCTCGGACGGCGTCTCGGGCGAGGGCGCGGGCGCGGGCGGAGGCGCGGGCGCGGGCGCGGGCGCAGGCGGAAGCGCGGTGGGCGCGGCGACGCTCGAGCCCGCCGCGGGTGGGAGCGCTGCCGTCGCAGCGGAGGCAGCAGGTGCGCCGGCCTTCCCCTGGTTCCGGTTCATCACCACGAGCACGGCGAGCGCGACGGCGGCGGCGAGGAACAGCGCGACGCCGAGGAGGACGCCGTTGGTGCCGGAGCGGCGCCGCGGCGGCTTGCGCTTGCTGGCGGTCTCGCGCATCTCGGCGAAGACCGCGCGCACCTCGGCGACAGACGGGCGCTCGTCGGGGGTCTTCGCCATCATGCGCACGACCAGGCGCGCGAGCACGTCCGGCGTGCGCGGGGCGAGCTTCTTCGGCGACGGCGGCGGCGTCTTGAGCTGCTCGACGATGAGGTCGAACGGATTCTCGGCGGTGAAGGGGAGCTGGCGCGTCAGCATCTTGTAGGCGAGGACGCCGAGCTGATAGACGTCCGTGCGCGGCCCGACAGCCTGGCCGCGCGCCTGTTCGGGCGACATGTACGCCGGCGTTCCGACGACGATGCCCGACGCGGTCTTGCCGATCGACGTGAGGTCGTTGCGGCCGGCGAGCTTCGCGATGCCGAAGTCGAGCAGCTTCACCGAGAGCTTGCCGCGCGACGAGGCGAGGTAGACGTTGTCGGACTTGAGGTCGCGGTGGACGACCTTGTGCTCGTGCGCGGCCTCGAGCGCGTCGCAGATGCCGTCGAGGATCGTGATCGTGTCGCCGATCTTGAGCGGCGCGGCGTCGATGCGCGCGCTCAGCGACTCGCCGGTGAGCCACTCCATGATGAAGTAGCTGCGCTTGTCCGGTAGCTCGCCGAACTGGAACACGTCGACGATGTTGGGATGGCGGATCTCGTTGACCAGGCGCGCTTCCTGTTCGAAGCGAGCGACCGCCGAGGCGTCGTTGCAGTACGAGCGCTCGAGCACCTTGATCGCGACGCGCTTGCCGATGCGCGGATGGTGGGCGCCGTAGACCTTGCCCATGCCGCCCTGCCCGATCTTGGCATCGACGACGTAGCCGGCGACCACGGTCCCGGGTGCGAGATCCGGCGAGTCGTCCCCCGGCTCGGGCTCGGGCTCGAGCACGGCCGTGTCTTCGAGCTCCACCTGGTCGAGGGTACGCCTTTCCCTGGGGCCGTAACAGTCCGTTCCACGAGCGCGCGTTGTCCGGGAGAGGCTCGCAACCCAGGTTGACGACATGTCTCTCGAGCTGATCAGTCACCCCGTGTGTCCGTACGCGCACCGCGCGGCGGCGATGCTGACCGAGAAGGGCGTGCCGTTCCGCACGCGCCACGTGGACCTCACCGCCAAGCCGGACTGGTTCAAGGCGATCTCACCGCGGGGCAAGGTGCCCGTGCTGCGCGTCGACGACGTGTCGCTGGTCGAGTCGCTTGTCATCCTGGAGTTCATCGACGAGCGGTTCCCGCCGCGCGCCCTTCCCGACGAGCCGCTCGAGCGCGCCCGGCTCCGCATGTGGAGCGAGCTGTCGAACGACCTCATGGCCGGGCTCTACACGATCATGACGGCGCCGACGCCGCTGGCGCGACAGAGCGCCGTGGCGCGGACGCGCGACGTGCTGGTGCGGTTCGAGCAGGTCGTGGTCGGGCCGTGGTTCGACGGCGCGGACCTCACGCTCGTCGACTTCGCGGCGGGCCCGGCGCTCTTGCGGTTGCAGCGGCTCGATCGATGGCTGGAGCTGGAGCTGTTCGCCGGGCTGCCGCGCGTGACGGCGTGGACCGAGGCGATCGTGCGCCGTCCGGCGTTCGCCGACACCCTCGTGCCCGATTTCGACGAGCGGTTGCGCGGAATGGTCGTCGATCACGCCGCCGCCGCGTGAGAAGCTCCGAGGATGGTCGGGTTCCTCCCGCGCTGGATCTCCCCGGTGGTGTGGGCGCTCATCGGCGCGACGCTCGCGATCTCGCTCGCGGCGGTGATCGCGGTGCGCGCCGGGTTCGATGCGTACGCGAGCCTCGCGCTGGTGCCGGGCGACGTGTGGGCGGGCGAGGTGTGGCGCCTCGTGACGTGGCCGCTCGTCGAGGCCAGCCCGTGGGGCCTGGTGAGCAGCTGCGTCGCGCTCTACTTCTTCGGCGGACAGCTCGCGGGCGCGTGGGGCGCGCGGCGGTTCGCGGCGTACCTCGGCGGCGTCGCGCTGTTCGCGGGCGTCGGCACGGTGGTGCTCGGGCGCGTCGTGCCGGGCGCGTGGACGATGGGACACCTCGGCGGGTTCGCGGTGGGGCACGCGCTCGTCGTCGCGTGGGCGCTGCAGTTCCCGGATCGCGAGATTCCGGTGCACGTGCTGCTGCGCCTCGGCGGCCCCGTGCTCGCCTACGGCACCATGGGCTTGATCGTGCTGTTCGCGGTGTTCGTCGGCGTCGCGCCGGTGCTGCCGGCGCTGCTGGCGGGGCTCGCGGCGCTCGCGTACATGAACGACGGCGTCAGCGGGCTGAAGCGGCGCGTGCGCTCGGCGATCTGACGAAGCTAGGCGAAGCGCGCGGGGAAGTCGTCGGCGCGCTGGCTCGTGCGGAACTCGATGACGCGCACGTCGGCGAGGCCGCGCGCGACGAACGGGTCCTCGCGCACGAGCGCCTCGATGGTGGCTCGGTCGTCGCCGGTCGCGAGGATGATGCCGCCGTCGCGCGGCACCTTGCGGCCAGACGCGATGAACGTCCCGGCGGCGTAGTGGCGCTGCAGCCAGGCCATGTGTGGTTTCATGGCGGCGTCGATCGCGGAGAGCTCTGCCTTGTAGGTCAGCTCGATGACGAACACGTACGCTCCGGCAGGTAGACGCGAAAGGCGGTGCCCGTGCCGGGCGTGCTGTCGACGTCGATCCAGCCGTGATGCTGCTCGACGATGCCATGGACGGTGGCGAGGCCGAGGCCGTTGCCTTCGGCCTTGGTCGTGAAGAACGGGTCGAAGATGCGCGGCAGGACGTCGTCGGCGATGCCGCCGCCGGCGTCGCGCACCTCGATGCAGACGTAGCGATCGGGGCGACGGCCTTCGGGGGCGAGGTGGCCGCACGACGAGGTCGCGATGGAGAGCGTGCCGCCGTCGGGCATGGCGTCGCGGCCGTTGACGACGAGGTTCACGAGGATCTGGTCGAGCATCGACGAATCGGCGTCGACGAAGATGCTGTCGCTGGTCGGCTGGAGGTCCAGCTGCAGGTTCTCGCCGAGCAGGCGACGCAGCATCGGGGTGAGCTCGCCGACCTTGGCGTTGAGGTCGATCGCCTCGAGCCGCGTGGCGCCGAGACGGCTGAAGGTGAGCAGCTGGCGGGTCAGGCTGGCCGCGCGGTCGATGGTCGTTCCGAGCGCGTTCACGTGATCGAGGACCAGGGTCGCGTCGGCGGCCTTGATGCGAAGGAGCTCGATCTCGAGCTTCGCGGCGAGCAGCATGTTGCCGAAGTCGTGCGCGATGCCGCCGGCGAGCTGACCGACCGCCTGCCACTTGTGCGAGTGCTGGAGCTGGCGCTCGAGCGCGCGCTGCTGCGAGACGTCCATGACCACGCCGATGATCCGCGCCGG
This sequence comes from Kofleriaceae bacterium, assembly GCA_035525615.1. Classification (GTDB taxonomy): domain Bacteria; phylum Myxococcota_A; class Polyangia; order Haliangiales; family Haliangiaceae; genus UBA2376. Next base: position 72,664 of record DATLEB010000133.1, on the reverse strand, counting down.
CTTGCCGTCGGCGAACACGACGAAGCCGCGGTCGATGACCTCGAGGACGCGGCCGTCGTCGGGCCGCACGAAGCGGTACTCCTCCGACCATTCAGGCGTGCCGGTCTCGAGGTTCGCGCGAAAGCTGCTCACCACGCGTTCGTGGTCGTCGGGGTGGAGGTAGGTGGTCCAGCGCTCGAAGCTCGGGACGACGTCGCGCGCGATCCCGAACGTCGTGTAGATCGCCTCGCTGTACCAGGCGACGTCGGAGCGGATGTCCCAGTCCCACATGCACTGGTTCATCGCCTTGCACATCATCGCGAACCGCTCTACCGCCAGATCGCGCTCACGCTCGACCCGCCGAAGGTCCCCGTCATCAGCCATCGCGGCGATGGTACGTGCGGGCCGGCGCCGGCGCTATCACCCCGCGGGTTTCGACGATTTGGAGAGCGGCGTGTCGCGCCCGGACGATCTGTCCGGTCAATTCGCACGCGCGATTCGTGCCGGTGTCCCGGTGAAACCGCCGCATGTGCCAATGGTTACGCGCCGCGCGCGAGGCACGAGCCGTGCACTGGCCGCCGACGCATGAAGCATCAGCTGGAGCGGTGGGTCTCGTTCGTCATCCTCGCCTTCGTCGCGGTGGCGGCGCTGGCAACGTCGGTCGCGTCGGCGCAGCCCGCCGGTGCGCCAGCGCAACCTCCCGCAGCCGCGCAGCCGCCAGCTGCCGTGCCGCCGCCCGCGAAGCTCAAGGTCTACACCAAGCCGATCGAGCCGTTCGCGTTCCAGCGCGAGGGTAAGGACGTCGGGTTCAGCCTCGAGCTGTGGGACCGGATCGCGCGCGAGCTCGGCGTCGAGTACGAGATCGTGTGGGTCGACACGGTCAAGGCCGTGATGGACGCGGTGAAGGCGAAGGAGGGCGACGTCGGCATCGCGGCGATCAGCATCACGTCGGATCGCGAGAAGGCGGCCGATTTCTCGACGCCGTTCTACGAGTCGGGGCTCGCCATCCTCACCAAGGCGAAGGGCAAGGGCGTCTTCGCCATCATGAAGGAGACCTTCTTGACGGCGGGCATGGCGAAGGCGGCGCTGGTGCTGCTCATCATCCTCCTCGTGTGCGCGCACCTCGTGTGGTTCTTCGAGCGCAACATCAACGGCGAGCAGTTCCCCAAGCCGTACGCGCAGGGCGTGTGGGAGTCGTCGTGGTGGGCCATCTCGACGATCCTGAGCGGCGGCTGCGATGCGAAGGGACCGAACCATCTGGTCGGGCGCTTCTTCGGTGCGGTGTGGATGCTGACGTGCATCATCGTGCTCACGTACTTCACGGCGGCGATCACGACGGTCATGACGGTCAGCCAGCTGACGTCGGACATCAACGGGCCGAATGACCTGCCGGGCAAGAAGGTCGCGACGGTGGCCGGCACGACGGCGGAGAAGTACCTGAAGGATCACGGCGCGAAGGTCACGTCGTTCGAGAAGATCGACGGCGCGTTCGAGAGCCTCGACAAGGGCGACGTGGTCGCCGTGGTGTACGACGAGCCGATCCTCTCGTACCACGTGAAGTTCGCGGGCGGCGCGGGTCAGCAGGTGGTCGGCCTGTTCGAGCGGCAGAACTACGGCATCGCGATGCCGGAGGGCAGCCCGCTGCGCAAGCAGATCAACACCGCGCTCCTGAAGTTCAGCGAGGACGGCGTGATCAGCGAGCTGCGCGCGAAGTGGTTCGGCGCGAACTGAAGAAGGCGCGGTCAGGGCGCGGCGACCGTGCGGAGGCGCTCGAGGGCCACCCGCAGATGGTCGGGGATGGGCGTCGGCGCACGCGTCGCGCGGTCGACGAAGACGTGGACGAAGTGGCCGTGGGCGACGGCGTGGTCGTCGTCCGCGCCGAAGATGGCGAGGCCGTAGGTGACGGCGCGCTGGCCGAGGCGATCGACGCGGAGGCCGGCGCGGAGCGGCGCCGGATACGCGACCGGCGCGTGGTACTGACACGCGGACTCGACGACGAGGCCGATGACCGGTGAGGTGTGGATGTCGAGGCCGGCGGCGATGAGGTACGCGTTCGCGGCCGTGTCGAAGTAGCTGTAGTAGGTGACGTTGTTGACGTGGCCGTAGACGTCGTTGTCCATCCAGCGCGTCGTGATGGGCACGAAGTGGCGATACTCGGCGGCGGTCGGGCGCGGGGCGGGCATGGGTCAGGTCTCCCAGCAGGTGAGCGCGTCGTGGAAGAGTCCGTGCAGGACCGGCGGGGTCACGGCGAGGGGCGCGTTGTCGAGGAGGCGGCGTTGCGGCGCGGCGCCCGCGACCAGATCCGGAATGTCCTCGGACGAATAACCGACGGCGGTGAGGCCGTTGGGCGTGTCGACGGCGGACATGAGCGCGGCGACGGCATCGGCGAGGATCTCACCGGCGTCGATGTCAGTGGCGCCGGAGGTCTTGGCGCCGAGGAGCGCCGCGGCCTCGAGGTGGCGCGCGGGCGCCGTCGGGGCGAACGTGCGGAAGCAGGCGGGCGCACCGAGCGCGACCGCGAAGCCGTGCGGGACGAGCGGCGCGTCGTCGGGATATCCGGGCGGACGGTAGTCGCGGACGCGGCCTGCGATCGCGTAGGCCATGGCGTGCGGCACGTGCACGCCGGCGTTGCCGAACGCGATGCCCGCGAGGGTCGCGGCCCACATGAGCTGCTGGCGCGCCTCGTCGTCGGCGGGGTCGTGCACGCCGCGCACGAGATACGCCCCGATGAGGCGCATGGCCTCGCGGCAGCCGAGGTCGCTCCACGGATTGGCGCCCTGGCTCATCGGGCGCGCGGTCGCCGGCGCGGGCGGCGCGCGTCGCGTGAACGGGCGCGCGGTGTACGACTCGAGCGCGTGGCAGAGGACGTCGAGGCCGCTCGCCGCGACGACGGACGGCGGCAGCGTCGCGGTGACGCGCGGATCGACGACCGCTTCGCTCGGACGCAGGCGCGGCGACGCGATGCCGGTCTTCGCGTGCGCCTCGAGCAGGTCGAAGATCGCGATGCCGGTGACCTCGCTGCCGGTGCCGGACGTCGTCGGGCAGGCGAGGTGCGGCGCGAGCGGGCCCGGCACGGCGACGGCGCGACCGAGCGGCGCGTTGACGTAATCGAGGAGCGGCGCCGGGTGCGTCGCGATCAGGTTGGCGACCTTGCACGTGTCGATGACGGAGCCGCCGCCGAGCGAGACGTACGCGTCGGCGCCGGCGTCGCGCGCGAACCGGATGGCGTCGTCGAGCGACGCGTCGGTCGGCTCGATCGCGACGCCGTCGAAGACCGCGACGTCGAGGCCGGCGGCTCGCAGCGCCGCGTCGACCTCGGCGAACCACGCCAGCGCGCGGAGCCGCGCGTCGGTGAACAGCGCGACGCGGTGACCGCCGAGCGCACGCACACGTGCTCCGACCTCGCCCAGCGCGCCGCGCCCGAACGTCACCCGCGACGCGTCGACGGTGAACGCGTGCTCGAGCCCGGCCTCGAGGGCGTAGAGGTGCGCGCACGTCATCGGCGGTCTCCGAGCGCCATGCGTCCCAGCGTACCGCCCGTGAGATCGAGCGCGGCGTGGAGGATCATCGGCCAGAGGAGCGAGCCGCATGCGACGTACAGGACGCCGGCGAGCAGCGCGAACACCGACGACTTGGCCGCGTTCGCGACGCCCTGATAGAGGTGCCCGAACGCGAAGATCACCGCGCCGGCCACGACGGCGGGCCAGGTCCCGAGCAGGACGGCGAGATACGCGATGAGGAAGCCGCGGTAGAGCACCTCCTCGCAGATCCCCGCGGTGACCGACATCGCGCCGAACCAGCGCGCCTCCGTCGCCGTCCGCGGCATGAGCTCGTCGACGGCGGTGAGCTGCGCGCGCACCGCGGCCAGCGCATCCTCGCCGCCGCGGCGCACCAGCGTGAGCTGCAGGCGAAGCAGCGCCAGGCCCACGGCCGTGATCGCGAGGCCGACGTACGTCCGGATCCCGGACGGAACCACCAACCCGAGCGCCGCGCATCCGCGCCCGAGCGCGAACCACACGCCGAGCACGAACGCCACGAACAGCCACTGCTGCGCGATGGTGTTGCGGTAGAGGCCGCGGCGCGCGCGCGGATCGGCGCGAATCTTTTCGCGGTGCCGCGGGTAGTTCCACCGCGCCAGCAGCGGGATGACCGCGAGGAGCGTGAACGCGATGAGGTGGTCCAGGAACGTCGGGGTCATCGGGCCGGCCGCGCAGCCGACTCTACGATATCGCCGCTGTCGATCGGAGCGACCTTCAGCGTCGCGGGACGGCCACCACGCAGGCGCCGGAGGTCGTGGAAGTACGACGGCAGGCCTTCGGCGTGCGCGGTCGCGTCGTCCTGCAGCTGGTAATGGAGGTGCGGGAACATCGCGCTGCCCGACGCGCCGATCGCGGCGATGGGCGCACCGGCGGTGACCGGGTCACCGACCTTCACCTTGATGCTGTTCAGCTGGAGGTGCGCGAACAGGCTGTGCTCGCCGCTTCCGTGGTCGATCACCACGTGGTTGCCGTAGATGAGCATCAGGTCGGCCTCGAGCCCGCCCATGTCGAACTCGCGGTTGTCGGGCTTGCCGTCGACGACGGCGACCACCTTCCCTGCCGCAGGCGCGACGACGGGCGCGCCGAAGCCGAACCAGCTCGCGTTGTCGGCGGGGTCGCCCTTGCTCATCGCGCCGGCGGCGTCGACGGGCACGAAGTCGTAGGCGTAGCGGCCGGGGTTGCTGTCGAAGCCGAAGTCGTGAATCGGCGCGAACACGTAGTCCCAGCGGCGGTGATGCGACATGAAGTCGTGGCCGTCCCACACCAGGAGGCGTCCGGCGACGGGGAGCCGCAGCGCGGCGCGGTTGTCGTAACGCGCCGGCACGACCTCGGCGATCGCGACCGTGCGCTCGTCGTCCCCGATGCGCTCGTACGTCAGCGTGAAGCGGAGCTTCGTCAGCACGAGGTCCCGCGCCAGCTCGGCGACGGGATTGAGGAGGAGGAGGGTCTCGCCGGCGGCGAGGTCACGATTGGGGATGGTCGTGAGGGCCGGGCTCACGCCGCCGTCGGTGACGACCTTGCGCCACACCGGCGCGCCGCTCGCGTCGAGCACGGCGACCTCGAGCTCGACGAGGCGCCACGGCACGCCGGTGCCGTTCGCGATGCGCAGGTCGCAGTTGACGACCTGCCCCGCGTCCGTGCGCTCGATGTACGCGGGCTCGGGCAGGACCTGCACGGTGATCGCGCCGCCGGGGATGCGCACCGGCGGCGGCGGTGGCGGCGCGGCCTCCGGGGTGACACTGGCGTCGGGGGTGACGCTGGCGTCGACGGCTGCGGCCGTGACCGGGCATACGACTGCGGGCGCGGGCGTCCCTCCGCAAGCCGCGAGCAGGACCACGAAGAGAATGAGCCGCACGTTCATCGCGGCTATGTAACACCGCTTCAGGCAGCGGATGCGTGCGCCGGCGCGACCTGGTCGACCCACCGGGCGAACGCCGCCGCGAACGTCTGAAGGTAGTCGCGCGTCCGACCGGCCTTCACCCTGCCCTTGTCGGCATCGATCGACTCGGTGATGTTGCCCAGATACGCCTCGGGTTGCTGCATGCACGGCATGTCCAGGAACACCAGACACTGCCGCAGGTGGTGGTTCGCGCCGAACGCGCCGACGGCGCCGGGCGACACGCTGATGATCGCGGCCGGCTTGCCGGACCACACGCTCTTGCCATACGGCCGAGAGCCGACATCGATCGCGTTCTTGAGCGCGCCGGGGATCGAGCGGTTGTACTCGGGGGTCGCGAAGAGCACCGCTTCGCAATCGCGCACTCGATTGCGAAAGTCGACCCACGGTGGCGGGGCGCTGTCGGTCTCGAGATCCTGGTTGTAGAGCGGCAGCGCACCGATCTCGACCGGCACGAACCGCAGCGGCGACGGCGCCAGCTCGGCGACCGTGCTCGCGACGATCCGAGTGAACGATCCGTTGCGCAGGCTTCCGACGATGAGCGCGACGTCACGCATGAGACCTCCAGCGCGGGAACCTTGCAGGAGTCCGGCCAGGCTCATCGGTCGGCGGCGAGAACGAACGACCGGCGGATCGAGGTAGGGCCTTGTGACGCCCGCGGCGGCGTCGTCAGCGTGAGAGACGCGGCTGCCGCGACGAGCGACGGCGACGGCGCCCACCGCCCGCGACGAGCGCGAGCATGAGGTGCACGTCGATCGGCTTCACGAGGATGCGGTCGAAGAGCGCGGCGTCGTCGGTCAGCCGGCCGGTGCCGGTGATGGCGATGAGGCGCGGGCAACGCGTCATGAGGCGCGCGCGGAGCTCGCGGGCCAGCTGGCAACCGTCCATGCCCGGCATGCGGACGTCGAGCAAGATCACGTCGAAGGGAGCGACCAGCGCCAGCTCGAGACCGCACCTCGAGTCTTGCGCCACGACCACATCGTGGCCCTCCAGGCGCAGCGCGTCGGCGAGAAGCTCGGTGACGTCGGGACTGTCGTCGACGACCAGCACGCGTCGCGCGCTCGGCCGTGACGCCGTCGCGGGCTCGACCTCGACCGGCTGCGGATCGGCCGTGTCGGGGCGCGGTGATGATGCCGGTTGCGTGATCGTGAACGTGCAGCCCTTGCCTGGACCGTCGCTGGCGGCGGTGATGGATCCACCGACGCACTCGACGAGCTTGCGGGCGATGGCGAGGCCGAGGCCATGGCCGGCCACCGCGCTCTCGCCGCGCACGAACGGCTCGAAGAGCCGCGGCAAGAACGCGGCCTCGATGCCGTCGCCCTCGTCGCGCACCTCGATGATCGCGCGATCTTTCGAGCGCCATCCGCGCACGAAGATGCTGCCGCGGTCCGGAGAGTGCTTGGCCGCGTTGTGGATGACGTTGCACAGCACCTGCACCAGGTGGTCGTGATCGCCTTCCACCATGAGGCCGGGAGACAGCCGGCAGACCAGCGTGAGCCTGCGAAGCTGGATGGAAGGGGCGCAGACCTCGACCGCCTCCGCGAGCGCGCGCGCCACGTCGACCGGCTCGCGCTGCGGCTGCGGCGGCTCGCCCGGCCCGCTGCCGTCGAGCATCTCGGTGACCATGCGGCCCATGCGGCTGACCTGGCGCTCGATCATGCAGCGCTCGCGTTCCACGACGGGCGCGCGCCGTTCGACCAGATGCAGCGCCGCCGCGATCGAGGTCAGCGGCTGGCGGAGCTCGTGGCCGAGCGATGCGACCGCGCCGATCTGCGCGCGCTTCTGCGCCTCGATCTCGGTGCACGTGCCGACCCAGCGCTCGATCACGCCGCCGTGCCCGGCCATGGGCACCACCTGCACCAGGAACCAGCGCGGGTGGCCGGCGACGTCGATGATGCGGCCCTCGATCTCGAACGCGTCGCCGCGCGAGACGGCGGCGAGCCAGCGCTCGCGGATGCGGAGCTGATCGTCGCGGTGAAAGACGCCGAGCATGGCCGACGCGTCGTCGAAGCGCACCGGGCGACCGGTGTACTCGGACCAGCGCTCGTTGGCGTACTCGATGCAACCGTCGGCGCTCGCGATCCAGATGAGCTGCGGAATCTCGTCGGCCAGGCGCTTCATCTGCTGGCCGAAACGCGCGGCGCTGATGTCGGTGCACGCGCCGACCACGCAGCGCGGCCCGCCCGACTCGCACTCGTGCGCCTTGCCGGCCAGGACGACCCAGCGCATCCCGCCCGAGTCGATCGGGATCCGGATCTCGTGCCGGAACGGCAGCCCCGCGTCCACGCACCTCGACCACGCCGCCCCGATCTGGACCCGGTCACTCGCGTGCGCGCGGCTGACGAGATGCTCCGTGTCCATCTCGCGTCGCTGCCGGAAGCCGTAGAGCTCGGCGAGGCGGTCGTCGCATTCGAACTTGTTCGTGGGTCCGTGCCAGTGGAAGGCTCCGCCGCGCGAGCTCGTCAACGCGATCGCCAGCCGCTCGCGCAGGAGGCGGCTCCGGTTCCATTCGCTGCCGAGCGCATCCGCAGACATGCGCAGCTGCGCGGTGAGGCGCGCGCTCTCGGCGAGCGCTTCGGTGAGTCGTTCCTTCTCGAATGCCAGCTCGCGTTCGAGCCGGGCCAGGCGTTCCGCCACGTCATCCTCGTCCCCCATGCAGCGCATGGTGCGTGGGTTGCGTAGCGAGTTCAACGTGACGAGGAGATTTCGCACCGCACGGAAGTCGGTTCAGTGTTCACGTGAATCGAGCGCATGCGCACACACCCCGAGGCGGCGAAGGACGCTCCCGTGAAGGCACGATTCACGAATCTCCAGAGCGCGGCGGAGCTCCGTCGCGCGCATCGCGAGGTCGCGGCGCTCTTCCGGCGTGCAGGCGCCCGACCCGGACGCGCGCGTCTGCAGGAAGGCTTGCTGCCGACGCTGATCCTGTCGTCGCACGAGCTGTGGCTCACCCAGCACACGCTCGCGAATCGTTATCGCAACGCGCTCGGCCCGGGCGACCCGACGGAGCGCGGCCTGGTGTGGCCGAGCGTGCAGCTGAACGTGGCGCTCACCCCCGGGAGCGCGCGTCCGCACGCACGCTTTCTGCGCGATCGGACGGGCGCGCTCTGGCTCGCGCACTCGGGGACGCTCGGCGGCCGTCAGGTCGGCATCTCGCGCGCGGGATTCCTCGCGTTCATGGCGCGCACCGGGCTTCGCGCGGAGATCGCGATCGACGAACGAGAGGAGCAGGTGCTGCTGCTCGGCACGTTCGCGCGCCCGGCGCCGCTCCTCGACGCCATCAGCGAGCTGGTGCATGCCGCGCATGCGTACCGCGGGTCGCTGGCCGCGGGACTGCGCGAGCGATGACGTAGCCGAGCAGCATCAAGCCGACGCCGCCGAGCGACACGAAGCCGAGATCCCAGGCGAGCTGCGCGTCACCGGGGTGAACGTGGTGAATCCCGAGGAGCTGGTGGTCGATGAGGCCCTCGACGAGGTTGAAGAGGCCCCAGCCGCCCAGCATGGAGCCGACGAGCGTCCTGCCCGACCACGGAACCTCGGGGCGGCGAGCGGCGCGAAAGAGGAGCGCGATGCCGGTCGCGCACAGGGTCCACGTCAGCGCGTGGAAGAGGCCGTCCCAGACCATGTTGTATTTCATGGCGACGAGGTCGACGGGCGGGCGGTGGCTCGACAGCATGTTGTGCCACTGCAGGATCTGATGCAGCAGGATGCCGTCGACGAAGCCGCCGAGTCCGATTCCGAGAACGAGCCCCGCCGCGACGAGCGGAGTGACGCGGCCACGTGCGAACCAGGCGACGGCACCCGTGGCGACGAGGAACGGCACGACCGCGTACCACGCGTGGGTCCAGAACGCGTCGGCGAGCACCATCGCGCGCGCCTCGCGTCCGATGGGGCAGTCGGGACACGCGGCGGCGACGAACGTCGAGTCGAGCAACATGATGTCGTCGAGTGCAACCGGCGGACCGGCACCAGCGTTGCAGTGACACGCGTCATGTTGACCAAGATCGGTTCTGCTCTCCTCCTCGTGGCTGGCCTCGGCCTCACCACCCCCGTGTTCGCGCAACCCGCGGACTACGACACGCGCTCGAGCGACACCAACACCGACGGCGACAACGACGGCCTCTGGGGCCTGCTCGGCCTCCTCGGTGGCTTTGGCCTGCTCGGCCTGCGCCGTCGCAACGAAGAGACTCGTCGCGTCGGCATATCGACGACGACGCCGGCCGCCAATCTCCGCTGACGCACACGTCCGCGTGTGGCGGGCTCTCGCGCCCCGCGTGCGCTGCGCCGGTGAGGCGCGAGACCACCGCGTCGGGCTGGCTCACGACGGGGGCGATTGGAGGGTGTGTGCCCATGCGCACGGTGCCCAGACCCGCGGATTCACGGGTGCGCGCGCGTTCGACCGCATAGTTCGTGCGCTCAACTTGGTCGCCCAGCAAGCGTCTGCGATAGCCTTGTCGAGATGGCGGAATCGCGCCCGCGCCTCGTCGTTCGCACCCTCCGCAAGACCGACCTCAAGGCGGTCCAGGACATCCAGAAGAAGTCGTTCCCGACCATCGACGCCTGGACCAAGGAGCAGTTCGAGAGCCAGCTGAACATCTTTCCGGAGGGGCAACTCGGCGTCGAGCTCGACGGCGCGCTGGTCGCCACGTCGAGCGCGCTCATCGTCGACGAGGAAGACTTCGGCGCGTATCACACGTTCGACCAGGTCAGCGACAACGGCTTCATCCGCAACCACGATCCCGAGGGCGACACGCTGTACGGCATCGACATCGCGATCGAGCCCAAGCATCGCGGCGCGCACCTGACGCGGCGCCTCTATGCCGCGCGCAAGGAGGTCGTGCGCCAGCGCAACCTGCGCGCCATCCTCATCGCGGGCCGCATCCCCGGGTACGGCAAGCAGGCCGACAAGATGACCCCCGAGGAGTACGTCCAGCGCGTCATCCGCAAGGAGTTCAAGGACAAGGATCCCGTGCTCACCGCGCAGCTCGCGCAGGGCTTCTCGGTGCGCGCCGTGCTCAAGGACTATCTGCCGCAGGACACCGAGTCGCGCGGCTACGCCGTGTACATGGAGTGGCTCAACCCCGAGCACCACCCCAAGGGCGCCGCGCCGGTGCGCACCGTGCGCGTGGCGTCGGTGCAGTACGAGATGCGGCCGATCACGAGCTTCGAGCAGTTCGCGCAGCAGTGCGAGTTCTTCATCGACACCGCCGCGGAGTACCGCGCCGACTTCCTGCTCTTTCCCGAGATGTTGACCAATCAGCTGCAGGTGCTGGTGCAGGCGCCGGAGTCGTCGGCGACCGCGCGCCGGCTCGACGAATTCACGGTGCGCTACAACGATCTCTTCATCCGGCTCGCGATGAAGTACGACGTCAACATCATCGCCGGCTCGCACCTGACCGTCGAGCACGACAAGCTCTTCAACATCTCGTCCCTCTTCCGCCGCGACGGCACCGTCGAGAAGCAGTACAAGCTGCACGTCTCGCCCGGCGAGTCGCGGTGGTGGGGCGTGTCGGCCGGCGACGAGGTGCGCGTCTTCGACACCGACCGCGGCAAGATCGCGATCGTGATCGGCGACGACGTCGCCTTCCCCGAGGTCGCGCGCATCGCGGCCGGCAAGGGTGCGTCGCTGCTCTTCATTCCGTTCAACACGGACATCCGCTCGGCGTACATGCGGATCCGCGCGTGTGCGCAGGCTCGCTGCATCGAGAACGGCATGTACGCGGTGCTGGCCGGGCCGGTCGGCAACCTCCCCTTCGTGCAGGGCGCGGACATCCACTACGGTGAGGCTTGCATCCTGACGCCGTGCGATCTGCCGTTCGCGCGTGACGGCGTCGCCGACGAGGCCACGCCCAACGTCGAGACCATGGTGCTGAACGAGCTCGACATCGAGGTGCTGCGGCGCAGCCGCCTGACCGGCAGCGTGCGCACGTGGCTCGATCGGCGCTCCGACCTGTACGGCGTGCGTTACACCGAGGGCGGCAAGCGGAGCGAGGTGTGATCGTGCGGCGGTTCGGCGATGGGTTCGCGGTGGTCCGCACCGAGCCCGCGCACGCCGAGGCGCTCGAGGAGCTGCAGGAGCTCGTGTTCCCGACGCTGGCGCCGGAGCAGCGCTTCCGCGCCGCGCACTATCGCCGTCACGTCGAGCTCTTTCCCGACGGGCAGCTGTGCGTGGTCGAGGAGGCCAGCGGGCGCGTGGTCGGGATGACGTCGACGATCCGCCTCGACTTCGACGTCGCGCATCCCGGTCACACGTTCGCCGACGTGATCCAGGGCGGCTGGCTGACGTCGCACGAGCCGGGCGGACGCTGGCTGTACGGCGCCGACGTCGGTACGCACCCCGCGTTTCGCAAGCGCGGCATCGCGCGCGCGCTGTACGCGGCGCGCCACGAGGTGGTGCACCGCCTCGAGCTGGCCGGCCAGGTCACGGTCGGCATGCCGAGCGGCTACGGCGCGCTCGAGCGCACGATGTCCGCCGAGCAGTACTACGCCGAGCTCGTCTCCGGCCAGCGCGAGGATCCCACGGTGTCGGCCCAGCGCCGCGTCGGGTTCGAGCCGCGTGGGCTGCTCGCCAACTATCTCGACGACCCCGTCTGCGCGGGCTACGGGGTCGTCCTCGTCCTACCTGCCGAACGAGACGTGAGGTATCCGCCATGACGGTCATCCAGCGAGTCACCGAGATCCCCGGACCCAGGAGTCGCGCGATGCTCGAGCGCCGCGCCGCCGCCGTGGCGAAGGGGCTGGGCAAGGCGACGGACGTGGTGTTCGATCGCGCCGAAGGCGCGCGCGTCTTCGACGTCGACGGGAACACGCTCATCGATCTCGCCGGCGGCATCGGCATGTCGCTCGCCGGACACAATCCGCCCGAGGTGGTCGCGGCGGTCGAGGCGCAGGCGCGACGCTTGCTGCATCCCTGCGCGCTCGTCGCCACGTACGAGCCGTACGTCGCGCTGTGCGAGCTGCTCAACGAGGTCACGCCGGGTACGTTCGCGAAGAAGACGCTCCTCGCCAACAGCGGCGCCGAGGCGGTCGAGAACGCGATCAAGGTGGCGCGCGCGTTCACGAAGCGCACCGGCGTCCTGTGCTTCGAGGGCGCCTATCACGGCCGCACGCTGCTCACGCTCTCGCTGACCAGCAAGTACGGCCTCTTCAAGCTGGCGTCGGGCCCGTTCGCGCCCGAGGTCTATCGCATCCCGGCGCCCGAACCCTATCGCCGGCCGGCCGGCATGAGCGAGGAGGCGTACGTCGACGCGTGCATCGCGCAGCTCGATCGCGCGATGTGGACGCAGATCGATCCGGCCGAGCTCGCCGCCATCATCATCGAACCCGTGCAGGGCGAGGGCGGCTTCATCCCGATGCCGGCGCGGTTCCTGGCGCGCATCCGCGAGCTGTGCACGCAGCACGGCGTCGTCATGATCGCCGACGAGATCCAGTGCGGCGTCGGTCGCACCGGGACGATGTTCGCGTGCGAGCAGCTGGGGGTCGTGCCCGACGTCATCACGATGGCGAAGGCGCTGGGTGCGGGCTTGCCGATCAGCGCGACCACGGGCCGCGCCGACATCATGGATGCGCCGCACCTGGGCGGCCTCGGCGGCACGTACGGCGGCAGCCCGCTCGCGTGCGTCGGTGCGATCGAGGCGGTCAAGCTCATCCGCCAGCCCGCGTTCCTCGCCCACGCGCGGCGGATCGGCGAGGTGTTGCGCGAAGAGCTCACGCGGATGCAGGCGTCGTCGAAGCTGATCGGCGACGTGCGGGGGCTCGGGCCGATGTTGCTGATGGAGCTGGTGCTCGACCACGACGCGAAGACGCCGGCGCCGGCGCACGCGCTCGCGGTGATCAAGCGCAGCGTGGCGAATGGCGTCGTGCTCATCCGCGCCGGCATGTACTCCAACTGCGTGCGCTTCATGCCGCCGCTGTCGATCAGCGAGGCCGAGGTGCGCGAGGCGCTGGGCGTGGTCGGCGAGGCGCTGGCCCAGGTCGAGGCACACGGCCCGTGACGCCGCGGCAGCAGCAGTTCATCGACGGCGTCTGGTGCGACGCGAGCGATGGCGGCCGGCGTGACGTGATCGATCCGGCGACCGAGGAGGTCGTCGCGAACGTGCCGTACGGCGGCGACGGCGCCGATGTGGTGCGCGCCGTCGACGCGGCGCAGCGTGCGTTCGCGGGATGGCGGGCGCGGACGGCGTACGAGCGCGCGGCGATGCTGATGAAGGCGGCGGCGACGCTGCGCGCGCAGGCCAGCGCGCTGGCCGAGGTGACGGTGCGCGAGGCGGGCAAGCCGCGCGCGCAGGCCGCGGGGGAGTGGATGGTCGCGGCCGATCTGTTCGAGTGGTTCGCCGAGGAGGGCAAGCGCGTCTCGGGCTACACCCTCCCCGCTCGCGTCGCGACCAAGCGGCAGCTGGTGCTGCACGAGCCGGTCGGCGTGGTCGGCGTGATCACCGCGTGGAACTTCCCGGCGTACAACCCGGCGCGTGCGATCGCGGCGGCGCTGGCGGCGGGATGCCCGGTCGTGGTGCGGCCGGCGGAGCTGACGCCGCTCTCGTGCATGGCGATCGTCGCGGCGCTCGAGGACGCGGGCGTCCCGGCCGGTGTGGTGAACCTCGTGAGCGGCGAGCCGCACGCGGCGGGTCAGGCGATGCTCGCTCATCCCGAGCTGCGAAAGCTGAGCTTCACGGGGTCGGTCGCCGTCGGGAAGCTGCTCATGGACGGCGCGTCGCGCACGCTGACGCGGCTGTCGCTGGAGCTCGGCGGCAATGCGCCCGTGCTCGTCCTGCCGGATGCGGACGTGGAGGCGGTCGCGAAGGGCGCGGTGGCGGCGCGGTTCCGTAACGCCGGCCAGGTGTGCGTGTCGCCCCAGCGCTTCTACGTGCCGGCCGACCGGCTCGCGGCGTTCGAGGAGGTCGTCGTCGAGGAGACGCGCAAGTTACCGGTCGGCTCCGGGCTCGACGCGGCGACGCGCATCGGCCCGCTCATCAGCGCGCGGCATCGCGAGCGCGTCGAGGGGCTCATCGCGGCGGCGACGCGAGATGGCGCGCGCGTGCGCACCGGCGGCACGCGACCCGCGCGCCCCGGATATTTTTTGGAGCCGACGGTGCTGGGCGACGTCCCACCGGCGACCCCGGCGTTCGCCGACGAGGTCTTCGGGCCGCTCTTCGCGATGACGTCGTTCGAGCAGCTCGACGACGCGATCGCGGCGGCCAACGCGACGCGCTACGGGCTCGCCGCCTACGTGTTCACCAACGACCTGAACGCGGCGATGCGGGCGTACGAGCGCCTCGAGTTCGGCATGATCGGCGTGAACGAGTGGGCGCCGCAGACGACGGAGGCTCCGTTCGCCGGGCGCAAGGAGAGCGGCGTCGGGTTCGAGTGCGGGCGCGAAGGGCTGCACGACAACCTCGTCACCAAGCTGGTGAGCATCGGCAACGTGAAGGCGTGAAGGCGTGAACGTGTGAGCGACGTCTTCGACGACAACACCGCGTCGTGGCTCGTCGACGCGGCCGCGGACGAGCCGGCGCCGGCGCTGGCGCGCGATGTGGACGTCGATGTCGCGATCATCGGCGGCGGGTTCACCGGGGTGTCGACGGCGTACCGCCTGTCCCGCCGCTTCCCCGAGCTCGGCATCGCGCTCCTCGAGGCGCGGCGCCTCGCCAACGGCGCGAGCGGGCGGAACGGCGGGCTCGTGCTCAACGGCATCAGCGCGCACGACGACAACCCCGACCTGATGGTGCGCGAGCACGCGGTGACGAACGGCGGCATCGACGCCATCGAGGCGCTCATCCGCGAGCACCAGCTGAAGGTGCGCTGGAAGCGAAATGGCTGCCTGCACCTCGCCACCAGCGCGAAGGCGGCGGAGGCGGCGCACGCGCTCACCGAGCAGCTCGCCGCGCGCGGCATGCCGCTGCGCTTCCTGCGCGGCGGCGACCTCGACGAGCATCTGCGGGCGCGCGGCGCGCACGGCGCCGTGCTCGACCCCGGCGAGGGCGTCCTGAACGGCGTCGATCTCATCCGCGCCATGCGGCCGCTGCTCGTCGCCGGCGGGGTGCAGATCTACGAATCGACGCCGGTCGTGCGCGTACGCGAGGGCAAGGTCTGCGAGCTCGTCACGCCCGGTGGCGTCGTGCGCGCCAGGGCGATCGTGCTGGCGACCAGCGGGTACACGCCGCGGCTCGGCTACTTCCGCACCGGCCTCCTGCCCGTCATCTCCCACGTGGTCGCGACCGACCCGCTGCCGCCCGAGC
Source organism: Kofleriaceae bacterium (assembly GCA_035525615.1). Classification (GTDB taxonomy): domain Bacteria; phylum Myxococcota_A; class Polyangia; order Haliangiales; family Haliangiaceae; genus UBA2376. The sequence goes on along the minus strand of DATLEB010000133.1, from coordinate 57,014 downwards.
TGCTCGCTGCGACCGGGCTCGGCAAGACCGGCGGCTTCTTCGACGACTCGCCGCGCCTCGCCTACGCCAGCGTCGATCCCGGTGGTCGCCTCGTGTTCGGCGGCGGCACGACCGCGGCGTACGCGTATCGCTTCGGGAATCGCACCGCGTACGACGCGCGCCGCGAGGACGGCGGCGAGCGCGCGGTTCGTGCGTCACTCCTGCGCTACCTGCCCGAGCTCGCGTCGTATCCGATTCGCCATCGCTGGAGCGGCCCGCTCGATCTCACGCTCGTGCGCCACTGCGCGATCGGCGTGATGGGCGCGCACGACAACGTGTACTACGCCGTCGGTTATAGCGGTCACGGCATCACGCTCGCCAACCTCGCCGGCCAGGTGCTCACCGACCTCTACGCCGGCAACCATGACCCGTGGCGCGACTGCGCGTTCTACATGCGGCGGCCGAGCGGGATCCCGCCCGAGCCGTTCCGCTGGGTGGGTTACCAGCTCTACACGCGCCTCACCGGCGGCTCGCCGTGGAAGCGTCCCCTGGCAGGCGGGGACGCCGTTCGCTGATCGCGCCGCGGCAACGCGGTATCGTGGACGCATGTCACGCATCGTGCTCGCTCTCGCGCTGTTGCTCGCGCCGTCGGTCGCGCTCGCCGACGACGGCGCCGACGTCGGCAAGGCGTTCACCTCGTTTGTCGACGGCGTGGCCCGAGGTCAGCCCGGCGCCACCACGGGGGTCGACCTCTTCATCACCCCCGGCGACGGCGACGTCGAGGACGGATTCGTCCAGCCGGTGACCGCGGACCTGGCAGAGACGCGCGGCATGATCGCGGGCGGCAAGCTCAAGGTGAACAAGGTGGTGGTGTCGAAGAGCGCCAGGTCGGCCTGGATCGCCGGCGAGGTCCCCGGCGCCGTGAAGCGCAAGGGCAAGGTCAAGAAGGAGCCGGTGCGTGTGAGCGCGTTCCTGTTCAAGGACGACAAGGGCTGGCACGTGCAGGCGACCCACTGGTCGACGGGCGAGCCCGATCGGAAGACGGACATGTGCGGAGACCTCGAGGAGTGGCGCCTCGAGCCGCGCATCGCGCCGGCCGCGAAGGAGACGGTGAAGGCGGTGTTCGGCGCGCTCGAGGGTGACGCGCTCATGGAGGGTGGCGTGACGACCGGCGGCTTCGCGGCGCTGCTTTCGGCCGACAAGAATGCGTACGTGATCGGCAGCGCGCCCAAGGAGACGTTCGTGGGCGGCGCCAAGATCAAGAGTGTCTTCAAGAAGTGGAAGATCAGCGCGTACAGCCCCGAGGACGACGCGTACCTGGCGCGCGCGACGGTCGGCCCCGACGGCGAGATGATGTGGGTCGCGCTGAGCGTGATCGCGCCGCCGCAGCTGTGCACCAGCTATCGCACGCTGTTCGTGCTTGCCCGAGAAGCCGCCGGCTGGCGCATCGTGCACCAGCACTACTCGAGCGCGACCAACCCGTTCTGACGTTCAGAAGCGTTCGTCGTCGGTGGCCGGCGTCATGGCCCAGGCGGGCGCGAAGCGGCCGTTGACGGTGGTGCCGCCGTTCATGAGGGCCGGCTCCATGGCCGCCATGTTGGCGGGGAACGGCAGGATCGGCGTCGACAGCGCGTCCAGGCGGGCGATCTGCGCGGCGGTGAGCGTGACGTCGACCGAGCCGACGTTGTCGTCGAGCTGCTCCAGCGTGCGCGCGCCGATGATCGTCGACGAGACGCCGGGGCGCTGGCGCACCCACGCGAGCGCGACGCGCGAGACGGTGGTGTCGAGCTCGGTCGCGATACGCGCCGCCTCCTCGACGATCGCGTAGGCCTTGTCGTCGAGGCGCGCCGTGACGCGCGCGCCGCGGCCGGGCTTGTGGTTGGCGTGGTCCTGGCGCAGGTACTTGCCGGTGAGCGCGCCACCGCCGAGCGGCGACCACGGCGTGACGCCCATGCCGAGCTCGCGGGCCATCGGGATCAGCTCGCCCTCGACGGTGCGCTGCACCAGCGAGTACTCGATCTGCAGCGCGATGATCGGCGCCCAGCCGCGGAACCGGGCCAGCAGCTGCGCCTCGGTGCACTTCCACGCCGGGCAGTCGGAGAAGCCGATGAAGCGCACCTTGCCGTCGCGGACGAGGTCCTCCAGCGCGCGCATGGTCTCCTCGATCGGCGTGTTCGAGTCCCACGCGTGCATCCAGTACAGATCGATGTAGCTGGTCTGCAGGCGGCGCAACGACTGCTCGCACTGCGCCATGATCGCCTTGCGGCTCGAGCCGCCGCCGTTGGGGTCACCGCGGTACATGTTCGTGACGAACTTGGTCGCGATGACCGTGCGGTCGCGCTTCGACGGGTGCCGCCCGATGTGGTCGCCGATGATCTTCTCGGAGTGACCCTTGGTGTAGCCGTTGGCGGTGTCGATGAAGTTGCCGCCGCGCTCGCGATAGCGATCGAGGATCGCCTCGGAGTCCTTCACGGTGGAGCCCCAGCCCCATTCCTCGCCGAAGGTCATCGCGCCGAGGCACAGCTTCGAGACGCGCAGGCCGGAGTGTCCGAGGGTCACGTAATGGTCGAGCGGCATGCGGCGGAGCATACGGTGTAACGTGCGCGCGATGCGTGGAGCGGCGCTCGCGATGGCGACGGGGCTCGTGCTCGCCGCGTGCAGCGGCGGCGGCGAGTCGCCGGACACGTGTGACCGGCTGGTCGAGCGGATCGAGAGGTGTGGCGGCGACAGGATGCCGATGGGCACGCTCACGCACGCGAAGCTGTACTGCCGCGTGTCGATGCGCTACGAGCCCGAGCCGGGCGACAGGCCGGGGAACCTGGCGGAGCTCACGAAGGCCACGCTGACCGAGTGCGCCGGACCACAGGCGGCAACGTGCGACGGGCTGAACGCCTGCTTCGAACGGCACCAGTGCGACTTCGTGATGGCCAGTCCGGCGGATACGCCCCAGTTCCAGTGCTGGAAGTAGTCGAAGATTGACCGGCCCCCGGTTGTGCCGCACCCTTGAGGTTCAGGATGAGGAGTACCGGACACATCCTCGCGTGCGTGCTGGGTGCGGCGGCGGGCTGCGCCAACGCCAACTCCGGCGGCGACGCCGATGGCGGTGGCGGCGGTGATGGCGGCGGCACCGGTAGCAACGCCGACGCGTCGTGCGGCGATGCGTGCGACACCGACGGCGACGGCGTGGTCGACGCCGCCGACGACTGCCCGGGCACGCCGCCCGAGATCCCCGTGAACATGGAGGGGTGCTCGGACTCGCAGGTCAACCCGACGCTCGAGCCCGACTTCCCGCCGTTCGGGCTCACGTGGACGCCGACCGGTGACATCGGTCGCGCCGGCGGGCTGACGTGGACGTACACGGGCATCGACCGCGGTGACCTGTTCCACATCTACTGGGTGGTCTGCGACGACCCGGCCACGCCGTGTGGCGTGTCACTCGACGGGGCCATCGACGCGCCCGGTGACCGCTGGACGTTCTCCACGCTGTCGGCGCTCGGCGCCGGCCGCATCATCTTCGACGGCGCGCCCACGATCCTGCTTCACGACAACAGCACGGTGTCGCTGACCAGCCGGCTCGTGATGACGATCGTCGACGGCAACAACACGCCCATCCCGTTCGCGACGATGAGCGGCCTCGGCATCACGGCCCGCACCGGCTCGTACGGCGCACAGATTCCGGCGACGGCCTTCACCGTGACGGCGATCATCGAGGTGCAGGAGTCGGGCGGCTCGTTCATGCCGTACCTCGACTACTACGACGCGGCCCAGACGGGGATGGGCGCCATGTCGTCGGTGTCGTTCGGCGGTTCGTTCTACAGCGAGTGAACGCGAAGGGCCGCGTCTGTATCGGTCGGGGCCCTTCCGATCGCGCATAGTGGAGGCATGCGACGCACCGACTGGCGACCGTTGCTCGAGCGGACGACCCGCCTCGCGACCGAGTTCCTCGACGGCCTGCCGGAGCGGCCGGTCTCGCCGCAACAGGATGTCGCGGCGTCGCTCGAGGCGTTCGCGCGCCCGATGCCGGACGCACCGATGGACGCCGAGGCGGTGATCGACGAGCTCGCGCGGCTCGCGGAGCCGGGGCTCACGGCGATGCCGAGCGGGCGCTTCTTCGGCTGGGTGATCGGCGGCGGCGTCCCCGCCGCGGTCGCCGCCGACTGGTTGACGACGGTCTGGGACCAGAACACCGGCAGCGGCGACGGCACGCCGGCCGCCGCGGTGGTCGAGCACGTGACGCTGCGCTGGGTCGCGGAGATGCTCGAGCTACCGGCGGGGTCGGGTGCCCTCGTGACCGGCGCGCAGATGGCGAGCTTCGTCGGGCTGGCGTCGGCGCGCGCCGAGGTGCTGCGCGCAGCCGGCTGGGACGTCGAGGCCGACGGCCTCGCGGGCGCGCCGCCGGTCGAGGTCGTCGTCGGTGCCGAGCGCCACGGCACGATCGATCGTGCGCTGCGAATGCTCGGGTTCGGGACGCGGCAGGTGCGCGTGATCGAGGCCGACGGCGAGGGACGGATGCGCGCCGATCGCCTCGAGCTCGCAGGGAGCGCGCCGCTCATCGTGTGCGCGCAGGCCGGCAACGTGAACGGCGGCGCGTTCGATCCGCTGCGCGTGATCGGCGAGCGCGTCGCGGAGGCGCGACCGCGCCGGCCGGTGTGGATGCACCTCGACGGCGCGTTCGGGTTGTGGGCGCGGGTCGCGCCGGCGCGGCGGCACCTCGTCGACGGCGCCGAGCTGGCCGACTCGTGGGCCACCGACGCGCACAAGTGGCTCAACACGCCCTACGACTGCGGCATCGCGCTGGTGCGCGACGGCGAGGCGCATCGCCGCACGTTCCGCGGCGGCGCGAAGTATCTGCCCGGCGAGAGCGCGGTCCCCAACCCGTTCGATCACGTGCCCGAGCTGTCGCGGCGCGCCCGCGGGTTCGCGCTGTGGGCGGCGCTGCGCCAGCTCGGCCGCCGCGGGGTCGCCGACCTCGTCGAGCGCTGCTGTGCACACGCGACGGCGTTCGCGCGCGCGCTGGGCGTCATCGACGGCGTCGAGGTGATGAACGAGGTCGGGCTGAACCAGCTCGTCGTGCGCTTCCGCGATCCGCGCGGTGTCGACGACGACGCGCACACGCGCGCCGTGACCGAGCGCGTGACCGCCGGCGGCGTCTGCTATCCGACGATCACGACGTGGCGCGGCGTGGCCGCGATGCGCATCTCGGTGTCGAACTGGTCCACCGACGAAGACGACGTCGCGCGCAGCGTCGCCGCGATCGCGGCCGCTCACCGCCGCTGATCGATCGTGACCACCACCGGCCAGTGATCCGACGCGCCGGCGCGAAGGACGTGCGCGTCGTGTGCGACGAGCCCCGGGTCGAGCATCACGTGGTCGAGATCGATCTCGAGATCGACGTCGCGCCCGTCGTGCCGGCCGCGATACGACCACGTCGGGCCGGTCGCCACGCGCGTGTAGCCGTGCGCGACCAGGTGCGCGATCGCCTGACCGGTGAGCGCGTTCTCGTTGAAATCGCCGGCGACGATGGTGGAGTACGCAGGATCCAGGCGCGGGTGGAAGGCTTCCATCTCCCGGCGGTGCAGCGGCGGGGTCGTGAACCAGCCGCGCACCCAGTCGCCGCCGTCGTTCGCGGGGCGGAGATGGACGTTCAGGAGCTGCAGCTCGCCGAGCGCCGTCGCGAGCACGAGCCGTTGCGCCGGATACAAGAGCGGTGGAGGCAGGAGCTCGTGGACGACGATCGGCGCGCGCGACAGCACGGCCAGCCCGCCCGGCCCCCGATGATGGTGATGAAACGCCACGTGCGCGTAGGTCGCGGCGAAGCGCGCGCGCAGCTCTCGCTCCCACGCCGGCGTGGTCTCCTGCAGCAGGACGACGTCAGCCGCCGCCTCCGCGATCACGTCGAGCGTGGGCTCCGGATTCCGCGCCGACGCCTCGACGTTGTAGGTCACGAGCCGCAACGTCACGCCGTCGAGCCTTGCCATCCGCGTGCCAAGGCCGTGTAGCCTCGGGCCATGAACAAGCACCGGTTCGTATGGCACGACCTGAGCACGAAGGATCTCGCCGGCTCGAAGAAGTTCTACGGCGAAGTCTTCAACTGGGCCTTCGATGCAAGCGAGGACGGCTCGTACACGCACATCAAGGCCGGCGACGCGATGATCGGCGGGATCCGTCCGATGGATGCGCACGAGCCGCAGCCGCCGAGCTGGCTCGGCTACGTCGGCGTCGATGACGTGGCGGCGACGGTCGCCACGATCACGGGCGCCGGCGGCGCGGTGTACATGCCGACGACGACGATGGAGAACGTCGGGACCTTCGCGGTCACGGCCGATCCCACCGGCGGCGTGTTCGCGCCGTGGAAGAGCGCGCGACCGGGCGAGGACGTCGAGAAGCCCGGGATGCCCGAGCCGTTCACGTTCTGCTGGGACGAGCTGATGTCGCTCGATCCGGCGGTGGCCGGCCCGTTCTACGAGAAGGTCTTCGGCTGGACGTCGCGTCCCGTCGACATGGGCGGAGGCATGATCTACACGCTGCTCGATCGGCCGGGCGTGAAGAACGTGCGCGGCGACCAGGCGTCCGCCGGCGGCATGATGAAGTCGCCGCCCGGCGTGCCGGCCTCGTTCTGGCTCGCCTACGTCGGCGTCGACCACTGTGACCGCGTCACGGAGCGCGCGAGCGGGCTGGGCGCGCGGGTGACGCAGCCGCCCACCAACATCCCGAACGTCGGCCGGTTCGCGTGCTGGTTCGACCCGCAGGGCGCGGCGATCGCGGTCTTGCAGCCCGCGATGTGAAATCGCGCGGGGCGCGAACAGTTCCGGAGGGCTCCCCCGTCCTGGGGATATGAAGCTCTACGATTTCCCGTTCTCGCCCAACTGTCGCAAGGTTCGCGCCGTCGCCTACGAGGTCGGCGCACCGTTCGAGGCGGTCCGCGTCGACCTCCTGCGCGGTGACCAGCGCGCGCCGGCGCACCTGGCGCGCAACCCCAACGGCCGCGTCCCCGTGCTGGAGGACGGCGACCTCGTGTTGTGGGAGTCGGTCGCGATCATGCGTTACCTCGCCGCGGGGACGGCGCTGGTGCCGACCGAGCGGCGCGCCGCGGCGGAGATGGACCGGTGGCTGGCGTGGCAGCTCGCGCACCTGGCGCCGGCGATGAGCAAGGTCGCGTTCGAGCGCGTCGTGAAGCAGTTATTGAAGCTGGGGCCGGCCGATGCGGCGGCGGTCGAGGCCGGCGCGGCCGACTTCGCGGCGATGACCGCGGTGCTCGAGGGCGCGCTGGCCGGGAAGGAGTACGTCGGCGGGCGGCTGAGCCTGGCCGACTTCGCGCTCGCCGCGCACTATTCGCTGGCGCCGGCGTGCGGGCTGTCGGTGGCCACGTTCCCGGCGGTGGAATCATGGCTGGCGCGGGTGCTCGCGCGCGATAGCATGAAGCGCGCGCTCGCCGACGCGCAGGCCCTGGCGTGAACGACGTGAGTGACTCGCTGGAAACCCGATTCTCCGCCGCGGTCGAGCCGCTGCGCGGCGCGCTGCGCCTGCACTGCTACCGCATGATGGGGTCGTCGCACGACAGCGACGACATGGTGCAGGAGACGATGCTGCGCGCGTGGCGGGCGCGCGACACGCTCGCGGATCCGGCGCGGCTGCGGCCCTGGCTCTACCGCATCGCGACCAACGCGTGCCTCGACGAGCTCGAGCGGCGGCCGCGGCGCGTGCTCGCGTCGGAGCTGCGGCCCGCGGCCGATCCGGGTGCGGCGGCGGCCGATCCGCTCGACGAGGCGTTGTGGCTCGAGCCGATGCCGGATGCGTGGCTGGCGGGCGCGCCGGCGAACGATCCGGCGGCGCGGTACACGCTCCGCGAGAGCGTGGCGCTGGCGTTCGTCGCGGCGCTGCAGGCGCTGACGCCGCCGCAGCGGGCGGCCTTGCTGCTGCGCGACGTGGTCGGGCTGTCGGCCGACGAGGCGGCGGCCGCGCTCGGGCAGAGCGTGTCGGCGGTGAACAGCACGCTCCATCGCGCGCGCGGCGCGATCGACGAGCGGGTCGCGGGGCGGGACCCGGCGGAGTTCCGCGAGACGCCGGCCGATGCGGCGGCGCTGGCGGCGTACGTGCGCGCGATCGCCGCGTGCGACGTCGACGCCATGATCGCGCTGTTGCACGACGACATCCACACGACGATGCCGCCGTCGCCGACGTGGATCGCGGGGCGCGCGGCGAACGAGGTGTTCTACCGGATCATGTTCGCGCGCTGGCAGCCCGGGGAGGCGGCGGTGGTGCCGATCGGAGCGAATGGCCAGCACGGGTTCGTGTTCGAGCGCGGCGGACAGGCGCGCGCCGTCGAGGTCGTGGAGCTACGCGACGGCCTGATCGTGCGGATGCACCACTTCATGCAGCCGGCGCTGTTGCCGCTGTTCGCCGCGGCCTCGGCCGGTCAGGGCTGAGCGCAGGCGTCGTCGACGCACGCACCGGTCGCGCAGTCGAGGTCGTCGATGCAGGCGGCGCCGAGCGCGCATGGTGGGCACGCGCCGCCGCAGTCGCGATCACTCTCGAAGCCGTCGTGGACCCCGTCGGTGCAGCTCGGCGGCGCGCAGCGGCCGGCAGCGCAATCGCCGGACTGGCAGTCGGCGGGCACGGCGCAGGCGAGCATCCCGGCGCAGGGCTGGCACGAGCCGCCGCAGTCGACGTCGGTCTCGTCGCCGTCGCGGACGCGATCGCGGCAGAGGTTGGCCGGCTCGTCGGCGAGGCAGCGCCCCTCGGCGCACGGCGCGAGATGCAGCGAGATCGCGAGCGAGACGGCGTCGGCGCCGAACAGCTGCACGTCGGCGGTGACGAGGAAGCCGATCACGGACGCGTCGAGCTCCGCGGCGCTCATCTCTCCGTTCCGGTCGGTGTCGACGCCGCGCAGGAACTGGCGATGGCGCTGCGGCTCGGTGGCGAACATCTGGCGCAGCCCGGCGTACGCGGCGTCTCGCGCGGGCTGCTGGCGCAGGCCGCCGCGCAGGATCGCGTCGTAGCCGCCGGCGCCGTCGGGGGCGAGGTCGAGCTCGAGGCCCTCCACCACGAGCGCGAGCGGATCGCTGTTCGTGAACGCCGGCACGTGCAGGACGGCGCGGCCTGGGGCGCGCGTGGTGGCGGTGCGGTTGGACGTGAAGACACCACCAGCGAGCACGCCACCGGCGACCGTCGCGTCGGCGCCGTCCGCCCCGAAGAACGTGGCGCCCACCGTCGCGTCGTCGGTGAGGTCGTCGGCGACCAGCTCCAGCGTCGACGCGATGGCGCCGCTCGCGATCATGCTGTCGCCGTCCACGGAGAGGTCGTCGATCGACGCGAGGAGCCCCGTGATCGTGCCGAAGTGATTCTCGCGCGCACCGTTCCCGTCGAGGTCGTCCGCGATCGCCATCGCCATCGCCGCGTCGAGCGGCACGCTGATGCGATCCACGACGAACCGATGCGTGGTGCCGGTGAACGGACCGGTCACGTCGCCGCTGTCGTCACCGCCGCCGCACGCGGCGAGCATCGATGCGGACACGACGGCAGCGCACGCACGACTCACCCGCGGAGAGTACCGCGACGCGCTCCGGGATCACTCGCCCCGCCGCCCCGGCCGGCTGGACAACGCCGCCGCCGCTTGCCACGGTCGGGCGTGGACGAATGGCTCTGGGGCTGGGACCCCACGCCCGGCATCGTGTCCGTCTGGGCCGAGCCGACGGGGCGCGCCACGGTGTGGCGCCGGATCGACGGCGAGCTGCGCGTCGAGCATGCGCGCTTCCGGCCATGGGCCGTCGTCGACAGCCCCGACGACGTGCGGCGCGCCGGCGTCGGCGTGCGCGAGCTCTCCGGCGAGGGCGAACAGCGCTGGCTGATCGACGCGGATGACTTCAGGCGCATCGCGCACGTGCGCGACCGCCCGACGTCGCTCGTGCTGTCGGCCGAGGAGCAGTACCTCGTGCGCTCGGGGCGCACGTACTTCCGAGGGATGGGGTTCGACGATCTGCGGCGGCTGCAGTTCGATCTCGAGACGACCGGGCTCGACCCGTCGCGCGACACGATCTTCCTGATCGCGGTGCGCACGCCCGACGGGCAGACCACGACGATCGAGAGCGATACGGGCGACGAGGCCGACCTCATCCGGCGGCTGGTGGCGACCGTGCGCGCGCACGACCCCGACGTCATCGAGAACCACAACCTGCACGGCTTCGACCTCCCCTTTCTCGTGCAGCGGGCACGCGCGCTCGGCGTCCCGCTCGGGCTGGGCCGCACCGACGAGCCGGGGCTGCGGCAGCGTGGTGCGCGACGCGGGGCACAGAGCGGCGACGGCGAGCACCGCATCCGCTACGTCGCACCGGGACGCGAGCTCATCGACACGCTCGACGCCGTGGTGCGGCACGACTTCGCGACGCGCGATCTGCCGGGGCACGGCCTCAAGGCGGTGGCGCGGCATCTCGGGCTCGCGGCCGCGGATCGCGAGGAGATTCCGGGCGACCAGATCGCCGCCGTGTACGCGCGTGATCCCGAGCGCGTCCGGCGCTACGCGCGCGCCGACGTCGACGAGGTCGCGGGGCTGGCGCGCCTGCTCGGCGGTCCCGCGTTCGCGCTGGCGCAGATGGCGCCGCGCCGCTACGAGCGCCTCGCCGACGCGGGGCCAGCCACCGGCGTGATCGATCCGCTGCTCGTACGCGCGTACCTGCGCGCCGGCGCGGCGCTGCCCCTGCATCGCGCCAGCACCGGCGAGGACCACGCGGGCGCGGCGCTTCATCTGTATGGGGCCGGCGTCGCGCACCGCATCGTCAAGGCGGACGTGGCGAGCCTCTATCCGTCACTCATGCGCACGTTCCGCATCGGCCCGGCGCGCGACCGGCTCGGCGCGCTGCTCGCGCTCGTCGACCGCCTCGTCGATCAGCGGCTCGACGCCAAGGCCAAGGGGAAAGCGGCGCCGGCGGGGTCGGCGGAGCGACACCGTCACGAGGCGATGTCCGCGGCCATGAAGCTGGTCATCAACTCGGCGTACGGCTACCTCGCCGCCGGATCGCTGACGCGGTTCAGCGACGTCGACGCTGCCAACGAGGTGACGCGACGCGGGCGCGACGTCCTGCACCTCATGTGTCGCGAGCTCGCGGCGCGGGGCGTCACGCTCCTCGAGGCCGACACCGACGGCGTGTACTTCGCGGTGCCCGCTGACTGGACGCAGGACGACGAGCGGCGCGTCGTCGGCGAGGTCGGCGCGTTGCTCCCGACCGGCGTGCAGCTCGAGCTCGACGGCCGCTACGCCGCGATGCTCTCGCACGAGCCCAAGAACTACGCGCTCCTCGGCTACGACGGCGCGCTGACGCTGCGCGGTGTGGCGTTCCGCTCGAGCCGCACCGAGCCGTTCGGCGCCGCGTTTCTGCGCGCCGCGATCGCGCGGCTGCTCGTCGGTGACGTGCCGGGCGTGCGCGCCGCGTACCTGGCCAGCGTCACCGCGCTGCGCCGGCGCGAGCTGACGTCGCACGACGTGGCCACGCTGGTGCGGCTGACGCGCACGGCCGCCGAGTACGGCGAGCAACGCGAGCAGCGGCGCGAGCTCGCGTACGAGGCGCTCCTCGCCGAGGGCAGGAGCTGGGAGGTCGGGGAGCGCGTCCGCGTCTACCGCACCGTCGGCGGCGGAGCGGCGCTGGCGCGTGACGGCGCGCGCGACTACGACACCGAGCACTACGAGCGGCTCCTGCGCATCCAGTTCGCCGCGCGGCTGGTGCGTGCGTTCGAGCCCGAGCACTACGCGACGGTGTTCGCGGATCCCGACCAGCTCACGCTGTTCACCATCCCGCTCGACACCATCCGCCCCATCCTCACCACGTATCGATGAAGCGGCGGCGCGCGGGCTGCGCCGCCGCCGTCGTCGACGCGAGCCCGTGCAGGATCCACGTGCGCGTGTCGGCGGGATCGATGACCGCGTCGAGCTCGAGGAGCGACGCCATGTTGATCGCCGTCCCACGCTTGCGCGCCTCGGCGATCATCACCTGCGCCAGCTGCTCGCGCGCGGCCGGGTCGGGGATGGCGTCGAGCTGCTTCTTCATCCCGATGCGGACCGCGCCCTCGAGGTTCATGCCGCCGAACTCGCCGGCGGGCCACGCGACCGTGAAGAACGGCGCATGGAAGTGGCCGCCGGTGAGCGCCTGCGCCCCGAGGCCGAAGCCGCGGCGCAGGACGACCGCGAAGAACGGCACGGTGAGGCTCGCGGCCGCGACGAACAGGCGCGAGGTGCGGCGCACGAGCGCCGTGGTCTCCGCCTGCGGGCCCACCATGAAGCCCGGCGTGTCGACGAGCGACACCACGGGCAGGCGGAACGCGTCGCACAGCTGGAGGAAGCGCGCGGCCTTGTCGGCGGCGTCGCCGTCGATCGCGCCGGCCAGGTGCGTGGTGTCGCTCGCGACGAGCCCGACCGGCTGGCCGCCGATGCGCACCAGGCACGTGACCAGGCTCTTCCCGAAGTCGCGGCGCAGCTCGAGCACCGAGCCGCCGTCGCAGAGCGTCTCGATCACCGGGCGGATGGCGTACGTGCGGCGCCGGTTGTCCGGGATGGCGTCGCGCAAGCGCTCCTGCGGCGCGACCTCGCCGGCGGGGCGCGGGCCCTGGAAGTACGAGAGGTAGCGCTTGGCGACATCGACCGCGGCCGCTTCGTCCGGAACCCGGACATCGATGACGCCGTTCTTGGTCTGGACGTCGGCCGGCCCGATCTCCTCGGGCGCGAAGCGGCCCAGGCCGCCGCCCTCGATCATCGCGGGGCCACCCATGCCGATGTTGCTGTCGTCGGTCGCGATGATCACGTCACAAGAGCCGAGCAGCGCCGCGTTCCCGGCGAAGCAACGCCCCGACGCGACGCCGACGCGGGGCACGTGCCCCGACAGCGCCGCGAACGCCAGGAAGCTCGTCGTGTCGAGCCCCGACACCGTGTGCGTGTCGGTGTCGTTGGGTCGCCCGCCGCCACCCTCGGCGAAGAGCACCACCGGCAGCCGCCAGTCGGCCGCGAGGGCGAGCATCCGATCGAGCTTGCGATGCCCGACCAGCCCCTGCGTGCCGGCGAACACCGTGTAGTCGTAGGCGAGCACCATCGTGCGCGCGGAGTCCGCGCTGCAGTGCGCGCCGTTGACGGCGCCGACGCCGCAGACGATGCCATCGGCCGGGCTGACGCGCGCCAGCTCCTCGAGCGAGCGCGACGACCGTTGCGCCGCCAGCGCGAGCGCGCCGTACTCGACGAACGTGCCCGCATCGACGAGGTCGGCCAGGTTCTCGCGCACCGTGCGCTGCCCGCTCGCGCGCCGCCGCGCCACCGCCTCGGGGCGCCCCTCGTCCTGCGTGAGCGCCAGCCGGCGCTGCAGCTCCTCCAGCTCCGGGTGACGCGACTCGTCCGACGTCATGCCCGACGCTACTATGCCGGCGCGCCCCATGCCCCGCGTCGCCGACTGAACAGCGTTCCCCGTTGCGGTCGCGCGCGGCCTGGGCCACACCTTCGGCCATGCCCCTCCCCGACCTCACCGGCAAGAACGCCATCGTCACGGGTGCCAACACCGGCATCGGCCGCATCACCGCGCTCGAGCTCGCGCGCGCCGGCGCCCGCGTCTGGCTCGCGTGTCGCTCGAAGGACAAGACGCAGCCGGTGATCGACGAGATCAAGGCGGCCGGCGGCGAGGCGGAGTTCCTCGCGCTGGACCTCGGCTCGCTCGCGACGGTCCGCGCCGGCGCGCAGGCGTTCCTCGAGCTCGGGCTGCCGCTCCACATCCTGGTCAACAACGCGGGGCACGCGAGCGCCCGCGGCACGACCAGGGATGGCTTCGAGATGACGTTCGCCGTGAACCATCTCGGACCGTTCCTCTTCACGGTGCTGCTCCTGCCGCGCCTCAAGGAGGCGGCCCCGGCGCGCATCGTCAACGTCGCCTCGAAGGCGCACTACCGGGCCAAGCCGATCGACTTCGCGCGCCTCCAGTCGCCAACGCGCTCGATCACCGGGCTCGAGGAGTACGGCGTGTCGAAGCTCGGCAATGTCCTCTTCTCGCGCGAGCTCGCGAAGCGCCTCGAGGGCACCGGCGTCACGACCTACGCGCTACACCCGGGCGTGATCGCGAGCGACATCTGGCGCCGCATCCCGTGGCCGGTGCGCCCGGTCGCGCTGAAGTTCATGAAGACCACCGAGGAGGGCGCGCAGACGTCGATCTGGTGCGCGACCGCGCCCGAGCTCGCCGCCGCGACCGGCCGCTACTACGACGATCGCAAGGAGAAGCGCCCGTCCAAGGTCGCCCTCGACGACGCGCTCGCAGCCCAGCTGTGGGCGAAATCGGCAGAGTGGGCGGGAGTGCCGGCCACCGTGTGAAACGCTCGGTTTCGCCCCGGCCCGCGCCCGCTGACGTACGATGGTGGGTAGCGGCAACGCGATGGCGAAACGAGACGTCGAGGTTTCCTTCCCGGGAGGCGACCGCTTCGAGCTGATCGGTGAGCTCGGTCGCGGCGGCATGGGCGTGGTCTATCAGGTCGTCGATCACGAGCGCGACACGCGGATCGCGCTCAAGGGCCTGCGCCGCGTCGGCCCGCGCGCGATCCTGCGCCTCAAGCACGAGTTCCGGGCCGCCGCGGATCTCGAGCATCCGAACCTGGTCCGGCTCCACGAGCTGTTCGAGCACGAGGGCGCGTGGTTCTTCACCATGGAGCTCGTCGACGGCATCGACTTCCTGCGCTGGGTGCGGCCGGGCGATCCGCGGCGCATCAGCCGCGTCGGGACCGAGGGAACGTCGGCGGCGGCCGCCACCGAGACGCCGGCGACCGTGGCGGACGGCATCGCGGCGCGCGTCTCACGCGTCGAGGTCACCGAGACGATCGACGAGGAGCGCGAGGCGGCGCGGCGCAGCACGGCCGTCGCTGCCGCGGGCGGCGGGCTCGGCTGGGATGCCGCGAACGAGCCGAGGCTGCGCGCGGCGCTGCGCGGGCTCGTCGCCGGCGTCGCGGCGCTGCATCGCGCCGGCATGGTCCATCGCGACATCAAGCCGTCCAACGTGCTGGTCGAGCCCGACGGGCGCGTCGTGCTGCTCGACTTCGGCGTGGTCGCCGAGGTCGCGGGCTTCAGCGCCGATGCGCCGAGCAGCAACCGCGAGGTGGTCGGCACCTACTCGTACATGGCGCCCGAACAGGCGACCGGCGAGGACGCGGGCGCGGCCGCCGACTGGTACTCGGTCGGCACGGTCCTGTTCGAGGCGCTCACCGGCGAGCTGCCGTTCCTCGGCGGGATCGAGGCGAAGATCACGGTCGCGCCGCCGTCACCGCGCGAGCGCGCCGCCGGCTTGCCCGACGATCTGGTCGAGCTGTGCGAGCGTCTCCTGCGCCGCAACCCCGCCCAGCGGCCGAGCACCGCGGAGCTGCTGGCGCGCTTCGGGATCGACGCCGAGGACACCGGCCCGATGTTCGTCGGCCGGGCCGCCGAGCTCGACACGCTGCGCGCCGCGTTCGACGCGGTCGTCGGCGAAAAGCACGCGCGCGCCGTGATCGTCGCCGGCGAGTCCGGCATCGGCAAGAGCGCGCTGGCGCGCCGGTTCCTCGACGAGCTGTCGGCGCTGCGCACGGACGTGCTCGTGCTCGCCGGCCGCTGCGACGAGCGCGAGCTGGTCTCGTACAACGCGCTCGACGGCGCGGTCGACGCCCTCGCCCGCTTCCTGGCCGCGTTGCCGCCCGACGACGTCGCCGCGCCCGGCGGCACGCGCGAGCTGCTCCAGATCTTCCCGGTGCTGCGCGGCGTGCCCGCGCTCGACTCCGCGGCGCGACGCGATCCGCTCGCACGGCGCGAGCCGGCGCCGGCCGAGATCGACGAGCGTTCGCTCGCGTTCGCGGCGCTCGCCGATCTCATCGCCGCCCTGGCCGCGCACCGCCCCATCGTGCTGCTGCTCGACGACGTTCACTGGGCGGACGCCGACAGCCTGGCCCTGCTCGGCGAGCTGTTCGCCGGCGCCGACGCACCTGCGGTGCTGCTGGTCGCGACCGCGCGCGTCGCGTCGGACGGCGCGATCGCCGCACGCGCCGCCGTGCACGTGCCGGTCGACGTGGTGCGGCTCGGCGGGCTGCCGCGCGCCGAGGCCGAGGCGCTGGTGCGCGCCGCCGCGCCCGGCGCCGACGCCGCACGCCTCGCCAGCGACGCCGGCGGCCATCCCATGTTCCTCGCCGAGCTCGCGCGCCGGAGCGACGAGAGCGGCCTGCACGCGCTGCGGCTCGACGACGCGCTGTGGCACCGCATCGGCGAGCTCGACGCCGATGCGCGCGCGCTCCTCGAGGTCGTCGCGCTCGGCGCCGCGGCGCTGCCGCGCGGCGTGGTCACGGCCGCCGCCGGACTCGACGCGGACGCGTTCGCGCGCGGCCTGGGCGCGCTGCGTTCGGCGCGCCTCATCCGCATCAGCGGCGCGCGCGACTTCGTCGAGCCGTATCACGATCGCGTGCGCGAGACGGTCGCGGCACGCCTGCCGACCGGGCGACGCCGCGCGGTCCACCGGGCCATCGTCACCGGCCTCGAGGCCGCGGGCGCCGGCGTCGAGGTGCTCGCGTACCACCTCGCGCAGGCCGGCGACGGCACGCGGGCGGCCGCGCTCGCCGAGGCCGCCGCGCGGCGCGCGCTCGACGCGCTCGCCTTCGATCGCGCGGCCGAGTGGCTCCGCATCACGCTCGAGCTGGGCGAGCTCGCGCCCGAGCGACGCCGCGCGCTCCTCGCCGAGCGCGCCGAGGTGCTCGCCCATGCCGGCCGCACCGCCGACGCCGCCGACGCGTTCCTCGCCGCCGCCGATGGTGAACCGCTCGACGCCGCGCGCGAGCTGCGACGGCGCGCCGCCGAGCAGCTCCTCATCGGCGGGCACCTCGCGCGCGGCCGCGAGGTGGCCAGCGCGCTCGCCGCGGAGATCGGGCTCTCGCTGCCGGTGTCGACGAAGAGTGCGATCATGCGCCTGCTCTGGTACCGGACGCGGCTCGGCCTCTCGCGCCTGCGCTGGTCGCGCCGCACACCGGACGCGGTCACGCCGCGCGATCGCATCCGCATCGACGTGTCGTGGTCGGTCGCCAGCGGGCTGTCGATGCTCGACTCGACGCGCGCCGCGTGCTTCGCGATGCGCTTGCCACTCCTGGCCATGCCCGCCGGCGATCCGGCCCGCATCGCGCGTGCCATCTGCGCCGCCGCCGTCGCGACCGCCGGCATGGGCCGCCGGCGGCTGGCCGAACGCCTGCGCGACGCCGCGCACCGCGCCGCCGCCGAGAGCGACGACCCGAGGGCCGCGCCGTACGCCGCGTTCGCCGACGTCGCCTACAACTTCTACCTGGCCAACGACTGGCGCGGCGCCGCCGAGGCAAGCGAGCGCGCCGCGGCGCTCATCCCCGATCGCCGCACCCACACCTTCGAGGGCGACGTGATCGAGCAGCACCACGTGTGGGCGCTGTCGATCCTCGGCGAGATCAAGGAGCTGCGCCGCCGCGTCCCCGCGACGATCCGGAGCGCGCAGCGCATCGGCAACCGCTTCGTCGAGGTCTCGCATCGCACGTTCTTCTCGATGCTCCATCTCGTCGCCGACCGCCCCGCCGATGCGCTCGAGGATCTCCGCGACGCCCTCGCCGGCTGGCACACCGCCGGCATCGGCGACGACGTGACGAACCCGTTCTTCTTCTCGATGAAGGGCCGCACCATGACGGCGCTCTACCAGCGCGCGCCCGACGGCGATGCGACGCTCGAGGCCGACTGGGGCCGCGTGCGCGCGTCGCTGCTCTTCCAGATCCCGATGATCCGCATCGAGACCACGCAGTTCCTCGGGCAGATCGCGGTGGCACGCGCCTCGCTCGCACGCGAGCGCGGCGACGCCGCCGGCTGCGCCCGCCACCTCGCCGCGGCGCGCCGCTGGATCGGGCGCACCCGCATCGGGCTCCCCGCCGGCACGTACATGGGCGACATGCTCGACGCGTCGGTGGCGCTCGTGGCCGGCGATCTCGACGACGCCGCGGCGCGCTTCACGCGGCTGGTCGGCGATCTCGATGCCTCCGGCCAGCGTGCGACCGCGGCGGCGTGCCGGTGGCGACTGGCCGCGCTGGTCGGCGGCTCCGCGGGCGCGACCTTGCGTGCCGAGGCCGATCGGTACTTCGCAGAGGAAGGCGTCGCGCGTCCCGACCTCATGGTCGACGGCATGCTGCCCGGCTGGGTGTAGAACATGACCATGCAGCTCGCCACCGCCGACTTCGAACACATGGACGACGCCCAGCGCCTGGCCGTGCTCGAGGCCATGGTGGTCGGG
Organism: Kofleriaceae bacterium; assembly: GCA_035525615.1. Taxonomy (GTDB): domain Bacteria; phylum Myxococcota_A; class Polyangia; order Haliangiales; family Haliangiaceae; genus UBA2376. The sequence goes on along the minus strand of DATLEB010000133.1, from coordinate 38,775 downwards.
CTCATCGCCGACAACCAGGTGACGCCGCCGGAGGTGCGCCGCTTCGACGAGATCGTCATGGCGCTGCCATGGGGCGTCGAGCGCCCCGTGCTGGCGGCGATGATCTCCGGCGCGCGCAACCGGCTGGCGGCGCTCAAGACCCGCGACGAGATCGACGCGTACGTGAAGCAGCTGGCGGAGCGCCTGCCGTCGCAGGAGCTGCGCGAGAAGGTCGTCTTCACGATGGCGACCCTCATGTTCTCCGACGGCGAGCAGGTCCAGGCCGAGAAGAACGTGCTCGGCCTGTTCGTGATCGCGTTCGGCATCACGAGCGAGCGCGCCACCGCGATCCGCGACGCGCTGCACGTGGGCGTCACGCCGGTCGCGTCGAACCTCGACCGGACCGAGAACTGAGGGGCAGCAGAGCTGGCCCACTCAGTAGGGCTGCATCGGCGACGCGCCCGGCGGAAGCGCCTGGCGCCGGCGCTCCCAGTCGGTGATGGCGCGCTGGCACCGCTTCACGCGGAAGTAGCCGACGCCGCCCGACACGTACGAGCCCGCCATCACGACCGCGCCGCCGACGATCAGCGGCGCACCGACCGTGTCGTTGTCATCGGCCTTCAGGAACAGAAGCCCGACGAGGATGGTGACGAAGCCGAGGACCGCGCCCATGGAATCGCGCCTCGGTGCGTCCATGGTCTCGGTGCAATCCGGCCGTTGATCGGGCGGCTGGCGCGGATCCGGCCCGCGCGTCTGCGTGAGCCCACAGCCCGCCGTACACAGCAGGAACACCAGCATGATCGCGACCGCGCGCCTCACGGGTACGAGCATACGCTACCGGCGATAGCCGACGAGCACGTCGAGCGCGATGAACGGCGTCGACGCCGCGAGCGGGTCGGCGTCGTAAGAGATGTACTGGGCGCCCGCACCCAGGCGCAGGTCCAGCTTGGCCGTGAGCGCGAAGGCCCAGCCCGCGAACGCGCCGGCGGTGAAGCCGAAGCCCTCGCCCGTCACGTCGTCCAGCTCGCCGCGCACGGCGACGGCGCGCAGGTACGGCGCCACGTAGAGGCCGCGCCCCGACGTGCTCGCGAACCACGTCACGCGCGTGCCGACCTGCAGGCCCTTCACGTCGTCGCCGAGATCGAACCACGGCAGGAAGTACGTGCCGAAGATGCCGGCCTGCCCTTCGACGGCGACGTGCCCGGAGACGGGTGTCTCGTAGCCGAACCCGACGACGGAGAGGCCGAGATCGGCGTGCGCCTGCGCGGGCAGCTCGGATGGCGTATCGGCGACGGCCGGCGAGCTCGCGGTCGCGGTCGCGGCCAGGAGGGCGAGCAAGGTGGCGCGAGACATCACGGCGAGGGACCTTCCGACGCCTCGCTCACGAGCCAGTCGCGAAAGGCGACGACCTTGGGCAGCGCGGCGCTCTCGGGTCGATATACCACGTAGTACGCGAGCCTCGACGCGAGCTCGACCTCGGGGAAGAGGCGCACGAGCCGGCCCGCGGCGAGATCATCGGTGTTCACGGCGATCGTCGTGGTCGTCCTCGCCGCGCGCCTCGTTCGATGCGCTTGTCGTTGCGGCCGATCTAGCGGTGGTGGCGGCGGAGCGCGAGCTCTTCCTGCTCCGCAGTCACCTCGCCGGCGTGGAGGCGCGCCTTGGCCGCCATCATGCCCCCGGTCGGGAGCCCCGCCCAGCGCAGGACGGTCGCGCGCGCGGCGGTCTCGTCGGCGTCGCCCAGCGTCGTGATCGACGAGCCGTGGTTGCCGTTGGGCGCGATGTACTTGTACGAGTCGGTGGCGGCGCCGATGTCGACGGCGCCGGCGGTCCACGGATCGTTCTGGCCGTAGATCAGCATGACCTGCGCGCCGTCGGCGGCGAGCCAGGTCTGGATGTCGCGCATGGCGACGCCCTCGTCGTACGCAGGCGTCGGGATCGACGACGGCACGTATGCCCGCGCCGTGTCCTCGCCCGGGTGCAGCATCCCGACCAGGTAGCTCTCGTCGCCCGCCGGGTACCCGAGCTGCGTCGCGCTCTGGTGGTAGTACGGCAGGAACGCGTCCAGATCCTCGTCGCCGTACGACGCCGCGCCCGAGATGTCGTCCATGAACGCGAACACCTGATCATCGGTCGCGTTGGCGCCGGGGATGCTGCCGCAGCGCGACTGGGCGCCGTACTGCCAGAAGATGAACGGCAGCTCGACGACGGCGAACTCGAGCGCGCGATCCTCGCCGAGGAGCGTGTACTGCGCCTCGGCGCGCATGCGTGTCTTCATCGCCTCGCGACGCGCGAGCGCGAGGTTCTGGAAGTCCTTCAGCTTCTGCCGGCACGCCGGATCGGTGCCGACGTTCTCGAGGAACACGAAGTAGCGATTGGTGTCCGACTGGACCGCGTCCTCGGGGTAGTCGATGGGCGCGACGTACGCGACCGTGCCGTCGACGTCCTCGGGGAAGAAGCGGCGGTGGAAGAGCGACGTCATGCCGCCCTTGCTCGCCCCGGTCGTGAGCCACTTGTTGTCGTGGTAGATCCGCGCCTGGAGCGCCTGCGTGATGCGGTGCTGGTCGGTGGCGGCCTGCTGGATGGTGAGCTTGGTCCAGTCCGCCGGGTCGGGGCGCGACGGCGAGAAGTAGCGGTGCTCCATCGACAGCTGGTTGCCGTTGATGAGCACCGTGATCTGCGAGCGCGAGCCGCGCGTCGACAGGTTGTAGCCGCTGTTGTACGTGACCACCGGCGCCGCGTAGTCGCGATGGAGGAGCGTGAGCCGTTGCGCGAAGCGCGGGCCCGACGGCGCCATGTGATCGACCGGCTGGTCGTACGTGAGGACGAAGAAGCGGTACCCCTCGAGCGTCGTCGGACGTTCCTCGACCGTCAGGCCCGGGATGCCGCGCAGCTCGTCGGCGATGTCGCCGAGCGGGCCCTCCGGCGCGTCGACGTCGGGGTTCGCGTCGGGCGTCTCGTCGCCGGCGTCCGGCGTGTCGCCGGGAGGCGAGTCCGAGCCACCACACGCCAGGAGACCGAGAACCAGGACACCGGGGATCCAGATCCGCACGCTGCCTGGGTAACATCGCGCTGCGATCTCCCGCCCTGACCCGCGCGAACACCGACTAACGACGCGCGCTCGCGCTGATGCCGCCGGCTCTCTCGTGGCTCGACCACTGTGTCCGTGTGCGCCCAGCGCAGCGCCGTGGCCGGGTCCGGCAGAGCCCGGCACGGCGCGAATGCGGCGCGTGGACGGGCACGACGGGCTGGCACCTTGGTTGCTATCGTCCGTGCCCCATGATCAAGCATCTCCTCAGCGCAGCGTTGGTGTTCTCCGTGGTCGCGTGCGGCGGCGGCGGCAAGAAGGACGAGGGACCGGGCAAGGACTGGAGCGGCAAGGCGCTCGACGTCACGATCACCGACAAGGTGAAGAACATCGGCTTCACCATCAAGGCGCCGGCCGGGATGAAGCTGGAGGAGCGCGGCGATCAGGGGCCCGAGGCGATCACCAAGAGCTGGGAAGCGGACATGAAGGACAACTGGAACGAGCCCGGGTTCTCCGTCTCGTACAAGGCGATCCCGCCCAAGACCATCGACGAGTACATCAAGTACGCCATGCTCGAGGAGAACGACGTGATTGCGAAGAAGGAGGCGACCGCCGACGGCTTCGTGCTGATCACGCACACCAAGAACAAGGGCATCGTGCGCGCCGAGGTGATCAAGCGGAAGGGCGAGGACCACCTCGAGTGCCGCGCGTCGCAGGCGGGTGATCACGGGCCGGTGAAGAACCCGGAAAAGACGCTCGCGTGGCTCGAGCAGCTGTGCAGCTCGCTCACGATCCAGTGACGCTGCGGGCGTCGCCGTCGGCGCGAAGGTCGCTGCCGCCCTCGAGCGCGCCGCCGGGTGTAGCGCCAGACGTGACGCGAATGATCTGACCGCGGCCGAAGAGCGCGCGGCGCGGACCATCGACGCCGGCGACGACGCGATGGCCGCGGGCCGCGAGCTCGGTGGCGGCGGCGTCGGGGATGCCGGCCTCGAGGTGCACGACGACCTCGCCGTCGACCGGCTCGAGCATCGCGAGGAGGACCTCCACGTGCCCTTGCGGCTGCATGAAGCCGCCCATCACGCCGAACGGTCGGTGGAGCGAGCCGTCGGCGCGCGTGAGCATCCCCGGGATGATCGTGTGGTACGGGCGCTTGCGCGGGGCGAGCACGTTGGGGTGGCCGGGCTCGAGCGAGAAGTTGGCGCCGCGGTTCTGCAGCGTGAAGCCCCAGCCGGTCGGGACGAGGCCGCTCCCGAAGCCGCCGTAGTTGCTGTTGATGAACGAGCACGCGTTGCCGTCGCAAAGCCGTCCTCGGCGAGCGCGATGGCCGGCGCGAGCCCGGTGGCGAGCGACAGGCGGGCGTGGCGCGCGAGCAGCTCGCACCAGCCCGCGCACGCACCCGGCACGGTGACGGCGTGCGGTCATCGCGGTGATGGCGCGCGTCGCGGCGTCGTAGTGGAGGGCGAAGCTTTCACCGCCGAGCCCCGTCGACGGTCGGCTCGCCGACGTTGAGCGCGGCGGCGATCGCGACGGCGGCATCGGCGGCGTTCCCGCCGGCGCGCAGGAGATCGAGCCCGACGTCGGTCGCGACGCGCTGGCTCGTCGCCGCCATTCCGCCGTGCGAGGGCATGTCGGCATCGTAATCGGTGTCATGATCGGAAGACATGGATCCGTCGCGCATCAAGGCCGCACGCCACGAGCTGCTCGGACTCCACAAGGCGCTCATCGATGCGGCGCGCGTGGAGCTCGAGCGCATCGACGGCCGGCTGAACGCGAACGAGATGCTCGACCGGCTGCTCAACGACGAGCGTTTGGCGTGGCTGCGTCCGCTCAGCGAGCTCATCGTCGCGTTTGACGAGCTCCTGGAGAGCGAGACGCCGATCGATCCGGCGCCCTACGTGGCGCGCGCCGTGGCGCTCCTCACGTACGACGCGGCCGCCGAAGCCGATCCGTTCGCGACCGCGTACGCACGCCTGCTCCACGAGGTGCCCGACGTGACGATGGCGCACGCCGCCACCATGCGCGCCCTCGCCTGAGTGGCCGTCGCCCTGGCGGCGTGACGCGCACCTGGTGCAGGCTCGGGGCATGAGCGTAGAGCCCGCGGTCCTCACCGAGCGAAACGGCAATGTCCTCGTCATCCGGCTCAACCGGCCCGATGCGCGCAACGCGATCAACGGCGCGGTCGCGACCGGGATCGAGGCGGCGATCGATGCGCTCGAGGCGGACGAGACGCTGGTGTGCGGCGTGCTCGCCGCGAACGGGCCGATCTTCTGCGCGGGCGCGGACCTGAAGCTCGTGGCGGCGGGACGCGGCGCCGAGATGGCGACCGAGCGCGGCGGGTTCGCGGGCATCGTGAGGCGCAAGCGCACCAAGCCGATGGTGGCGGCGATCCATTCGGACGCGCTCGCCGGCGGGTTCGAGATCTCGCTCGCCTGCGACCTGCTCGTCGCGGCAGCGGGCGCGAAGCTCGGCTTGCCGGAGGTGAAGCGGTCGCTGGTCGCGCTCGGCGGCGGCCTCGTCGAGCTGCCGCGGCTCGTCGGCGAGAAGCTCGCGATCGAGCTCGCGCTCACCGGCGACCCGATTCCCGTCGAGCGGCTGGAGCGCGCCGGCCTGGTGAGCCGCGTCGTGCCGGCGGCGGAGGTCGAGCGCGAGGCGCTCGCGCTGGCGGCGCGCATCGGCGCCAACGGGCCGCTCGCGGTGCGCGCGTCCTATCGCATCATCCGCGAGTCGCGCGACACCGACACCGAGCGCTCGTGGGAGCTCTCGATCGCGGTCGGCTTCCCGGTGTTCGCGAGCGAGGACGCGCACGAGGGCGCGACCGCGTTCGTCGAGAAGCGCGCCCCGGTCTGGAAAGGCCGCTAGCCTTCGCGCGCGTCGACGCCGACGATCGCCTAGGGCGCCCAGACCGGGCCATCGCCGCTCACGGACATCGACTGCACGCCGGCGCGGAACGGACGGTCCGTGCCGCCGATGCGGATCGAGCCGCCCGTGGACGTCATGCCCTTCTGGAACGTGATCGACGTGGAGCCGTCGAGCGTGACGGTGTACGTGGTCCCGTTGTCGGCCACCGTCGGCGTGAGCGCCGCGTCCGACGTGTTGCGCGCCTCGAGCACGGTGAGGATGTAGCTCTGCGCCGCGCCCGGCGCCGTGTCGACCTCGATGCGGTACTGGCTGTACGCGGCCGAGCCCTCGTCCACGACGCGATACGTGCGCTGCGCGGGCAGGAGCGTCGTCATCGTGAGCGCCTGCGTGTCGACCGTGCACGTCGCGCTGTTGTTGCCGCTCACCGCCGGGTTGGTCTCGCAGTGATTGAGGAACGTCTTCGTCGCCGCCGCATCCGACGTCTGGATGCGGTCGAGGATCACCAGCGTCTCGAGCGACCGCACGAACACGAACTCGCGCCGCCACTCCTGCATCCGCGTCGCCGGCGGCACCAGGTCGACCACCGCGAAGGTGTAGCCGGGCGCCGACTCGAGTCGCTCCACCACCGCGTCGGGCCCCGAGTACTGCGGCCCCGCGTTGGCGCCGTTCACGAGCACGCTGTTGTGCGCGATGCCGAGCGCACCGTCGACGGAGCCAGCGCCGCTGTACCCGACCACGGACGTGTTGCCCGATCCCGAGTAGCCCGCCGACTCGTGCGACAGGAAGCGGCCGCCGCGCCAGATCTGGAACGTGCCGTAGTCGCCGTGCTGGTGACCGATCGTCGTCTCGGCGGCGTCGCCGAGCTGCAGCATGAAGACCGTGCCGCTCGCGCCCCACGCGTTGCGGCCGTAGAGGTAGCGCGGGCCGGCGGCGTAGAAGTCGAGCGGCAGCCCCGTGAACGCGAGCGGCGTGGTCTCGACGTCGACCGACTGCACGTGGCGCCACGGCGTGACGCCCACCATCTGCGCCCACTGCCGCGCGTGACGACCGACGTTGTTGGTCGGCCAATACGACGCCATCGCCGTCATGAAGTCCGGGAAGTAGTGCGTCTGCGCCTGGAAGCGCGAGTTCCAGCCCTCGTCGTCGCTGAACGGGAAGACGGTGTAGCCCATGCCCGTCACGTCGGGCACGCGCGTGGGCGCCGGTGTCGTGGCGTAGATGATCGCGTACACCGACTCGCGCCAGAACGGCGTCTCCTCGTAGATGTTGCGCCCGAGCAGGTTGGCCGTGGTGAACGGCACGAGCGGATACGCGCCGACCACCGGCCCGTACTCCGAGCCTTCGCTGGCGACGCCGCCGCGGCTGTCGCCGTCGGGTGCCGTCGACGGGTTGAAGCCTTGCCCGAGGCGATTGGTGAAGACCCAGTCGAGCATCGCCTCGGACCACGCCGGGTGCTCCTCGTACGCGGTGATCGACCACTCGAGCTCGTTGCGCAGGTAGCCCCAGTAGTAGTTGTTCTGGAACATCGGCGGGCCGCCCCAGCTCTTGCGGCTCCACGCCTGCAGGCCCGTCGAGATGCCGGCCACGTACGTCGCGCGCTGCGCCTCCGTGAAGTACGCGTGGCACCAGTCGTAGATGAGGATGAGCTGTTCGCCGGTCCAGCGGCACGAGTCGCACGCGGTGCCGCCCGAGTCGTCGACGTCGCCGAGGCGCGAGAGGCCCCACGTGATCGCGCGGTCGCACGAGCCGGTCGCGTTGTTGCTGAGGAGCCCGTGCAGCGCGGTGTCGCCGTAACCGCCACCCGAGTCCTCGCTGCTCGGCGCCGTGAACGGGTGCGTCGCGAACCAGGCGCGCGCGCGCGCGAGCCGGCTCGGGTTGAACCAGAGGCGCGGGTGCGCCGCGGGGATCGACATGCCGTGCGTCGTCGCGACGAGCTCGGCGACCGTGACCGACGCGGTCGCGCGCTCGCCCGAGCCCGACTCCACCGCGGTCACGGTGTACGTGCCCTCGGCCGCCGGCGCGGTGTAGTCGCCGCCGGACGAGATGGCGCCGCCGGCCGCGCCCTCCTCGACCGACCAGTCCACGTCGGTGACGGGCGCACCCGAGCGCGACGCGGTGAACGTGCGTTGCGTGCCGGGCGCGAGCGTCACCGCCTGCGGATCGACCTCGAGCGGACGATCGCCGGGATCCCCGCCGTCGTCGTCGCCGCCATCGTCATCGCCGTTGCCGCCGGTGATGTGCCCCGTGCAGGCCGGTCCGGCCAGCGCGAAGACACACCAGAGCATCCCCACCGTGAGCGCCGTCAGCGCATTCCGGATCATGTGCGCGGACCATAGCCCGAGTTCTTCGGTGGCACCGCGAATTGAAACATGTTTCACTCGGGCCTGTGACCGCCGTCCAGTACGACGATGATCAGAAGCGTGAGCTGCGCCGCCTGGCCTACGCGCTGCGTGGGCTCGTCGAATCCTCGGTGGCGCTGACCGCGCCTCTGCCTGCCTTGACGGCGATGGCCGACGACGCGGAGTCACTCGGTGCGCGCGCCGCGGGCTTCGCCGGCGAGCGACCGTTCCCGAAATACAACGCGCCCGTGAACGGCGACCTGAACACGATCCTGCCGTGGAGCGTGATCAGCGGCTCGTACAACCCGCTGGCCGCGCCGGTGGCGATGCACGCCGACGGCGACAAGGTGATCGCGACGGCGCGCTTCGGGCTCGCGTACGAAGGGCCGCCGGGCGGCGTCCACGGAGGCGTCGTCGCCGGCGTCTGGGATCAGGTGCTCGCGTTCGCGTGCATGGTGCGCGGCATCCCCGGCCACACCGCGTCGCTTTCGACCCACTACCGCGCCATCACGCCGCTGCACGACGAGCTCCGCTTCGAGGCGTGGGTCGAGCGCACCGAGGGCCGCCGCGTCTACGCGGTCGGCCGCTGCCACGCCGGCGACAAGCTCGTGACCGAGGCCGACGGCGTCTTCATCCAGTTCAGGGACGGCAAGACACCGCCGCCGTGATCAGCGCGGCGGCGCGAGGCGGTCCGCCTTGGCGCGCGCCTTGACGTCGGTGTTCACGCGGCGCCAGAAGGCCTCGCGCGCGGCGGCGTCGGGGTCGGCGCTGCAACCCGGCTGCGTGCTCGTCACGTTGTCGACGCGGCCGTCGCAGTTGTTGTCGATCTCGTCGCAGACCTCGATGGCGGCCGGCGACTGTGCCGCGTTCGCGTCCTGGCAGTCGTGACACATGTCGAAGCCGTCGCCGTCGGCGTCGACGCCGCCGCCCGACCAGCAGTCGAGCCAGCGATCGAGATACGCGACGCGCGCCGGCGCGTAGTCCTTCATGCGCTCGAGGCCTTCCTCGTGATCGTCCATCGTGAACGGACGGCGCGGGTCGGTGGCGGCGGCGTCCGCGATCTGCGCGCTCCAGTCCTCCACCCACATCGCGAGCTCCGCAGGATCGAGCTTGGGGAGCTGCGCCGCCATCGCCGCCACGTAGCGCGGCGGAGCCGACGGATCGTTGAGCGCGATGAGATAGTGATGCCAGTCGCGCTCCCAGCGCGCCTCGCCCTCGGGGGGCGGCGCGAAGACGGGCGACGTGGTCGGCGGCAGGAAGTCCTCGTCGAGGGTCGTGTCCAGATCGTTGGCGAGCCACACGAACTTGCCGGTCGACGGATGGTCGTAGAGGTAGAAGTTGGGGCGGCCCTGGTTGTAGCCGTCGGAGTCGCCGATGACGGCCTCCGACGCCCACTCGACCATCGAGGTCGGGACGTCGACGAGCGATTCGATGGCGGGGAGCGTCTCGACGTCCCAGAAGGCCGAGATGTGCGACCAGCTGAAGGTGTCCTCGTTGGTCTTGATGTCGCGGCCGGCCTTCCACAGATCGCCGTCGTTGTTCGCGGAGCCGTAGATGCGCTTGAGGAAGCTCTTGTCCTGGCGCTCGGCGTTGGTGAAGAGGCCGTAGTACGCGCCGTTGATGAAAACGCGCGCGCTGTTCGCGCACTGGGCCGGGACGCCGGCGCGGCCGCGCATCCACGCGAGGGCGACGCGCTGCTGCAGGTACGTCCAGTCGCCGCGCGGCATGTCGAGCTTCACCTTGCGCAGATCCTGGAAGCGCGCGTCGGGGTTGACCTCGTTGAACGCGATCATGAACTGCATCTTCGGGTTGTCGTCGTAGCGGATGGCCTGGAGCCACGACGTGTTGCCGTTGATGCGGATCATGACGCCGGGCGGATCGTAGGCCCCGCTGCCGGCGACGATGTGGAGCTGCGTCGGGTGGTACCCCGGCTCGATGATCGACCCGCCCGGCGTGAACTGCGGGTTCATGAACTCGTGCTGCATCGCGGCCCAGTGATCGGCCGGGATCGTGAGGTGGTATTCGGTGACGAAGGCCTGCCGGAAGATGGGCGCGCAGCCGATGTCGAGGTCGCTGTACGGGTAGTCCACCGGCCCGGCGTCGACACCAGCGTCGACGCCGGGCGCGGCGTCAGGGGATCCGTCAGGGTTGGCGCCATCGGGCCTGCCGCCATCGGGCGTGTCATCACCGCCCGGCGAAGGGTCGCTGCCGCCGCAGCCGGCGGCGAACGCCGCGAGAACGAGGAAGACCAGGCTCGTACGCGCCATGTCGAGCGGGTGAGCAAGAAGCGATCCTGACCGTCGAGTGTCGTGGTCGTGCGCAGAAACGCGTCTCGGCGCGTGACAGGCCCGCCGCAGGTCGGTGTCGCGGCGCGCATCGCGCGCTGGCGCACACGCACGGCATGCCGAGGTACGCTCGGTGGCCGTGGAGATCCGCGAGCTCGACCGAGAACGTGACCGAGCTGGCGTCGAGTCGATCGACACCGGCTTCGAGACCGACCTCGTGTTCGATGTCGTGACGCACGCGCGCGCGTTCGAGCTGGTCGAGCGGCGGCTCGAGACGCCGATCACGAAGCGCTACTCGATCCTCGAGGTGTTCGCGACGTGGGCCGAGTGGGAGATCGGCTGGGTCGCGGAGGCGGACGGCGACGTGCGCGGTTTTGCCACGGTGCAGTTCGAGCCGTGGCACGCGCGCCTCATGCTGTGGTTCCTCTACGTCTCGCCCGAATGGCGGCGTCGCGGCGTCGGTCGCGCGTTGCTCGACCGGGTCGAGACCTACGGGCGCAAGCGCCGCGCGACCCACATCTGGCTCGAGACCAGCAACGTGAACGTCCCCGGGGTTCGCGCCTACGAACGCCTGGGCTACGCCCTCGCCGGCGTCGACACCCGCTACTACGGCGCGTACATGCCCGGCGAGGTCGCCATCTATCTCGCGAAGGACCTGCGTTAGGAAGCCATGACGGCCCGCGCACAGGGGGACGGTGTCAACTTTTGACAACTTTGGCGTGGCGCCACCGATAGGGCCTCGGCCATGCCCCGAATCGCACGTCTGACCGTTCCCGGTAGCCTTCATCACGTCATCTCGCGCTTCGTCGATCGTGAGTGGTTCTTTGCGACCGACAACGAGCGCAGCCAGTACCTTCTTCTGCTCGGGCTAGCGCTCGCCAGGAGCGATTGGCGATGCCTCGCCTACTGTCTGATGAGCAATCACATCCACCTAGCGATGGTCGCGGGAAAGATGAGCCTCGACTCGTGGGCGCGAAAGGTGAACTCGCCGTTTGCGAACTGGCTCAACCAACAGCACGGACGCCTCGGCCCAGTGTTCGCGGACCGACCAGCGGCATACGTCGTTCCGGGCGAGCGAGAGGCTGACGTGATCGCGTACATCCACAACAATCCAGTGCGAGCGGGCGTCGCTGCCACCGCACGAATGTCGACGTGGTCCAGTCACCAGGCATACGTGGGGGTGTCCTCCCCGCCAGACTGGTTGAACGTGGATGAAGGGCTCTCGCGAGCGGGTTGTTCCGAGGCACCGCTGCGCTTCGATGCGCTTGTCAACGGACAGGTGGACTCCACGCTCGATCTGCCGGATCTCGAACAAGCTCGACATGAAGCCCGTCGATTGGGCCCGTTCGAGATCGGGACACCAATCCTGACCACGCCGAGCGAGGTGCCCATCGTCGTCCCTCACTTCGTTCGTCAACCTCCATCGGCGACGGAGCTTGTCGATGCGGTCGTGGCGGCGACCGGGCTTGCGACGAACGCAACGGCCCGACGGCACGCACGAGGAAACGTGGCGGTGGCCAAACGAGTCATCATTCACGCCGCCGTGCGGCTGGGGATCTCGATCAGCGAGGTTTCAGCTGCGATGAGTATCAGCCGTCAACGCGGGGCCAAGGTTGCGCAGACGCCGCTGTCTCTCGAAGAGAACGAACTATTGCGAGGGGTCATGAGCACGCTAGCCACGCAGCCGCGCAAAGTTGACGAAAGTTGACACCGTCCCCTCTTAGGAAGCCATGACAGTCTGGTTGTTCGGCTACGGCTCGCTCATCTGGCGTCCGGACCTGCCGTATCGTGAGCGGCGCGCGGCGCGCGTGACCGGGTGGGCGCGGCGGTTCTGGCAGGCGTCGTGGGATCATCGCGGGACGCCGGAGTCGCCGGGGCGCGTCGTCACGCTGGTCGAGGCGCCCGGGGCCGAGCTGTGGGGCATGGCGTACGCGATCGACGCGGCGGCCTGGCCTGCGGTGCTCGCGGCGCTCGAGCACCGCGAGAAGGCCGGCTACCGGCGGCTCGAGCTCGTCGCCGGCCTGGCCGCCGGCGAGCGCGCCGGCGACGTGGTCAACGACATGCCGGTCGAGGTCTTCATCGGCGGCTCCGACCGATCGGAGTTCATCGGGCCGGAGCCGCTGGAGGTGACTGCCGCGATCGTGCGGCGTTCGCACGGCCCGAGCGGCTCGAATCGCGCGTACGTCCTCGAGCTCGATCGCGCGCTCGTGGCGATGGGCGCCGACGACGCCGACGTCGCTGCCCTCGCCGACCTGGTGCGCGACGCGAGCTGAGCGGCGCGACGCGAGCTGAGCGGCGCGACGCTCACGGCGCCCGGCTGAACGTCCACCCGGTCCGGTCCTCGCGCTGCGCCGAGAAGTGATTCCCGTCGTACGCGCCCTCGAAGAACTCGGCCCAGATCGCGATGGCGTTGCCCTGCTCCGTCGTGACGGTCCCGTCCTCGTAGGTGCGGCGAAGCGTCGCCGGCCACGTCGTCGCGCCGTGCCGCAGCTCGAAGCCCGGCGGCGACGTCGAGCGATCGATCACCAGCTCGGCGTCGCCGGCCGCGATCGGACCGTGAGGCGGATCGTAGTCGAGGAGGAAGTCGGTCCCTTGCACGGTGCCGACGCGCGCGGTCCCCGACGAGGCGAAGCGGTCGACGCAGCCGGTGGTCGACGTGCGCGTCCACGTGACGTCGGCGGTCCCCTGGAATCCCGCGTGCGCGAGCTGGCTCTGCCACACATCCGTCGCCGGCTCGGAGCAGCCCGACGTCGGCGCGGGGAACTCGGCATCGACACGCGCGATCGACCACATGCGCGCGACCTGGCCGTAGAGGAAGCCCGCGAACATCCGCCCGTCGAACGACCCGCGATGATCGGCCCACGCACCGGCCGGCGCCGTGGACGCCGCGATGACGTAGGTCGCGATCCGCGCGCTGCGATCGATGACGAGCGTGCCGTCGCCGGGCTGCACCGTCACCTGCTGATGGTTGCTCCCACCGCTGTGCTCGTAGCCGTAACGCACGATGCCCGTCGGCCGGAACGTATCGACGCAGCCCTCGGTCGACGCGAGCACCCACTCGACGTCGCCCTCGACGTACGAGAACCCGCCGCTGCCGTTGTCCTGGATGCGCGACGTGCCGCGCCAGCTCCCGGTCGGAGCCATGCCGCACGCGCTGCTCGCGTCGCCGGCGTCGAGCGCCGGCATCGCGTCGCGGTCCATCCCTGCATCGGGCGCGGGCGTGCCATCGGGCGCGGGTGCGCCGTCGGGCACATTCGCCGCGTCGTCGGTCCCGGCGTCGACGCGCACGGGATCTCGCGCATCCGCAGCCGACCCGCCGCCGCCGCCGTCGGATGCGCCGCCGGTGCATGCCCAAGCGCTCGAAACCAGCAGGAGCGCGAAACGGTGAATCTGCATGGGCCGCGTGAGTTGCAAGCCCGGTGCCCTGCGGCGACAGTGCCGGCCATGACGTTCGCCGACGAGCTCGCCGCGCGGTCGCAGGACCGCCTCGCCGCAATCATCGACGCTGGCGACGCGGGGCGCGGCGCCACCGGCGACGCCGACGCGAAGGCGCTGCTGCAGGTCGCGCTCGTGAACGAGATCTCGGTGAGCGAGCTCGCGGCGTCCTGGGTGGCGTCGACGCCCGAGGTCGACGCGAAGCTCGCCTTCGCGCGCCAGGCCGGCGACGAGGCCGGACACTTCCAGCTGATCGCGGAGCGGTTGCGCGCGCTCGGCTTCGACGTCGACGGGTTCGTGCCGCCGGCGGCGAATCCGCTGTTCCAGTACATGACGACGCTCACCACGACCGTCGAGCGCGTCGCGGCCGGGCTGTTCGCGCTCGAGGCGATCGCCTACGGCGTGAACGAGAACTTCATCGCCTACTGCCGCGCGCACGGCGACGACGAGACGGTGCGCCTCTACGAGACCATCATCCAGCCCGAGGAGCGCGAGCACCAGGTCATCGGCCGCACGCTCCTCGACAAGTACGCGACCACCACCGAGGCGCGCGAGCGCGCGAGCGCGACCGTCGACCGCGTGCTCGCGATCGCGACCACGACGCGGGCCGCGGCCGCGGGCCGGCTCGGCGTCACGTGTTTTCCGGGCTGCTGAGCGCCTTCAGCCGACCGAGACGTACTTGAGGTTGCTGTAGTCGTCGAGGCCGTGGCGCGAGCCCTCGCGGCCGAGGCCCGAGTGCTTGATGCCGCCGAAGGGTGCCTGCGCCGTCGACACCAGGCCGGTGTTGACGCCGACCATGCCGCTCTCGAGCCCCTCGGCGAAGCGGCGCTGGCGCGCGCCGTCGCGCGTGTAGACGTAGGAGACCAGCCCGTATTCGGTGTCATTGGCGTGCGCGAGCGCGGCGCCCTCGTCGGCGGCGGTGCGGATCGCGATCACCGGGCCGAAGATCTCCTCGCGCCACAGCTCCATCTCGGGCGTGATGTCGCCGAGCACGATCGGGCCGACCAGCCGGTCGCGGATCGGCGACTCGTGCAGGACGGTGGCGCCCTTCGCGCGGGCATCGTCGACGAGCCGGCGCACCTTCGCGACGCTCTTGTCGTCGACCAGTGGCCCGAGATCCGTCCCGGCGTCGAGGCCGCGCCCCGCGACCAGCTTCTTCACCTCCGGCAGGAGCCGCGCCACGAACGCGTCGGCGATCGCGCGCTCCACGATGAAGCGATTCGCGGCGACGCACGACTGTCCGCCGTTCCGGAACTTGGCGATCATCGCGCCGGCGACGGCCTCCTCGACGTCCGCGTCGGCGAGCACGACGAACGGCGCGTTGCCGCCCAGCTCGAGCGACACGCGCTTGATGTCGTCCGCCGCCGCGCGCAGCAGATCGCGACCGACCGCCGTGGAGCCGGTGAACGAGAGCTTGCGGATCGCCGGCGACGCGAGCAGCTGCGCACCGCACCGCTTCGCGTTCGTCGTCGGCACGACGTTGATGACGCCCTTCGGGATCCCGACCTGCTCGGCCAGCTGCGCGATCGCGAGCGCGCCGAGCGGCGTGAGCTCCGCCGGCTTGGACACGGTGGTGCAGCCGGCCGCCAGCGCCGCACCGAGCTTGCGCGTCAGCATCGCGTACGGGAAGTTCCAGGGCGTGATGAGCGCGCACGGCCCAACCGGCTCGCGCGTGACGACGATGCGCTGATCGGGTCGCGACCCCGGGATGGTCTCGCCGTACGCGCGCCCCGCCTCGCCGGCGAACCACTCGAAGAAGCTCGCGGCGTAGCGCACCTCGGCGATCGCCTCCTTGAGCGCCTTGCCGTTCTCGCGGGTGCAGAGCTCGCCGAGGCGGCGCTCGTCCCTGACCATCGCCGCCGCCAGCTGCGCGAGCAGCTTGCCGCGCTCCGTTGCCGGTCGCCGGCGCCAGCCATCGAACGCGCGCGCGGCCGCGTCGATCGCGGCGGCGACCTCGGCCTCGCCGCAGTCGGTCACGTGCGCGATTTCCGCGTCGTCGTAGGGATCACGCACGGCGAACCGCGCGGAGCCCGCCACCCACGTCCCGTCGATGAATGCGTCGGTTGCAACCGTCATCTTGAAGAGGGTTACCACGCGCCGCGCGGGGCGGTTTCAGGTGAAACTCGCCTCATGCTCGCGGAGAAGTGTCCCAACTGCGGCGCATTCCTGCCGGTGCGCCAGGCCGGGGTCACCATCCGCGCGTGCGAGTTCTGCGGCATCAAGGTGCCGGGCGAGCCTCACGTCGTCGAGGTGCCGCGGCTCACCGCATCGCGCGCGGCCGTGCGCCCGCCCGAGAGACCGGCGCCGAATCTTGCCGGAATCAGCATCGGGCTCGGCGTGATCGGCGTCGTGGTCGTCGCCGGCATCATCGGCGCGATCGTGCTCGTCGCGGGCAGCGTGTCGAAAGGCAAGACCAGCGGCCCCTCGGTGGCGCCGATCCGCGCCGAGGCCGAAGCGCCCATCGCGGCCGCGGCGCCGGCACCAGCGGAGAAGCCCGAGGCCAAGGCGCTGCGCGAGGCGATCGAGCAGGCCGGCGGTGCGGCCTCCGTGGATCTCGTCGCGCTCGGCGCGTTCGCCGAGGCGAAGGTGCGCGAGCTCGCGCCCGACGCACTGCCCATCCTGATGAACTGCACGTACGTCACCGCCGACGGGCGCGCCAGCCTCACGCTGAACAACGACGCGCGCTGCTCGTGGGAGTACCGCTCGCCGTCGCGCGTGAAGCGGCCCGAGGGCACACCGGCGGGCATCACGGTGTCGGTGCCGTGCATCCTCTCGTTCAGCGCGGGTGCGTCGAACATGTACGGCGACGTCGTCGAGCATTCGTGGGAGCTCGGCGACTGCTGGCGCTGGTTCGCCGTGCGGCCCCCGCGCTGCACGCCCGCCGAGATCTGGGAGCGCGCCAAGGCGAAGGGCGCTCCGGCCGGCGCGGTCGCGCACCTCCATTTCGGCGCGCGCTACCGCTCGCCGTACGATCCCGTCGACAGCGCCGACGAGGTCGACCGTCCCGAGCGCGGCACGTGGCGGCTCGAGATCGAGAACGACTCCGGCAACGACTTCCGCCTCGAGACGCCCGACGACTGCGGCCAGACCGCGCCGACCGCCGCCGAGCGCGCCGTCCTCACCTCCATCAAGAAAGTGACACCCGCGCTTGTCCGCTGCGCCGAGCGCTCGCGCGGCAAGCACGACTCGGTCGAGGCGTTCGAGCAGGTGTGGCGGCTGACGCGCGCCGGCGGCACGTCGAAGATCGCGTACTCGGATCCCGGCGTCGACATCGAGGGCATGTTCTCGGGCGACCTCGATGGCGTGCGCGCGGCGTGGGCCGACTGCGCCGACGCCCTCGCGCCGCGCATCGCGCTCCCCGCCGAGCTGCCCGAGGTGCGCCTCATCCTGCGCGTCGAGACCGCGGGGACCGTGACGGTCTCGCCGCCGCCGTTCGACTGAGGTCGTGCACGAGCCAGGTCACTGGCGCTTGAACGGCGGCGGACCGAGCACCGAGACACTGCCGGTGCGAAGCGCGCCTTCCTTCACTCGCCCGAAGTCGGGCGGACGCGCCGCGTCGTCGGGTGATGTCGAGGGGTCGCTCACCATCCGGTAGAAGGCCTCGCCGGAGCCGGGCGTCTGCAGGCACAAGAGGCGGGCGGTCTCGGAGACGACCAGGAGCGAGTGCGCCGTGCCGCGCGGCGCGAAGAAGAGGCCGCCCTGTTTCAGCGTGTGCTCCGTCCCCTGGACGTTCACGAGCAGCTCGCCCTCGATGACGTAGCACAGCTCGTCCTCGTGCTCGTGGCTGTGCCAGGGCGTGGTCTTGCCGCGCACCACCGCGTCCTCGAAGATCATGAGCGAACCGGCGGTCTCCGCGTTCGTCAGCTTCATCGTGAGGAGACCACCACCGGCGAAAGCGAGCTTCTCGCCTTCCCCACCGTTGCGAATGATCGGCACGGCTGGACTTTCAGGCTTCATGGGCACTAGAGTACCATCATGGGCATGGACGTACCATATGAAAAATCGGGCCGGAGCCGGCAGAAAGGCCGGACGCGGACCGCCCTCGTCGACGCGACGCGTGAGCTGCTCGGTGAGGGAGTCACGCCAACCGTCGAGCAAGCTGCCGATCGCGCTGGGATCTCGCGCACCACGGCGTATCGCTACTTCGTGAACCAGCGCGCGCTGCTGGCCGCCACGTACCCGGAGCTGGAGGAGCCGTCGCTCCTGCCTGGAGACGCGCCCACGGACGCCGGCGAGCGCCTGGAGCTCGTGACCGCGCAGGTGGCGCGTCAGCTGATCGATCACGAGCCCGAGCTGCGCGCGGCCCTTCGCCTCTCCCTGGAGGACGGCAAGCCGGCGCGCTCGTCGCCCATACGCCAGGGCCGCGTCATCGGCTGGCTCGAGGACGCGCTCTCGCCGCTGCGCCGCCGCCTCGGTGCCCGCGGCGTCCGCCGCCTCGTGCTCGCAATCCGCGCCACCCTCGGCATCGAGGCCTTCGTCTGGCTGGTCGACATCGGCGGCCTCTCACGCCGCGATGCCACCGACCTCATGCGCGACTCCGCGCGCACGCTGTTCCGGGCGGCGAGCGCGGGCTCGCGCGACTAGCGCCGCGATCAGCGGGTGCGCGTGAAATGGAGGCCGAGGACGCCGGTGGGGTATGGCTTCGACGAGACGAGCGCGTACTTCGCGGCGGCGTTGCCGGTCGACGGGAAGAGGCGCTTGCCGCTGCCGAGCGTGAGCGGGTAGGTCGTGAGGTAGAGGTCGTCCACGAGGTCGTGCTCGAGGAGCGTGTGGCAGAGCTGGCTCGAGCCGTCGACGATGATCGACTTGCCGGGCTTGGCCTTGAGGGCGCGCACGGACGCGACGACGTCGTCGCGGAGGATGGTGGTGTTGCGCCAGATGGGCTTCTCGAGGGTCTTCGAGACGACGTACTTGGCGTGCGGGTTCATGAGGTCGCCGAACGGGTGGCCGGCGGGGAGCGGCTCGAACGCCTCGGCGTGCGTCACGTACGTGCGGCGGCCGAGGAGGAACGCGTCGACGTCCTGCATGATCGCGCCGAACGTCGCCCCGATGTCGTCGTGCCAGTACGGCGTGGTCCAGCCGCCGTGCGCGAAGCCGCCGTCGCGGTCTTCGTCGGCGCCGCCGGGAGCCTGGATGACGCCGTCGAGGGTGATGAACTGGTGAACGATGAGGTTGCGCATATCCAGGCGACGACCGAGGCCTCGCGAGATCGACACGGACCCCAGAGATCTTTCGTTTCACCTTTACTGAACACCCGTTCAGATGGAGGATCGACAGCCGCGATGCGTGACCCGCGGATGTGCTGCCTCGATCTCGACACGTTCTTCGTGTCGGTCGAGCGTCTGCTCGATCCCAGCCTGCGCGCGAAGCCGGTCGTCGTCGGTGGGCACCGCGGCGGTCGTGGCGTCGTGACGTCGGCCAGCTACGAGGTGCGCGCGTTCGGCGTGCGCGCCGGCATGTCGATCCGCGAGGCGTCGGAGCGCGCGCCCGCCGACGCCGTGTTCGTCCCCGGCCACGGGGACGAGTACATGGACTACTCGCGCCGCGCGCGCGAGATCGTCGAGCGCGTCAGTCCGATCGTCGTCGCGGCGAGCATCGACGAGCACTACATCGACTTCCGCGGCTGCGAGCGCATGTACCGGCGCCCCGACGATGCCGACGACGACGCCACCGTCCTCCGCACCGTGCGCGCGATGACGGCGGCCATCGATCGCGAGCTCGGGCTGCCGTCGAGCGCCGGCATCGCGACCAGCAAGCCGCTGGCGAAGGTGGCGAGCGGCCTCGCCAAGCCGGCCGGCGTCCTCCTCGTGCGCGCCGGCACCGAGGCCGCGACGCTCGCGCGCTTGCCGGTGCGCAAGCTCCCCGGCATCGGGCCGGTGGCCGAGGCGCGGCTGCGCTCGGTCGGCATCGAGACGCTCGGCCAGGTGGTCACGGCCGCCGAGGCGACGCTGCAGTCGATCTTCGGCGCGTACACCGCCGGCATCCGCGCCTCCGCGCGCGGCGAGGGCAGCGACGAGCTCGGCCGCGAGCGCCCGGCGTTTCGCGAGCACGATCCGCACGGCGTTGTCTCCGGCACGATCTCCAACGAGCGCACCTTCGTCGAGCGCACGCCCGGAACGGCGGCCGAGATCCTGTCGAGCCTGTGCGAGAAGGTCTCGTCACGCGCGCGCAGCCGCGGCGTCCTCGTCGGGCAGCTCACGCTCAAGCTCCGTTACACCGACTTCCACACCATCACGCGCGGCCGCACGATCACGCCGCCCACCAGCGTCGACACCGAGCTCCATCGCATCGCACGCGAGCTCTACGACGAGGCGCGCACGCGCGACCTCCCCATCCGCTTGCTCGGCATCGCCGTCGCGCGGCTGCGCCTCGGGACCGACCAGCTGCCGCTCTTCGACGGCGGCGAGCGCCGCAACGAGGCGGTCGATCGCGTCCGCGACCGCTTCGGCTATCACGCCGTCCACCTGGCCACGTCGCTCGGGGTACGATCGCGGCGTGGACGCGGCTGAGTACGTCGTCGGGGTCGTCGAGAGCGGCGGGGCCGCGGCCGCCACGCTTCACGCCGGCGGCCAGGCCATCGCGCGCGCGCACGGATCGCACATCGTCGTGCGCACCAGCGACCGAGCCGTCGGCATCCACGTCGACCCGTCGGTGATCCTCGGCGAGGACCTGCGCGGCAGCTGGGGTGAGCTCGCGCGCCACCCGCTGGCCGCCCTCTTCCAGGAGGTCGCCCCGGGCGATCACGTCGACGTGCGGATCAGCGGCGCCGCCCTCGCACCGGGCGATCACGTCGCGGTGCGCGTTCGCCGCGCGGGCACGGACCTCGCCGCCGTTCGCGTCGTGCTCGGCGCGGACGGCGACGCCGCGATGCGCGCGCTCGCCCACGCCGAGGCCGCCGATCGCGCGCAGCACGATCACGCGCAGCGCGCGGCCGCCGATGCCGCCGCACGCGCCGAACGCGCGCGCATCACACCGCGTCCACCGTGGAGCCGCACCACGCCCGTGTTCGGCGCGATCGCGCTCGGCTTCCTCGCGCTCGCGGCGAGCGAGGCCACCGGCTGGCGTGGGGCGGTCCCGCAGGGCGGCAGCGCCGCGGGACTGTGGGTCTTCGGCGTGGGCCTCGGCGCGTCGACGCTCATGATGTGGGGCACGCGCCACGATCTGCCGTTCGTGCAGCGCGTCGGCGCCACGCCAGGCCCGTCATCGCGCCAGCTCGTCATGTTCTTCCAGATCGCGGCCGCGCTCCTCGCGATGATGATCGCGTTCGGCCGCAACAAGAGCGGCCCCACCACGCCGCACCCGGTGCCAGGGCTCTACGTCGCGTGTCTCTTCCCGGCGGTCACCGCGCTGATCGGCATCGTCCGCGGGTTCGCGTCGGTGCGCGGCCTCGTGCCCGTCGAGCAGGCCGCGCGCCTCCCGCTCCCTCCTCCGGCGGCCACGTGGGGCGTGGTCGAGGGCATCGTCGGCCGCAGCGAGGGCCCGGCCCTCTCCGCGACGACCGCGCGCGCCGTTCAGTCCGCCGGCTCGGGGCGCGGCGGCTGGATCTGGGAGGAGCTGCAGACCACCGCGACCGCGACGCCGTCGTTCGAGCTCGACGCCGGCCCCTGGCGCGCGACCGTGTACACGAGCGGGATGACCTGGGCCGCACCACCGGCGTGGCAGCCGCTCGACGAGAAGCGCGCGATTCGCGCCGTCGCAGCCGTGCGCTCCGGGGACCGCGTGCGCGTGCTCGCCCGCACCGGCGCGACGCCTGACGACCGATCGCTGCGCGCCGGCGGCCCCGAGTCCCTGTTTCTCGTCGTGGGAACGCCGTCCGCGTTCCTGCGTCGCGCGTTGCGCCCACCGGTGATGCTCGCGCTTTACGTCGCGCTGGTGATCGCCTCGACGTTCGTGTGATGGGCTAGCGCCCGCCAGGCGTGGAGGCGCCACGAAACTTCACAATGCCAAGTCCGATCGGTCCACTACAGTGTCGCGATGCGTTCGATGTGGCGCCGGCTCCTGGTCGTGCTCGGAATTCTCGGCGGCGCGCACCTCTACATCTGGTGGCGGCTGGTGGCTCCCCTGCCCTCGCCGTGGTTCGAGATCGGCTCCGCGGTCATCGTGATCTTCGGCCCGAGCCTGCCGTTCATCATGCTGGGCGCGCGCGGGCTCTCGCGCGACGCCGCGCGGCGCGTGCAGCTCGTCGGCTATCTGTGGTTCGGGCTCGCGGTGTACCTCTTGCTGGGCGCGTGGGGCAGCCACATCGCCGTGGCGTTCGGCGCGAGCGCGCGCACGGCGGCGGCGATCGCCGGAGGCGCAGCGCTGGCGACCGTGATGCTCGGTCTGTTGCACGTCGCGCGCGGTCCGCGCGTGCGGCGCGTCGAGGTCCGGCTCGAGAAGCTCGGCCGCGACGAGTACCGCGTCGTGCAGCTCACGGACGTGCACATCGGCAACATGCTCGGACGCGAGTTCGCCGCCGACGTGGTCCGCCAGGTCAACGCGCTCGAGCCCGACCTCGTCGTCATCACCGGCGATTTCGTCGACGGGCGCCTTTCGGAGCTGCAGCCGCACGTCGAGCCGTTCCGCGAGCTGCGGGCGCGCGACGGCGTGTACGCCGTGACCGGCAACCACGAGTACTACTGGAACGCCGAGCTGTGGCTCGAGCACCTGCGCTCGCTCGGCATCACGATCCTGCGCAACGAGCACGTCACGATCGGCGGCGCGTTCCAGCTGGCCGGCGTCGACGACTCGACCGCCGGCGAGGACGTGCCGCGCGCGGTGCGCGGCCGCGACGCGTCGCTGCCGATGGTGCTGCTCGCGCACCATCCGCGGACGGTGGCGCGCGCGGCGGCGGCCGGCGTCGAGCTGCAGCTCTCGGGGCACACGCACGGCGGCCAGCTGCTGCCACTCGGGTGGCTGGTGCGGCTGTTCGAGCCGCAGGCGGCGGGCCTCGGGCAGCACGGGCCCACGCAGCTCTACGTCAGCGAGGGGACCGGCTACTGGGGTCCGCCGCTGCGCGTCGGTACGACGCAGGAGATCACGCTCCTGACGCTGCGGCGCGTAAGCTAGCGCGCGATGGACCTCTCACGTCTCGATGCCACCGCACAGGCCGAGCTCGTCGCGCGTGGCGAGCTCACGTGCGGCGATCTGCTCGACGCCGCAGAGGCGCGCATCCGCCTCCTCGAGCCGATCATCCACGCCATCCCGACGCTCGATCTGTGGCGCGCGCGGCGCACCGCGCCGGTGCCGGGACCGTTTCGCGGCGTGCCGTTCCTCGTCAAGGACGTGACCGCGTACCCGGGCCTGCGCTGGGCGATGGGCACGCGGCTCTTGCGCGACAACAAGCAGGCGATCCCGACGCCCTTCACGTCGCGTGTCGACGCCGCGGGGTTCGCCGTCATCGGCAAGAGCGCGTCGTCGGAGATCGGGTTGCTCGGATCGACGGAGACGCTGGCCGAAGGCGTCACGCACAACCCGTGGGACCTGTCGCGCTCGGCGGCGGGTTCGTCGGGTGGCGCGGCGGCCGCGGTCGCGGCCGGGCTCGTGCCGATCGCGCACGCCAACGACGGCGGCGGGTCGATCCGCATCCCGGCATCCGTGTGCGGGCTGTTCGGCTTCAAGCCGAGCCGCGGCCGCACGGTCACGTCGATCCTCGGGACCTCGGACTTCGCCGACATGACGAGCGACGGCTGCGTGAGCCGGTCGGTGCGCGACACCGCGCGCTTCCTCTCGCTCGTCGAGGACACCGGGCGCGACGCCGCGCACCGGCGGATGGGGTTCGTCGCGGAGGCTGCGACGCGGCGGCTCCGCATCGGCGCGTGGGCCCAGACGTTCGACGGGCGCGAGCCGGAGCCCGAGGTGCGGCGCGCTCACGACGCGACGGTCGCGCTCGTGCGCGCGCTCGGCCACGAGGTCGTCGATGCGACGCCGCCCGTGCTCGACGCGACCGCGCTCGGCGATGCGTTCTTCATCGTCGCGGGCGCGGCGGTGGCGGGGCTCATCGAGGTCTTCGGACGGATGCGGGGCACGCCCGTCGGACGTGACGATCTCGAGCCGTTCACGTGGGCGCTCGCCGACCGATACGACGCGCGTGGCCCGGGCGCGCTGGCGACGGCGCGCGAGGTCTTCGCGGCGTCGGCGCGCGTACACCTCGACGCGACCACCGGCTTCGATGTCGTGCTCACGCCCGTGGTGGCGACGCTGCCATGGCTCATCGGTCACCTTTCGCCGATCGTGCCCGCCGACGAGCTCATCCGCCGCACCGCCCAGGCCGTCGGCTACACGCCGATCCACAACATCGCGGGCACGCCCGCGATGTCGGTGCCGCTGCACTGGAGCACGGGCGGGCTGCCGATCGGCGCGCAGTTCGCCGCGGCGCCCGGCGCCGATGCGACCTTGCTCGCGCTCGCCTACGAGCTCGAGTCGGCGCAGCCGTGGGGGGACCGGTTCCCGCCCTTCTCGTGCGCGCGTCTGGGCGCCTGACTCAGCGCCGCGCGAGCAAGTACGAGCGGCGCGTCGGATGCTCCGCGTCGGGGTACGGCTCGCGATCGAGGCGCGCCTCGAGCGTGAAGCCTGCGGCCTGCAGCGCCGCGATCACGTCCTCGGGACGGTGCAGGAAGAAGTCGAGCGAGGTCGGCACGCCGAACAGCACGTCGACGTGCACCGCGTCGGTGCCGATGTGAAACGCGAGCGCCAGGAGCCCGCCCGGCGCCAGCACGCGGTGCATCTCGCGCAGCGGCGCCTCGAGCTCCTGGGTGCGCAGGTGCACGATCGCGTAGAACGCGACCACGCCGCCGAGCGAGGCGTCGACGTACGGCAACGCGAACATGTCGGCCTCGCGGAACGCGAGCGCGGGATACGACGCGCGCGCCTGCTCGACCATCGCGGGCGACAGGTCGCCGCCCTCGACGCGCGCGCCGCGCGACGCCAGGTACTGCGTGACGTGCCCCGGCCCGCAGCCGATGTCGACGACGAGGCCGGCGCGCGTACGCTCGACGAACGCGTCCAGGAACGCGCGATCCAGCGGCTTGCCATCGAGCTCGTGACCGAGGTGCTCGTGGTACGCGCCAGCGACCGGCGCGTAGCCAGCGCGCAGCGCGTCGGCGCGCGGATCGTGTGCGGTCACGGAGCCTCGGCGGCACCCGGCGCCGGTGCGCCCTCGGCGCCCGCCGGCTTGCAGCACAGACCCGCCTCCACGCCGCCCGACACGTTCGAGGCCTTCGCCGTGCCCTCGGGGCACGCGACCGAACCGTCGCCGATGTCCCAGGCGACCGTGCCGCCGGTGGACTCACACTCCTCGGGCGTGACCATCGCCGGGGTCTCGTCGGGCGTCTTCGACGTGTCGTCGGTCGTGGTCGTCGTGGTGTCGGGCTTGGACTTGCCGCCGCAGGCCGCGAGCGCCAGGGCGAGAGCGATGGAGAAGGAGGTGCGCATGTGTGCACCGTAGCACCGCATCGGCGTCCATCCGGGAGATGCCTCACGCAAGAGTGGCTGGTGCGCAGGCGCACGGCTGTTACCGTGAATGCATGCGGATGATCGCGATCGGGATCGTGCTCGCGGCGGCGCTGGCTGCGTGCGGAAGTGACCCGGCGGACGATCCCGTCGCGACCACGCCGCTCGCGGGTGACATCAATGGAATGCCGTGGACGGCGGGCAGCGCGATCGCGCGAAGCTCCTCCGAGGCCGGCGAGCGATCGGTCCACATGTACCCCGACACCGACGTCACGTGCGAGCGCGGCTTCGGCGACGAGCCGTACGTCGCCGCGCTCGTGCCGTGGGCCGAGGGCGCGGTGCCGCTCGGTCTCCAGTCGGACGCGACGGTGTTCTTCTACTTCGACGCGACCGCGTACCTCGTGCTCGAAGGGCGCGTCGAGGTGCTGGGCGCACCGACCGAGGTCGGCGCGACGGTGCCGTTCCGCATCCGTGCGATCTTCGAGGACTCCGACGACGACCTGCACGTCGAGGGCGAGGTCCAGGTCCAGATCTGCGAGTGACCCGCGCCGTGCGCGCCGCACTCAGTCGAGCGTGAGCCCGTCGACGACCTCGAGGCACCCGGCCGGTGGTGCGGAGAGCGTCAGCTCGTACGTGCACGTCACACCGAGGATGTGCTTGCCCTGCAGGTTCACCTGCATGCCGAGGCGCCGCTCGCGTCCATCGTTCACGCGGTTGAGGCACGCCGGGCCGACCTTGGTGGTGACGAGGCCGTGCTCGTCGAGCGTGGCGCCCTGGTTGCGCGCCACGTAGGTCGCGAACGACGTGCAGCTCTCGGCGGTGCCGGTGGCGTTGGCCTTGTCGGAGAACGGCGCGAGCTCGAGGTAGACGCCGGCGCGCGTCGACGCGCCGACGCTGGGGAGCTTCTCCTCGAGGATGAGCTCGGTGGGGAGCTGGCCGTTCTCCTGGATGATCTGCCAGCCCGGCGGGATGGCCACCGAGAAGCCCGCGGCCTGCGCACGTGCGCGCGGCGTGCAATCGGCCTCGGCGAGCGTGTCGGCGAGGGCGTCGGCGGTGCCGGCGCACTTCGAGCGCACGTAGTCGGCGTACTCGCCGGTCGCGTTGCCGGCGGCGCTCAGGTTGTTGTCGGCCATCTCGAGCGAGATGGTGCGGATGTTGGGCGCGAGGCCGGCGCACCGCTCGATCTTGGCGCGCAGCGCGGCGACCTGGTCGCACTCCGCGAGGCCGGTCGAGGGGATGGGCGGAGGCGGCGGCTCGACGGCGGAGGCAGAAGCAGAACCAGAAGCAGAACCAGAGGCAGAGCCAGAGCCAGAACCAGAACCAGAACCAGACGCAGAACCAGAGGCAGAGCCAGAGCCAGAAGGAGCGTCCTTGCCGGTGAGAAGCACGGCGGCGGCCACGCCACCGCCGACAACGACGAGGGCGAGGACGATCCAGAGGCCGGTGCGCGAGCGACGCACCGGCGCGTGTTGCATCGCAGCGAGCGGCGCGACGGGCGCGGCCTGCGGCTGGGCCGGCAGCATCTGCCTGCACGTGTCGCAGCCCCAGGCGTATTGCTCGGGGAACCAGCGCAACGGCTGTCCGCAACGCGGACACGGTGGGGAGGACTGCATGCGCGCGACGGTAGTCCCGCCGGTTGCCCGCCTCGCCGGTCGAAGGTGGCAAAGGCCGTCACGCCGGGCGCAAATCGGGCATCCTCGTCGCATGATCGAGCCGGTCGGCATCGCGGTGGTGGGCGTGGGCGCGATCGGCGGCGTGTGCGCGGCGAGCCTCGCGCGGGCGGGGCGCGAGCCGATCTGCTGCGTGCGCACGCCGTTCGCGGAGCTGGTGCTCGAGCGCGGCGACGACGTGCAGCGCTTCGCGCCGCGAGTCGAGATCCTCCCCGCGCGTGTCGCCGAGGTCGCGTGGGTGTTGCTCGCCACCAAGGCGCAACAGACCGAGGGCGCCGCGGGCTGGCTGCGCGCGCTCGTCGATCACGAGACGCGGGTCGCCGTGCTGCAGAACGGCGTCGAGCACGTCGCGCGCGTGGCGCCCTACGTCGATCCCGCGCGCGTCGTCCCCGTCGTGGTCGCCTGCCCCGCCACCGCCGTCAGCCCCGGCCGCATCGTGCAGCGGCGGGCCGCGACGTTCACGGTCCCCGACGACGCCGGGGGCGCCGCGTTCGCCGCGCTGTTCGACGGCACCGACGTCACCGTCGAGCGCACGCACGACTGGCCCACCGCGGCCTGGCGCAAGCTGTGTCTGAACGTCACCGGCGGCGCGCTCGCCGCGCTCGCCGGCGTACCGCTCCCCGACGCGCGCCATCCGCGCCTGCGCGAGCTCGCGCACATGCTCGCGCACGAGTGTGCGCGAGTCGCGCGCGCCGCCGGCGCCGACGTCTCCGACGCGTTCGCCGCCGACGTGGCCGAGCAGGCCGTCTCCGCGCCCACCGGCGGGGCGCCGTCGACGCTCACCGATCGCCTCCACCGCCGCCCGCTCGAGGTCGACGCCCGCAACGGCACCGTCGTGCGCCTCGGCGCACGGCACGGCATCGCGACGCCCGCCAACACGCGCGCCGCCGCGCTCATGGCCCGCGCGCACCTCGACCCCTCGATCGACATGCTCCCCGAGCTGGCTACACTCGCGCCATGATCTCGTGGACGTCATGCACCACGCGCTAGTGCGCCTCCACGCACGCGCGCGCGACGCGCGCTGGCTGAGCCTCGCGATCGTGAACCTGCGCTTCCTGGTCGGGTTCGCGTTCGTGCCGGCCGGGCTCAAGAAGGTGCTTGGCCAGCCGTTCACCGACCCCGGGCGCACGGGCGCGTTCCACGAGTTCCTCCACGCGTTCCACGCCACCGGCGGCTTCTACCGCTTCGTCGGCGTGCTGCAGCTGCTCGCCGCCGTCCTGCTCCTCACCCAGCGTCACGCGCGGTGGGGCGCGCTGCTCGCGCTGCCGATCATCACGGCGATCATGGTGTTCTGCTGGAGCACACACGTCATCCCCACGGCGATCGTCGCGACCCTCATCTTCCTCGGCGTCTTGGCGCTCGCGGCGTGGGACGCGCGTCCCGGCCCCACGCGCGTCGTCGTCGGGGTGTGGCAGCTGTGCGGTGCCGCGATCCTGCTGCTCTACCTCGGTGCGTGCGCGCTCACCGGCGAGGTGTATCGGCCGCGCGGCGCGGACTGGCGCTCGCCGGCGTACTACGCGCTCGTCGCGATGCCGTTCCTGCCGCTGGCCGCGTGGTTCGTCGAGCGCCGCCGCTGGAGGCGTGAACCCGATACCATGAAGGCATGAGACCGGACGCGGATCCGCCCACCGAGCCGAACCGCGACCGCGACCGCGACGACGCCGACACGCTCGTCCCGCGGCCCGCGGCGGCCGCCGGGTCGATCGCCGTCGAGGATGTCACCGGCGTGTCGGGCACGTATGCGATGGGCGAGATCATCGGGCGCGGCGGCATGGGCGAGGTCTTGCTCGCCCACGACCGGCGCATCGGCCGTGACGTCGCGCTCAAGCGCCTGCGCTCCGCCTCGCCCACCGAGGACGAGCTGGCGCGCTTCCTTCGCGAGGCCCGGATCCAGGCGCGCCTCGAGCACCCCGCGATCGTCCCCGTCTACGAGATGGGCCGCGACCCCACCGGTCGTCCGTTCTTCGCGATGAAGCGCGTCGCCGGCCTCACGCTCGGCGAGCTCCTCGCGCGCGGCGACACCAGCCGGCAGCGGCTCGTGCGCGCGTTCGCCGAGGTGTGCCGCGCCATCGACTACGCACACACGCGCGGCGTGCTGCACCGCGATCTCAAGCCGTCGAACATCGTGCTCGGCGAGTTCGGCGAGGTGTACGTCCTCGACTGGGGCGTGGCCCGCGTGGTCGGCGACGCCGCCGACATGGTCGACACCGCCGACGTCGACACCATCGAGGGCGCCACGCCGCCGACGCACATCCTCGGCACGCCCGGCTACGTCTCGCCCGAACAGCTGGGCGACCCCGACGCCGAGCGCCCCGCCGACGTCTACTCGCTGGGCTCGATCCTCTTCGAGATCCTCGCCGGCGAGACGCTGCACCCGCGGGGCGGTGACGCGGTCGCCAGCACGATCTCCGAGGGCACGGTGCTCTCGCCCGCGATGCGGCGCCCCGATCGCAACGTCCCGCCCGAGCTCGACCGCCTGTGCGTGCTCATGCTGTCGCGGCTCGCGAGCGCGCGTCCGACCGCGCGCCGCTGCGCCGACCTCGTCGAGGAATATCTCGACGGCGATCGCGACGTCGCGCGCCGCCGGATCATGGCGCACGACCTCGTGTCGTTGGCGCGAGACGCGCTGCGCGACGGGCGCAGCGGCGACGCGATGCGCGCCTCCAGCCGCGCGCTCGCCCTCGATCCCGAGGCCGGCGACGCGGCCGAGATCGTGATGCACGTGATGCTCGCGCCGCCCACCGGCGTGGCCCCCGAGGTGCGCGAGCGGCTGCGCGAGTCCGACGGCGAGACGGTGTCGCAGCACTCACGCGCTGCGCTACCCGGCTACATCCTCATCGCGTCGTTCCTGCCGGTCCTCGTCTGGAACGGCGTGCGCTCGTGGCCGACCGCGATCGCCATGTTCGTCCTCGCGCTCGTCATGGCGGTCGCGGCGTGGGACCTGACGCGCCGGCCGCACAAGTCACTGGGCTACATGCTCGCGTACGCGATCGGGAACTCGGCCCTCATCGCGCTCATGGGCCGCTTCGCCGGGCCCCTGCTCGTCGTGCCGGCGGTGTTCGCGTTCGTGACCGGCTCGGTCGTGACCTACCCGCACTTCCTCGTGCGCAAGTGGCTGCTCATCGGCATCATGCTCGCCGGCTTCCTCCTCCCCATCGCGCTCGAGCATCTCGGCGTCATCGCGAAGACGTGGGAGATGAACCAGGCCGGCCTCCTCACGTTCGGCTGGGGCATGGTCGTCGACGGCACGCCCGCGGTCGTGACGATCGTGGTCGCGAGCCTCGCGACGATCGTGATGGCGGGCTTGCAGTCTGCGCGCGTCAGCAGCGCGAGCCGCGCAGCGCACCACCGGGTCGTGCTGCACGCCCATCACCTGCGCCAGTTGCTGCCGCAGCGCCCGGGACCCTAGCGCCGCGCTTCGGCGTTGCGGTCGGCGTCGGCAGCGGCGGAGTCGAGCGTGGCACCGGTGAGGAGCGCACCGAACCCGGCGACCGGCGAGTCGGCGTGGATGAGGATCTCGCCCAGGAGCGTCGCGGCCATCGAGCCGCCGTGCAGCGCGGCCGAGCGCGCGGTGCGCGGACGGTAGCGGCCGTTGCCGCCCATGAGCCACATGCCGCCGTCGAGGACGAACAGCGGTTCGACGTCGGGAAAACGCCAGCTGTCCTCGAACCGCTCGGACGCGACGCGCGCCGCCTCGATGCGGAGCGACGGAATGTCGGGCGGCGTCGGCGGCAACAGCAGGAGCCCCGGCGCCAGGAGCGACGAGGTCGAGGGCGCCGCGGCTGGCGCAGGCGAAGGATCCGGCGCGGCGGCCGGAGCTGGCTTCGGCTGCGCGACAGCCGTACCGGCGGAAGCGACGACAAGCAGGCCGATGCACCCGATCCGCATGGCCCGATCAGGCCACGGATTCGGGACGTTGGCCAGTGGCAAAAATGGCCGGGATTTCAGCGCGCCTCGACGGCGACGCCGAGCACGCGCAACTCCGCGATCACACTCTCCCAGGCGGCGCGCTCGTCGCTGGTGCCGACGTTCACCACGTCGAGCTTCTTGAGCGACGCCGCGTCGAGGAGGGCCGGGATGTCGGCGAGGTGACAGCGTGCGCACAGGTGGAGCTCGACCAGCCGCGGGATGCGTGCCACCGGCTTGAGGCTGGCCCCCGCCACCAGCCCCTGGCCGAGGAGCAGGTAGCGCAGGCGGGCGCAACGCTCGAGCCCGGTGAGATCGTGGATCGCGAAGTGATCACCGAAATTCCACCAGCTGGGATAGACCCAGGCATAGAGGTCGCGATCACCGTCGAGCGTGAGCGCGTCGATGTCCTCCAGATCGCGATCGGCGATGGGCAAGGTCGCGAGGAACCGCTCGAGCTCGACGGCGTGCTCGCTCGTGTTGTCCTCGAGCGCGCTCCACGACATCGCCGGCGATGTCGCTTCGTACGCCGCGCGCTGCGAGGCGACCCACGCGTACGTGCTGCGGCGGCGATGGACCTCGTCGATCATCGCGAGGTGGAGCTTGGGGTCGGGGAAGCGCACGGCTGAAGGATACCGTCAGGTTAGCGGGTGCGCAGGTGCTCGAGGACGAGGGCGAGCCGCTGCGGCACCGCGGGGTCGGTCGACGTGAACATCAGCGCGATGCCGGCGGCGCGTCCCGGTCCGCCCAGATCGATGCGCACGACCTCGGCGTCGACCTCGAGGTCGAGCGGATCGCCGTACGAGTCCGGCCCGACGTCGAACGCCACGACGACCGCCTCGCCCAGGACCGACATCGGCCGCTGCGTCGGCGGCAAGCGGAGGAAGATGCCGCCCGCCGAGATGTTCTCGATGTCGAGCTCGATCTCCCGGCTGCTGCCGCGCATCGTGACGCGCGCCTTGCTGGGGAGGCGCTCGGCCGTGCGGCGCTCGTGTCCCGTCATGCGGGCACGAGTATCGCACACGCGAATCGCGCCATCGCTGTGAGCGGCAATGACCATCGTCCGGCGCGCGCGGCGGCGACCATCGCGGGATGCACCGCTGCACCGTGTTCGTCGCGCTGGCGTGGGTGGCGTGTAGTCCGAACGGCTCGAACGAGCCCGATCCCGATGCGCGCGGGCCTTCGCGCGACGGCGGCCTGCCGAGCAACGTCGACGCGCGCATCGTCGACGAGGACAACCTCACGTGGCGCGACGCCAACCTGACGAACTTCACGTCGTATCCGGAGCCGGGGAGCGAGGAGTGCGAGGACTTCAGCGGCTGCGAGTACGCCGGGCGCTTCGCGTTCGTCGACGGGCAGCAGAGCGAGGAGTGGGTGATGCAGCACAACATCGCCGCCGTGCACTCCGACGACGCCGACGCGTACGCGCTCAAGACGCTGCGCGTGCGCAGCGGTGCCAACCGCATCGACGTGACCGTCTACGACATGTGCTCGGACTCGGACTGCGGCGGCTGCTGCACGCGCAACTCGGCGCAGACGGGGTTCCTGATCGATCTCGAGTCGTACACCGCCGCGCGATTCGGGGTGGAGCACGACATCGTCGAGTTCGCCTGCCTGGACTGCGAGTAAGCTCTCAAACATCCGAGGCGCAGCGGAAGCCGACCATGTCGAGACCGCGCGCCGGCGGATTCGAGTGGCGATACGCGGCGCGCAGGCACCAGCTCGAGTTGCCCCAGCCTGCACCGCGGATCACGAGCTTGCCGGGCGCGCGCTCGTCGCGGCTGGTGGTCCATTCCCAGACGTTGCCGACGAGGTCGAGGTGCCCGAACGGACCGGCGGCGCCGGGGAAGCGGCCGACGGGCGCGATGCGATCGAAGCCGTCGGCGTCGGAGGCGGCGCAGCAGCGGAGCGTGCCGACGTTGCCGCGCGCGGCGGGCGGGCGCGACTCGGGCGGAGCGTCGCCCCAGGCGTAGCGACGACCGTCGGGGCCGCGGGCGGCCCACTCCCATTCCTCCTCGGTCGGGAGGCGCAGCCCGTGGTGCGCGCAGAACGCGATGGCGTCCCGCTGCGAGACCATGGAGACGGCGTGGTCGCGGTCGCGCGCGGGCGCGCGCCACGTGACGCCGTCGACGATGCGCCACGCCCACCGGCGGCCGTCGTGGCGCCGCCAGACGTGACCGTGGCCTTCGCGCTCGGGGTCGGTGACGTGATGTGTCGCCGCGACGAACGCCGCGAACTGCGCGACGGTGACCTCGGTGCGCATCAGGCGGAACGCGGCGACCGTGACCTCGCGCGGTTGCTCGTCGGGCGTGCCGCGCGGATCGCCGAGCAGGTACGTGCCCGCCGGCACGTCGAGCAGCTGCGCCGCGGGGTCCGCCGCGCGCCCGTACGAATCGAGCGCCGGCGGCGCAGCGAGTTCACGCGCGCCGACGCCGGGCGTGCACGCCGCGAGTGCGACGCACGCGAACACGGGCCTGGCGCGCGAGCTCACACGTCCACCGTAGCGCACCGTGCGAGCGTGCAGCGCGCGCGGCTTCGCGGTAAAGCCATCGGGTGACACGCGCAGCCGCACTCGTGCTCGGGATCGTCGTGCTCGCCGGGTGCGGCGGCGGCGGCGCGGGAGCGACGACGCCGCGAACCGGTGCCGGCGCTGCGGGCGCGAGCGCCGCCGATGAGAAGGCGTTGCCGGCGAAGCTCGAGGAGCTGGCGTTGCCGGCCGCGCCGAGCGGCGTGCCCGATGGCGACGACGATGGCGCGCCGGACCTCGCGCCGATCGCGGCTCTCGCGAAGGTGCCGGCGCCACCGGGCGCCCTGACGTTGCGGTTCGAGCGCATCGAGCCGGCCGCGGGCGCGCATCCGCGCGTCTGCGACCTCGTGGGGCTCGGCGACGCGATCTACGTCGCCGCCGCGGTCGATCCCATCTCGCTCGACGGCGCGCACGTCGATCGCTACGACCCGGCCGCGCGCGCGTGGGAGCGTGTGCTCGACTGGGACCGCGGCGGCGCCGCCAGCATCACGCACGAGGTCGGCGGCCAGGGCTTCACGCGGCTGCGCGTGATCGACCGCCGGCTGTGGGCGACCGACGCCGACGCGCCCGAGTACGGCGGCTTCGGGCTGGTCGAGCCGGGGCTCGAGGACTACCTCTTCGTGTCGGACACGAACGGCCGCTTCCGCCCGCTCGCCGAGGGCAAGCGACCGCCGGGCGGCACGCGCGTGGTCACGCTCTCGTTCCACGTGCTCGACGTCATCACGTACGCCGGCGCCGTGGTCGCGACCGGCGGCACCGTCGACGCCACGCGCGCCGGCGGCACGCCCTACCCCGGCGGCGTCTTCGTCGGCGACGTCGACGCGCCGGTGTTCCGCCCCAAGTTCTTCCCGGGCGCCGGCTTCAAGGTCGGCGTCGTCCGCACCACGACCGCGCACCGCTTCGCCGGTCGCCTGTACCTCGGGCTGCAGAACAACGAGCTGAAGATCCGGTGGGACGTGGCGGTGCTCACGGGCGACCCGCGCGAGGCGTCGGCGCAGCCGCCCGTGCTCGCGCGCCTCACCGACGAGGGCGGCTGGATCACGCGCCGCTTCGCCTCGGGTGGCGGGCGCCTGTTCTGGATCGCCGCGCGCGGCGGCAAGGGCGCCGTCTTCGCGTCGCGCGACGGCCTCCGCTTCGAGCGCCTCGCGCTGCCAGCGGGCGTCGGCGAACCGCAGGATCTGCTCGTCGCCGGCGACACGCGCTGGCTCCTCGCGACCACCGGCCTGTGGCGCGCGACCGGCGCCGACGACACGTTTGTCCGGGTTGCGGACGCTCCGCCCGACGACGCGTTCGGTCGCGGCAACTCGTTCTGCAGCGCGCCGCTCGCCGCTGCCGGCGGCACGCTGTGGGCCGGCTCCACGCGCGATGGCGCGCTCTATCGCGTCGTCACGACGCCGTGATCGTCACGACGCCGTGATCGTCACGCGCGCCACGCGCCCGCTGTCGCGCGGATCACCCTGCTCGATCACCCACTCGTCGAGGACGACGCGCAGCCCGGTCTGCGCCTCGACGCGCGCGAGGATGTCGCGCTCCTCGGCGGCGTCGGGCACGTGGTGATCGAGGCTGTGGTACGCGACCGGAACCCCGCCGCGGTACGCGAGGAGCTCGTACGGACCGCTCAGCTCGTGCATCCCGTCGCGCCGCGGCGGATGCCAGCCCGGTGGCGCCAGCTCGAAGCCGCGGAACTCGAACGCCGGCGACACCGTGCAGCCGACCAGCGTGTACGGGCCGGTCGAACGCGCGCGCTGCCACGCACCGGCGGGCACGACCACCTGCGGCATCCACGGCGACAGCGACACCGGGCGCGCGTCGTCGATCCAGAGGTCGAGCGACGCGCCGTCGTAGTGGTGCCAGATCTCGACGGCATCGACGCGATGCCACCGGCTCTCCTCGCCGGCACGCAGCAGGAAGTAGATGGCCGTGCCCGCGCCGCGACCGCCGCCGGCGGGCACGTCGCGCCAGGTCTCGCGGTAGTGGCCGCCCTCCGGGTGCGGCTGCAGCTGCAGGCGCGCGATGAGCTCGTCGGCGTCGCTCACGACGCGCTCGCGGCCCGAGCGGCCCGAGCGGCCCGAGCGGCCCGAGCGGCGACGATGACGGTCACGCGCGCCGCCGCGTCCCACTCGGCGAGAAAGCCGTCGAGCGTGTTCTGCCGCAGGCCCGCCGCCGGGTCGAGCGTGACGATCAGCGCGCGCTCGCGGTGGTACGCGACCACGACCTCGTAGTGCGCGATCGTTCCGCGCCGCTGCGGCTTCTGCATGCCGACCAGGACCGGCCGTCCCGCGGCGAGCTCGTGCTCGAGGTCCGCGACGTCGCCGGCGATCACGAACGCCGCCAGATCGCGCGCGATCGCGGTCTCGCGCAGGCGCGCCGCCTTGATGCCGTTCGGCGGCGCCGGCCGCAGCCCGGCCGCGATCGTGTCGGGCGGCACGTCCTTCCAGAACCCGACCACCATCCCGATCGCCGCCGCGCCGCAATCCGACTCGGCGTGCTGCGCCAGATAGGTCACGCCCTGCACACGCAGCCAGCCCGGCTCGGCGAGCGTCGCCGGCGTGATCGTCGTCGCCGTACCTGTGTACGACGCACACGCGCCGAGGGACGCCACCACGATCGCGACGAGCAGCCGCATCAGATCACGATGAGGACGAGGATCACGACGAGCAGGACGATGATGATCGTCGTCGCCTCGATGCCGCGCCCACGCCGCCCACCCTCGAAGTCGTCGAGCTTCTCCTGCTTCGCCTGCTCTTCGCGGTCGGCGTAGCCGGCGAGCTCGTCGGGCGTCGCCGGACGCGGCGCGGTCTCGGCGGGCGTCTCGCGCACCTGCGCGATGGCCGGCATCACCGGCGCGGTGGCGAGGCACACCGCGAGCAGACACGTGGCGAGCGGATTCGATCGCATCTCCCGATCATACGCCTGTCACCGGAACAGATCGCGGTCGAGGCATCCCGGCGGAGGCGCGCCGCGGCACGGGTGTGCGCACGCGTCGTACTTGCTGTGAGCGCCCCCGATCACCTCGACCGCATCCACGTGCGTACCGGTCACGCGCCCGCGGACGATCACCTCCTCCCCCTCGCACAACGTGTCGGGGATGACGCCGCGATACCGCACGCTCATCTCGAGCCCCCCGAGCGCCGGCACGTCGTGCCACTCGACGTGCAGGGCGAAGCGATGGTCCGTCGGCGTCACGCTCGTCAGCGTTCCGCGCTTCACCCATCCGCCGACCATGTCCTGCGCCCCGGCGGGCCCCGGCTGCAACCACCGCATCGCCGCCGCCAGCGCAATGCCCGCGACGATCGCGCCCACCAGCCCCGCTGTTACCCGCGAAGGCCCGACCGGTTCGAGGCGCATGCCTCGACCAACCGCGCTACGCGGTGCGTGATTCCCACCGATGAGGAGTCGTGGCGGCGGTGAGCACCGACGTCGGGTGCGCGTGGCGGATCGAACGCCGAAAACACCGACGGCCCGGAGAGGCTTGCGCCCTCCAGGCCGTGATGTGTCGGCAGTTCCGTTGACCCGTTCCGAGCTGACCGCCCCCTTCGAAGGCTTCCGATGGTCTGTCCCGAGCTTGCGCGGCTGTCACCAGCGCGCAGCAGCCTCTCGTGGAGTTGACTGCTCTTCAGAGTGTTGTTTGTGACGATGTACCTGGGCTGTTGGGTTACCCAGATCCCGAACCGATGCCTCGTCGTTTCCGACGGACCGTTGTGGTGTTCCACCGTCACCGTAGCTTCGGCACCTTGCGATGCCATGCGCATCCTCTCGTGAGCTTCGATCTCCTGCAGAGTTCCTTCAGACAGTCACCTGCTCGTTCGCTCGCGCGTCCGAGCTCCTTCCGTGGGGTCTTGGCCCTATTCACGACGTCAACACGAGGAGTCCACATCCACCGGGCATCCCGAGCCCGACAGGTTCCGCCCGCAGCGTTTCACACGCTCTCGACGGCTTGCTCCTCCCCGTGCCTTGCGCGTTTATTTCACCGCGCTGCCGTGTCCAGGGTTTCGCTCCAAGGGTTGCATCCTCCATCCGAGCCGTACCACCTCGTCGGTGGCCCTGACCTTCGCGCCGTTGGCGGCGTTCGCCTGCCGGTTGCCCGGCGCCAGCGAACGACGCGTCGACCTCAAGGTCGTGCTCTCGTCCAGAGTCCGCAGTGTCCGACGAGGTTGTTCACCCCGCCGTCACCCGTGTCCCTTCCTGCGTTTTTTCAGACTCCCTCGGGCGTTTCACGAAGACCTGGGCCGTGCCATCGCACGTCCTCCGCTCGCGGTCTTGATGGTGCGGTGCTGCGTGTGCCCCGTACCGTGACCCTCAGCGTATCGATCAGTCCTGCGTGCTTCGCCTCTGTCCCCAGAGGCTGTTCCCGTTCGAGCTTTGCGGCCTTCGAGTCAGTTGCCCAACTCGCGAGGCCCATCAGTTCCTGAGCGGTTCATTGCAACCGCCGACGAGAGCTCCTATGAGCAGGCGGCGTGCCAGGATCGCGGCGCGCGCAAGCGCTCGGATCGTCGAGGTGCGTTCGGTGCGGCAGTGTCGTCGCTGGTGGCGGGGGATCTGGACAAGCTGAGGTGTGCGTGTGGAAGTGCGGCGGGAGCAGCTTGCGATGCGAGCGCTTACGCCGTGGGTGTCGTGGACGTCGACACACCGGGCGGTGTCGTCGCTGCGGACAGATCTGTGTGGATGCTGTGGAGAGCTGTGGAGTGCTGAGGATGAGCTGTGGATATCAGGCCGGCGCGATCTTGAAGACCGTGACGTCCACGCGGCGGGCGTAGAGCGCGTGGTCGGGCGGGCGACCGGGGGCGTCGAAGCCGGCGAGCTCGATGACGCGCGCGTCGTGCGCCGTGACGTCGACCGGCGACAGCGGGTACGGCGGGTGATGGACGCTCGCGGTGAGGAGGCGGCCGTCGCGGTGGCGCGCGAAGAGGCGGTAGCGTTCGGCGAGGAAGAACTCGAGCGTGCCGGGGTCGGCCGGGTGCGGCGGCGCGGTCGGGCGGTACGTGTAGCGGCCGGGCGAGATCGCGGAGTCGCCGCGTCGATGGTGCGTGTAGTCGATGGTGCCGGTGGCCGCGTCTTCGCGCGCGTGGAGGGCGGCGTGCTCGTACGGGAGGTGGAAGCGCCAGCGCGCGATCCACACCGCGAGCGCGCGGTTGCAGTCGAGCGAGTAGAACCAGATGCCGGGGCGGCCGGCGGCGTCGTGCACGTACGTGCGGAGGTTCAGCTCGAGGAAGTACGAGATGAATGGCACGGGCGGGAGAAACGGCGGGCGGATGCGCCGCATGTAGAACGGCACGATGCCGAGGTACGCGCGCCCGTCGTGCGTGTCGACCGTGAGCCC
>DATLEB010000113.1:0-32673 GCA_035525615.1 Kofleriaceae bacterium | reverse complement strand
GCTGTGGGGCAACCTGCCGCGTCCGCAGTTCCCGCCGGTCTACGCGTACCTGCCGCCGAAGATCCAGCGCCGCCTGCGCGCCGTCGGCATGCTCGCGCTCCTGCCGAAGGAGACCGACCCGCTGCTCGCCTCGCAGGCGGTGCTGAGCGAGCTCGGCCAGGACGATGCGGCCGCGCTCATCCCGACGCTCGACATCTACGTCTACTACAAGGACAAGGGCACGAACCGGCTGGTCCCGATGACCGGCTTCTCGTACTTCCTCGCCCATCAGGGCGGGCTCGAAGGGTACGGCTGGGCGATCGATGGCGCGACGCAGCTGTCGCCCAACGTGTACCGCCTCGAGATGCCGCGCGACAGTCAGCGCGACGTGCGGGTCCGCCTTCAGGCTCGCGAGCCCGGCGAGCCGCCGGTGTTGCCGTGCACGGGCGGCTGCTGCCGGAAGTGCCCGAAGCAGCCGGCGTCGCACGCGCTGGGCAACTTCGCGCTGCCGATGATCGGCGTGGTGTTCGGTCTCGGCGGCTTCCGCCGCCGCCGCAAGCGCGACAAGGCCGAGTGAGCAGGTGTTCGTGCGCGCCGCCGTCGCGACGGGGCTGATGGGGTTGTGGCTGGCGACCTCGGCGTGTGGCGCGCCGTCGCGTGGCGACGACGACGACGGCGACGACGACGACGACGCTGCTGGCCCCGACGACGCGGGCGATCGTGACGGCGACGACGGTGGCCCGTGCGCGCCGTCGTCGCTGGGGCAGAGCTACGTGGGCTGCGATTACTGGCCGACCGTGACCGGCAACATCGTGTCGCAGCACTACGAGTTCGCCGTGTCGGTGTCGAACACGAGCGGCGCGCGCGCCACCGTGCGCATCGACGGCGGCGCGCTGACCGAGCCCATGATCTTCGACGTGGTGAGCGGTGGCGTCGCGGTCCGGACCTTGCCGTGGGTCGAGGCCCTCAAGCTCTGCCTGGGCGACAGCCAGTTCGATTGCCAGACCGGCCACGGCACCGCGGCCCGCGCGGTCGGCGGCGCGTATCACCTGCGCAGCGACGTGCCGGTGACCGTGTACCAGTTCAACCCGCTCGACTTCTTCCAGTCCGACGCGCCGGAGAATTCCTTCTCCAACGACGCGTCGCTCCTGTTCCCGACGACGTCCTGGCGGGACGACTACTACGTGGCGTCGTTCACGCCGGTGCTCGGCGGCATCGTGGCGTATCCGAGCCTGCTCGCGGTGACGGCCCACGAGGACGGCACGCGGGTCACGATCAACGCACGCGCGAGCACGGCGGCGCAGAACGGCGCGCCGCGGTTCGATACCGGCGTGCCGCAGGACGTGATGCTCGACGCGGGCGACGTGATCCAGATCGGCGCCGTGGCCGGGGACCTGACCGGCTCGCGGGTCACGTCCGACAAGCCGATCCAGGTCATCGGCGCACACTACTGCTCGCGCATTCCGCTCGAGTTCGGGTTCTGCGACCACCTCGAGGAGTCGATGTTCCCGGTCGAGACCTTGTCGCGGCAGTACGTGGTGGTGGCGCCGGCCGTGACCACGATCCCGGACGGCAAGGAGCAGTACGTCCGGATCGTCGCCACCGCGGCCGCCACCACGCTCACCTACGATCCTCCCATCGCGGGGGCGCCGACGACGATCGCGTCACCGGGCGACTTCGTCGAGATCGCCCGCAACCCGACGAGCTTCCTCGTCACCGCGAACCACAAGGTGCTGGTCGCGCAATACATGGAGGGATCGCAGGTCGCGGGTAACACCGGTGACCCGTCGATGGCGCTGGCCGTGCCCGTCGAGCAGTACCGCACCGAGTACCTCTTCCACGCTCCGCTCAACTACACCACCAGCTACGTCGACGTCATCGCGCGCACGGGCACCGCGGTCACGCTCGACGGCGTGCTCCTCACCGGCTTCACCCCGATCGGCACCTCCGGCTACGCGCTGGCGCGCGTCACGCCGCTCGGACCCGGCACGGGCGGCGTCGGCAACCACACCATCACCGGCTCGACGCCCTTCGGCATCTCGGTCTATGGCTACGGCCAGGACACCAGCTACTGGTATCCGGGCGGCCTCGATCTGCGCCTGATCCCGATCGATTGATCAGCGGTAGAAGTAAGCGGCACCTGAGAACTCGAGGTTGTTGTCGTTGGCCTGCTGCCCCGACTCGACGGGCGCACCGACGACGAGGCCGGACTCCGATAGCGCAACGACGTGGAAACGGTCGCCTGGATCGGCGTTGCTCGCGGTGATCCTAGCGACCGGCCCCCAAGCGCTGCCCGCGTAGTTGAAGACGTGGACCGAGCCAGGGTCGTAGCGCAGGTTGAAGTTTTCAGTGGCGCCGACGGCGATGGTGTCTCGGCGGGCCGAGACCGACTCTCCGAACAGATCCTCCGCCGATGGTGCGGGCGACTTGAGGTACGCCTCCTGTGTCCACGCCGTGCCGGAGCGACGGAACACATAGACGGCGCCGGCGAGCGGCGCGGAGTTGTCCTGCTGGTCGTTGCCTGCGCTCGCCTCACCAGGTGCACCCACCACTAGGAGGGCACCGTCGAGATCAAGCGAACGACCGAAGGCGTCGTCCATCCCGGGATTCGAGGCTTTGATGTATGCCTCGAGCGTCCAGGTCGTGCCGCTGCGATGAAAGACGTAAGCGGCACCGCTGTGCACCGCGCCAAGGTCGGTGCCAGGTGTGGTCGAGATTCCTGCGACGGCGCTGCCGTCCCCTTCCGCGCTGATGACGAGGCGATCCTCGCCGAGACTGATCGCGTTGCCAAAGTAGCCACCGCTAGCCCCGGCAGGGGCTCGGATAACCGCCTCCTCGACAAACCATCCGCCGGTCCGGCGAAAGACGTAGACGGCGCCGCTAGGCGTCGCCCCGCCGTCGGGCTTGTTCGGCGCGCCCACCGCAATCGTGTCGCCGTAGACATCGACGCTCGTTCCGAACCCGTCACCGTTTGCAGCGCTTGATGCCGCGAGAGAAGGGACCATGGTCCAGGTCAGCCCGGCCCGCCGCCAGACCTGGACAACACCGGGCGTGGTACCGACGTGGTCGGGTGCCCCGACTACGAGGTACGCGTCGTTGATGGCCACCGAACGCCCGAAGTCACCGTTGGAAATGGCAGGGACCGACTTGAAATACGCGAGATCCACGCCGTTGGGACGAGCGACATAGAGCGCACCCGATTCACGGACGGAATTGTCCGCGGGGGAGCTGCTACTGCCGCTGTCCTCGCCG
Organism: Kofleriaceae bacterium; assembly: GCA_035525615.1. GTDB lineage: Bacteria > Myxococcota_A > Polyangia > Haliangiales > Haliangiaceae > UBA2376. Next base: position 29,442 of record DATLEB010000113.1, on the reverse strand, counting down.
GGAGCACCAATCGCGACGATGTCACCATGGGCCGCCACGGAAGAGCCGTAGCCGTCGAACGCGTCACGGTTGCTGGCTTTGGCGTAAAAGTACTCGACGGGCGGTACGGCGCCGCGATCGATCTCTATCTCGTAGCGTCGCGAGAGCGGTCCAACGCTGACGTCGATCCCGAGCGTGTTCTTTCCGAGCACGAGCTCTACCGGCGATGACGGCACGAGCGGAGTCAGAGGCTGACCACCGAGGAGAAACGTCGACCCCACCGGACCGCTGACCGTCACGGAGACGGCCCCCAGAAGGACGGAGGCGTCGAGTTCCTGATGGCTGAGCTGCCCGTCGAAGGTAAACGGTTGTAGCGCCGAGAGGGAGAGCGAGATGGCGATCGGAGAAGTGCATCGCACGCGAAGATCGGTGACGTCGGCGGCGACGACCTCGCCCGTCGGCGTCTCGACCGTGCACTCGTGCTCTGCTGCGTCGGTCTCGATCGAAAGCGCGAACGGTGTCTGCGGGAGCAGGCGGTCGGCGAATGTGAAGGTGCCCTCGCCGTTCACCGTCAAGCGTTGCGGCTCGCGGCCGGAGACGTCGAGGCGCAAGACGAGATCGGCGCCCGTCCACAAGCCCTCGACCGTGCCGCCGACCGAGCGATCGACGGAGGCGTCCGTCTCGATCTCCGGAAGGTCGGGGAACTTGCAGCCGGCGATGTAGAGGAGGAGCCCGGCCCTCGAATACCTTCGCATGTTGATCATCGCGGCCCTGTATCGCACGAGCCCCCCGCGGGTTGCGTGGTGCCTTCGAACACCATCGACTGGGGGAATTTCCGTTTGATTGTCGAGCCATAGAGGCCACATCGGCGGCTTGCGCGGGGGCGGGGCGGCTGCGAGGATGACCGCGTGATCGCGCCGGGCCTGCGTATCGGCCACTACCTGATCGAGAAGCGGATCGGCGCCGGTGGCATGGGCGAGGTGTTCCGTGCGTTCGACGAGAAGCTCGAGCGGCCGGTGGCCATGAAGGTGCTGCCGCAGATGCTCGAGCGGAACGAGGACGCCCGCGCGCGCATGTTGCGCGAGGCGCGCGCGGCCAGCGCGATCGTGCATCCCGGCATCGTCACGGTGCACGAGGTCGACGAGCACGAGGGGCGCATCTTCCTCGTCATGGAGTACGTCGAGGGCGAGACGTTCAGCCAGCTCCTCGCCAAGCGCGGGCGGCTGCAACCCGGCGAGGCGCTCAAGCTCGTCCGGCCGGTGGCGAGCGCGCTCGAGTTCGCGCACAAGCAGGGCTTCGTCCATCGCGACATCAAGTGCTCGAACCTGATGGTCACGACCAACGGGCACGTGAAGGTGCTCGACTTCGGGCTCTCGAAGCGCGTCCGCCGCGACGGCGCGGCTGTCGCGCCGCCCCCGCCCGCCCCCGACACCGTCGGCATGCGCAAGGGCGTCGCCGCACGGCTGGCCGCCGCCGGTGGTGAGGCCGCGCCCGCCGCGCCCGCCGACGCCGCGACGCGTCCCGGCACCGGCATACTTGCCGGCCGACCGCCGTCGATGCCGAGGCACGACGTCGACGTCACCGGGCCGACGCAGTCGGTGCAGCGGCCGGCGCCCGCCAACGACGACCTCACGGTCGAGGGCTCGGCGATGGGCACGCCCGGCTACTCGGCGCTCGAGCTGATGGACGGGCTCGAGGCCGACGCGCGCGCCGACATCTACTCGCTCGGCATCGTGCTCTACGAGCTGCTCACCGCGACCCGTCCGTTCAGCGGCGCCACGTTCGCCACCGTGCGTGAAGACGTCGCGCGCGAGCGCTATCGCCGCGCCAGGGAGCTGGTCCCCGACATCTCGAGCGAGCTCGACGACGTCATCAACGAGGCGTTGCGCGCCGACCGCGAGCAGCGCACGCCGTCCGCCACCGCGTTGCTCGCCGGGCTCGCCGAGGCGAGCGCCGCGCCGCGCAAGCGCCGTCGCGCGCTGTCCGCGATCGCCGGCGCCGCCGTGGTCGCCGGTGGCGGCTGGGGCATCCTTCACCTCTCGCGCACGGGCGCACGCGCCGCCGCACCTTCCGATGCGCTCGTCGCGCTGCCCGGTCCCGGCGACGGCGGCGTCGCGGACGGCGACGCGCTCACCGGCGGCGACGGCGGGCTCGCGACCGGTCCGCTCGCGCCGGTTCGCATCACGCAGCTCGGCGGCTGCGCCGATGCGCCCGCGTTCCTCGACGACGACACCGTCGCGTTCGAGCTCACGCTCCCCGGCGGCACGCCCGACATCCACGTGCTCTCGCTCGGCGGCGGCTCGACGCGCCAGATCACGAACAGCGTGACGTGGGAGTCCGCCCCCGCGCCCGGCGCGAAGCCCGGCGAGGTGGTGTACCTGGTCAAGGATCCTGCCAACGCCGCGCGCAGCTCGCTCGTCGCGCAGGTGCTCGGCGGCCCGAGCCCGCGCGAGATCACGGCGGGCGCGATGGTCGCCACCGCCACCGTCGGCGACGACTACTACTTCGTGCGCGAGAACGCCACCGAGCTGCGCCGCGTGCACGGCGGGATCGACCAGGGCGTCGCGCGCGCCGCGGGCGTGATTCCGCTCGCGCTCGCGGCGTCCCGCGACCAGCGCTGGATCGCGATGACCGGCGCGACCCAGTCGACCCCCGCCGACATCTGTCTCGTCGACGTCGGCCGCCGCGGCACGCCGCGCTGCCTCGATCTCCCCAACGCGCTCCCCACGCGCGCCGCGTTCGGCACCACCGGCGCGCTCTACTACGCCGCCGCCGACGGTATCCACGCGCGCCTGCCGCCCGACGGCTCGGTCTCCGCCGATCGCATCGCCGCGCCCGACGTGCACGCGTTCGGCGGCGTCGCCGTCTCGCCCGACGGGCGCGCGCTCGTGTACTCGGCGTGCACGCCGACGGCTTCCCTGCGCGACGTCGGCACCACGCCGCAGGTCGAGCTCACCAGCGGCAACGCCATCGCCGAGCCGGTCGCCGGCCCCGGCGGGCGCGTGGCGTGGGTCGAAGGCGGCCGCGAGATCGTCGTCCGGCTTCCGGACGGTGTGATCGTGCGTGTCGCCGCCGCTGCCGCCGGCGAGAACGTCACGATCGCGCGCCCGGCGTTCGACGCCGACGGCGACACGATCGCGTTCTCGCGTACCGGCGACGACCCCGGCATCGCCACCGTCACGCTCGAGCCCGGCGCCACGCCGACGCGCCTCACGTCGCAGCCCGGCGACGACGTCCCGCTCTTCCTCGCCGACGGCTCGATCCTCTTCACGCGCATGAACGGGGCGATCCCCAACGTGTTCCGCATCGCGCCCGGCGCCGATCCCGCGCCGGTTCGACCCGGTCGTCGCGCGCTCGACGTCGATCGCAAGACCGGCCGCGTGCTCCTCCTCACGCCCGGCGCCGCCGACCTCGCGTGGTGGAGCCCGGAGACGAAGACCGAGACACCCGGCCCACCCGCGACGATGCCCGGCTTCGACATCGTGCGCGACATCTCGATCTCACCGAACGGCGAGTGGATCCTCTATCAGGCGGGCGCCGACGGCACACAGCTGTTCCGGTCGGCGCTCGACGCGTGGAGTCCCGTCCAGGTGCCCGCGGCATCGCCCGGCAGCACGGTCGGGCTCTCCGCGATCACCGACGACGGACACGCGCTCGTGGTCGAGGTCAGCAAGCAGGGCGAGCTCTGGCGCCTCGATGCGGGGAGCGATCCGTGGTGACCGACCCCGACGCGCTCGACACGGTCCGCGCGGCGTTCGCCGCGTGCGGCACGCTCGCCGAGGCGCTCGTCGCCGGCCTGCGCCTGACGCCCCCGTGGGGCGTCGTCGACGTCGTCGTCCAGGACGAATACACGCACGACCTCGTGTTCCAGGCCGACGGCACGCCGGATTCCGGCCACGGACCCGCCATCCTCCTCGACTGCACGTGACTGGGTCGCGTCGATGCGGTCTCCGTGTGGGACCACCGCCCGACCGCCGACGAGATGCTCGACGCGCGCACGCGCGCCGGTTGGACGCCGACCCCGACCTCGACCCGTGACGGCGAGGTCGTGATGGGTCACGCCTGCAAACTTCCCCTCGCGCCGACTACTCCGAGATCGTGACCTTGATCATCTGGATCGGCGTCTTGGGACGGTCGCGCTGATCGGTCTGCGCGGTCTCGATCTTCTTCACGACGTCCCAGCCGCTGGTGATCTTGCCGAACACCGGATGCTTCGACGGGCCGGGCGAGAACCAGTCGAGGTACGCGTTGCCGCTCGCCTTGGTGTTGATGAAGAACTGCGCGCCACCGCTGTTGGGCTGGCCGGTGTTCGCCATCGAGAGCGTGCCCATGTCGTTCGAGATCTTGGCGTTCGGCGGGTGCTCGTCCTGGATGCGGCCGAGCGGCGAGTTGCCGGTACCCGCGCGCGGGCTGTTCGGATCCTTCGCGAACTCGCACCCGAACTGGATCATGAAGTCCTTGATGATCCGGTGGAAGTGCAGGCCGTCGTAGAAGCCGCGCTTCACGAGCGCGATGAAGTTGCCGGCCGTGATCGGCATCTGGTCGAGGAAGATCTCGGCCGTGAAGTTGCCCTGGGACGTCTCGAAGGTCGCAGTCGGGTTCGCCATGAACCCGTTCGTATCATTAACACGCTGTTCGCGCCGCCGTTCAGCGGACGTGGCGTAGCCAGTCGAAGCGCTCGCGCGCGCGGCGGCCGACGTCGAACGAGTCGAACATCACGTCCTCTCCGTGCGGCGAGTCCGGAGCGCAGCACTCGGCGGTGTCCGTCGGCTGCTCCTCTCCCTGCGGGTCGTCACCCTCGGTGGTGATGTCGTCCGTCTCGGTACACGCGGAGGTGAGGAGCGTGGCGAGAAGGAAGATGCCCGGCGTGATGATCTTCTTCATGCGATCACACGCAAGCAGGCGACGTGCCGTCGATCAGCGCCTGCAAGTGCGCGAAGAAATTGAGACGCACATCGTGTGCAAGCACGGGATGCGACGGGGCGACGCCGTCGCGTGCGACGTCCTATAGAAGTGTTTTCGCGAGCGCGACGTCAGCGATCCATCGCGAGCGCGATCAGCGCGAGCAGGCGCTTGGCCTCGATCTGCTCCACGTTCTCCTCGATGAATCCGTGGAGGAATGGCTGCGTCTTCTCGAGCAACGCGAGGGTGTCGCCGCCGCTCGCCCGATCGAGGTCGTCGAACGACACGATGCGGACGCTGCGGCCCTGCCCGCGCGCGTAGGCCTGCCCGATGAGCGCCGCGTGGAAGATGACGTTGATGATCGCGTCCGCGCCGCCGAGCTCGGGCTCGTGCGCGCTCACGAACTGCGTGATCGGAGTCTGCAGCTGCGCGAACCCGCCGACGAGGACGGCCGAGTAGTTGGGGTCGCTCATCTTCTGCGAGGCCTCGGCGACGACGTCGGCGACGTGTTCCTTCTTGATGGGCACTAGTGCTTCTCCTCGGGAGCAGGCGCGGGCGCGGGTGTGATGGGCGGCAGGGGCTCGGTGCCGAAGCGGACGAGCGCCTCGGCGGTGAGTGCGGCGACCTCGGCGGCGATGCTGGTGCAGAACGCCTTGCGGCGCGGGCCGGCGAAGTCGCCGAGCGGGCGGACGAGGTTGTTGCAGATGGTGTCGGGCGACTCGCCGCGATCGATCCTGGCGGCGGCGTCCTGGTACCACGTGACCGCGGCTCGGAGCGCGGGCGTGACGGCCCCCGTGGGGTCGGGGTCGCCGAGGATCTCGCCGAGCGCCTGCTCGCCGGCACGCAGCGCACCGCAGGTGCCGGTACCCGTGATGCCGCCCTTGCGCAGGGCCTGGTACGCACGCGTCGGCAAGCCGAAGGTCTCGGCGACGGCGATGCCACAGCTGCGATGCGGTGTGCGGATGCCCTCGTAGAGCACGAATGCCGTGTCTCGGGCGCGCGCGATGTAATCCCGCTCGCGCTCGGTGAGGGCGCGGGGGGCGTCGTGCCTGGACTCGGCCATGTGCGAATGCTACTGCGGTGGCGAGGTCCTTGCCAAAGATGGACGCCCTCGCCGACGACGCGGCGCCGCCCGAAAACCGCCGGATGACCGCGCTCGCGGTGGTGGTTTCGGTGGTGCTGCACGTCAGCGTGCTGGTGTTCCTGCGTGTGGGGCTGTCGCATGAGCGCACGCGCTCGGTGACCGTGATCGATATCGACATCGCGCCGGCGCCGATGAAGGCCGAGGCCCTGCCTCCGGAGGAGCCGGAGGTGCGCGAGCCGGAGGCGGCGGCGACGAACGACGAGCCGGCTTCGGAGGACGACGTGACGGAGCCGGAGCGGCCGGCCGGCGAAGGGATGGGCGTGGTCGATGCAGGCGTGGAGATCGACGCGGCGCCGGAGCCGGAGCCGGAGCCGGAGGATGCCGGGGTGCCGGCCGATGCGCGGCGGCGACGACCGGATGCGGGGGTCGATGCGGGGGTCGATGCGGGCAGCGACGAGATGCTGGCGCACGTCGGCGGCGATGGCGGCGTGACGGCCGGTGACGGCGGGGTCGCCGCTGAGGGTGACGGCGGTGCGGCGGCGGTGGCGACCGTGCCGACGGATGGCGACGCAGGAGTGGCCGTGAATGATGGAGACGGTGGGCTCGTTGCCGCGTCCGGATCGGGCACGGGTACGGGCACGGGCACGGGTACAGAGGATGGCGGCGTTGGCGGGAATGATGGCGGGGGCGTCGCGGGGGCGGACCTGGTGGGGACGGTGGGGGCGAAGCCGAGCACCGGGACGGGCGCGAACCTGCTGTCGTACTTCCCGAATGGTCACGTCATCACCGCGATGGTGCGGCTCGATCGCCTGCGCGACACCGAGTGGGCGGAGCGCATCGACGCGATCATGATGCAGCTCCCCGACTACAAGTCGCTGGCCGGCGACACCAATGTCCGGATGTCGGACCTCTTCGAGATGTTCGTGGTCTCGAGCGCGTCGCCCGACGACGTCACGGCGACCACGCTCCTGGGCAAGATGCGCATCACGTCGCCCGAGATGCGGGACTACATCGACCAGCCGGACGCGCCGGTGAAGTGGACGCCGGCGAAGGGCGGCGCGCTCGGCTCGCGCGGGCGTTCGGCGCGCGTGCTGCCCGGCGACGCGCGCGTCTTCCTGATGTGGGCGCCGAAGATGATCGTGATGGCCGAGCCGGCAGACCTGGGCGGGCTGACGGCGGCGCGCACCGGCGACCTCGACCGCGCGGCGCTCGCGACCGATCTACCGCCGTGGCTGGCGCGCGCCGCGACGATCTCCGACGAGTCGGGCGAGCCGACGGGGCCGGCGATCATGGTGACGGCGGGGAACATGTTCGGGACCTCGATCCCGCTCATGGGCGCGGGCGGCGCGTCGATCCCGGCGCCGGAGCAGGCGACGCTCACGCTCGAGCTCGCGCCGGCCGGCGGCTTCCACGTGCGCGGCAACCTGCGCTATCCCGACGAGAGCGCGGCGGCGACGGCGCAGGACGCGATCACGCGGCTCCGCGTCGAGCTCCTCGATCAGTACGGCTCGGTGCCGCTGCTCGGCGGGATGCCGCTGTTGACGGTGCTGCGCGGGCTCGACCTCAAGCGCACCGGGCGGCGGCTGGCGTTCTCGTCGTCGGCGAGCATCGCCGACGCGCGCGGGTTGCTGGAGCTGGCGGGCAGCCTCGTGAAGTCGCACTTCGACGAGCAGGCGCGGCTGCTGGAGGAGCACCGGAAGGCGCCGCCGAAGCCGAAGGCGCCGCCGAAGCCGAAGGCGGCGCCGGCCCCGAAGCCGCCGCCTTGATGCGGCGCCGCGGGCGTTGCAAACTTCGCGGGTGCGAGCGATGCGTGTCGTCGGTGCGAGCGCGGCAGCGGCCGTGCTGGCGTGGGCATGCGGCGCACCGCAGGCGCCGGGGCTGAAGCCGGCGGGCAGCCGCGAGGATGACGGCACCGGCCAGCTCGCCGAGGCGTCGGTGCGGTTGCGGCGCGCCGGCGGCGAGGAGGGCGTGCGCGCCGAGGACCGCTACGAGCGGCAGCACGACGACGACCCGGGCGCGTACGGCGGGTTCGGGTACGGCGGGCTCGGGTACGGCGGGTTCGGCTATGGCGGCCTGGGGTACGGCGGGTTCGGGTACGGCGCGTGGGGGATCGGGTACGGGCCGGGGCTGGCAGCGCCGCCGCCGTACACCGGCGTGATCGTCGGCGACGCGGGCGCGATCGAGGGCAGCGTGCGCTGGAAGAGCGGCGGCGGTGTGGCGTGGCCGGCCGGCTGCGACGCGGCGCGCGTGGCGCGGGCGGGCGCGGGCGTGAGCGGCGCGGTCGTGTATCTCGACGGCGTGCGAACGGGGCGGATGGTCCCGTTCACGATGGCGGCCGTGAAGAGCGGCGGCGTGGCGACGGTGAGCGCGTGTGCGATCGCGCCGACCACGCAGCTCGCGGGGCCGCTGCCGACGCAGCTCGTGGTCGAGAACGGCGACACGCGCGCCGTGAAGCTCCGCCACGAGCGTCCCGGCGGCGTGACGACCGCGGACCTGGAGCCGGGCGGTCGCACGCACCTTCCGATCGAGCGGGCGGGGGACACCCGCCTGTGGGACGGCGTGCGCGCGCCGGCGTGGGTCGTGGCGCAGGCGCATCCGTATTACGTGGTGACGGGGGACGACGGCCGCTTCGTGCTCGACGAGGTGCCCCCCGGCACCTGGACGCTCGTGGTGTGGTACCCGCCGCTGGTGACGTCGGTCGGCGTGGATGGCCCGGTGTGGGGCGCCGCCACCGTCGAGCGCCGCCGCGTCACGGTCGCGAAGTCGGCGCTCGCACGCGCCGACGTCGAGCTCACGCCCGCGCGCTGACCGAACGGGTTTCCGGACACGATGTCCGAGAACCGGACGCGCGTGTCCGAAAGCCGGACGCGAGCCACGAGGTCTCGCGAGGTTGCGCGTGGCATGGCGCTGGCAAGGGCCGGCGACGACTCAACGAACACGAGTCGCAAGGAGAGATGTCATGAGCATGGGAATGGATGGAAACCGGACGAGGATGTTCAAGGTGCTGGCGCCGATCGAGAAGCAGAACGGAGGGAAGTTCTGGCTGCGCGTCGGCAGCGCGTTCCCCAACAAGGACGGGTCGACCAACCTGTACATGGACGCGTGGCCGGCGGGGACGGTGAAGACGCTGCAGCTGCGCGAGATGACCGACGAGGACTTCGCGCGCAAGCACAACCGCGGCGACGGCGATGGGGCTCCGGTGCCGCCGCCCGGCGGCGAGATCCCGTTCTGATCGATCGATGCCAGGGCAATGGAAGCAACCAAAGGTGAAGGAGAGGAAGAGGTCATGAACAAGGTGAACGTGGTGAGGGGAACGTGGCAGCGCGGCCTGGCCGTGGCGGCGCTGGCGCTGGTGTTGGTGGTGAGCGGCGTGGTGTGGCTGTCGCCGCGCGCGGCGATCGCAGGTCCCAAGGCGCTGCCGGGTGCGGCCGCGCCCAGGCCGAAGCTCGATGACGACGATCCGGCGCCGGCGCGCGGCGGCAAGAAGGCCGTCAGCGGCAAGCTCAACCTGAACACGGCGACCGTCGACCAGCTCTTGCTGCTGCCGGGCGTCGGGCCGTCGAAGGCCGAGCGTGTCGTCGCGTGGCGCGGCAAGCACGGGCCGTTCAAGCGGGTGCAGGACCTGCGCAAGGTGAAGGGCTTCGGCTACAAGACGCTCAAGAAGCTCGAGGCGAACCTCGACGTGAAGGGTGAGAGCACGCTGGCGCCCGCGAGTTGAGCCTGTGTATCGTGCGGGCCCATGACGTTGCCGCCGCTCCACCTCGACGCACAGGAGATGTGTCAGACGCTCCTGCGCATCGACACCACCAACCCTCCAGGCAACGAGCGTCCGGCCGCCGAGTACCTCGCGGGCAAGCTGCGCGAGGTCGGCTACGACGTCACGATGCTGGAGTCGGCGCCGACGCGCGCCAACGTGGTGGTGCGCTATCGCGGCAACGGCAAGGCGGCGCCGCTCCTGCTCTCGGCTCACCTCGACGTCGTCGAGGCCGACGCCACGAAGTGGAAGCAGCCGCCGTTCTCCGGCGTGATCGCGGACGGGTGTCTGTGGGGTCGCGGTGCGATCGACATGAAGAACATGGCGGCGATGTCGGTGGCGATCATGCGCAAGCTCGCCGTCGACAAGCCGAGCCTGGCGCGTGACGTGATCTTCGCCGGCGTCGCCGACGAGGAGGCCGGCTGCGATCACGGCTCGCGGTTTCTGGTCGAGAAGCACCCGAACCTGGTGAAGGCGGAGTACGCGATCGGCGAGTCGGGCGGGTTCTCCCTCCACCTCGCCGGCACGACGTACTACCCGGTGCAGGTCGCGGAGAAGGGGTTGTGCTGGGTGCGCGCGCGCTTCACCGGCGAGCCGGGGCACGGCTCGATGCCCCGGCGCGACAGCGCGGTCGTGAAGATGAGTGAAGCGATCGCCACGCTCGGCAAGACGTCGTTGCCGGTGCACGCGACGCGGTACGTGCAGGATTTTCTCGCTGCGGTCGCGGCGCGCCAGCCCAAGGCGGCGCAGCCGCTCCTCAGATTGCTCACCCGGCCTCAGCTCCTCTCGCGGGTGCTGCGCCTGGTGCCGGATCTCGGCACGTCCCGCTCGCTCGGCGCGCTGCTCAGCAACACGGCCTCACCGACGGTGGTGCGCGCCGGCAACAAGACCAACGTCATCCCGGGGGTGGCCGAGGTCGAGATCGACGGGCGCACCCTGCCCGGCCAGACCGACGAGGACTTTCTGCGCGAGCTGCGCCACGTGCTCGGCCCCGACGTCGAGCTCGAGATCATGCGGTCGGCGCCGCCGACCGTGACCGAGCCCATCGCGTCGCCGCTCTACGACGTGATCGCGAAGCAGGTGATCGCGCGCGAGCCCGACGCGGTGGTCGTGCCGTACATGATCCCGGGGTTCACCGACGCCAAGTACTTCACGCAGCTCGGCTGCAAGTGGTACGGGTTCTCGCCGGTGAAGATCGAGAAGGAGTCGGGGATCAAGTTCGCCGACATGTTCCACGGCCACGACGAGCGGGTTCCGGTCGCCGGTCTTCACTGGGGCGCCGAGGTGCTGTCGGCGGTCGTGCACGAATTTGCCGCCGCCGGCGGCTGATCGTGGTGGGATGATGAGGCGGTGAGGGGACGCCGCCTGAGCTTCGCCGCCCCGTTCGTGATCGTGACGTCGGCGTCGTGCGGTCAGCCGGCGCCCGTCGCGGCGCCGGAACCGCCGGTGGCGATCCAGGGCATGGACTACGTGGCCCGGGCGGAAGCGTCGCCTCACGACGCCGCGGTCGACGTCGCACCGCCGCCGATCGACGCGCCCGCGGGACTGGAATCGGCGACCGGTGCACGGCTCGTCGTGACCATCGTCGTGCCCGAGCACACGGTGCAGCCGAAGGGCTACGTGTCGTGCCACGACTTCGGTCCCGGCCACCGCGGGTGCAATCCGCCGCGACCGCAGCACCATCCCGAGGAGAGGAATCCGCGCCGCATCATGGCGATCGAACCGGACGGCCGCGGCGGCGTCGTGCTGACGCTCGACACGAAGGACGGCGATCCCATCGCGAGCGGAGCGCCCGTGCTCACGCGCAGTGGCCCGGACCTCGCGCGTACCCGGGTCGGTCACGTCGATCGCGTCGGCAACTTCGAAGCTCGTCTCGTCCTCGAGCTCTCGGAGGCGCAGGTGCGCGACGGCGCGCCGCTCGAGATCGAGGCCGGGCTCGAGGGCGCCACGGCCTCGGTCACGCATGGCCGGATCATCGCGATCGAAGACACCGGCGACGCGACGATCATCACGATCGGCGCCGGGAAGCGCGACGGGATCGATCGCGGCTGGCGTCTCGACGTGATCGACGGCAGCGGTCGCCCGTTGAAGAACGGCGCGGCCGTCGTCATCAAGGTAACCGAGCGGACCTCGTACGCGAAGGTCAAGCTGACGTCCGACCAGGTGAAGCAGTCCGGGAAGGTCCGCTTCACGCCGCCCGACGACCGCTGACTACTTGTTCTTTTTCTTCCCGGCGTCGGCAGCCGGCGCGGCGTCGAGCTCGGTGCCCGCGTCGAGATCGGTGCCGGCGTCGACGGCGGCGCCGCTCGCGCTGCCCTTGGTCGCGTCGGACTCGGCGGGTGTGTCCAGCACGGCCGACGTGATGAGGAACGACAGCGCGGCGATGATCGCGGCGCCGATGACGATGATCCACCAGCGCCGGTTGCCCGACACGAAGCCGCCGAAGCCCGCGACCGGCGGCGCCGACGACGCGCGCATACCCGGGCGGCTCTCGAACATCTGCGGTGCGGTCGGCGTCGGACCGCGCGCCCCCGACGGATCGCTCCGCACGACGAGCGCGCCCGGACCGGCGGCGGCGCCACCGAACATCGGCGGTGCGGCCGATGGCGGCGGCGGACCCGGCGGCGGCCCCGGCGGGCCCGGCGGACCGGGCGGACCCGGCGGCACCGGCGGACCCGGCGGTGGCGACGGCGCCAGACCGGCGGTGGCCTTGCGGCCGCGTTCGCTCCGCGGCTCGGGTGGAATCGGCGGCTGCGCCGTCGGCTTGCCGCGCACCGACTGAGGGGCCGGCGAGCCCTGCGCCGGCGAACGCGGGCGCGCACCGACGCGCTGATGCTTGTCGTCGGAGTCGTCGAGATGCAACGGCGGACGCTCGCCGGTCGTGTCCTCGAGGTGCAGCGGCGCACCGCGTCCGCGATCGGCGGTGCGATCCTCGTCGATCACCGAGCGCGGCAGGACGTGCGCGAGCTTGGTCTCTTCCTCCTCGAAGCGATCGAGGAGCTTGCGTGCGTTCAGGAGCCCCGAGCCGTCGGGATCGTGCGCGAACCCGTCGGCGGTGCGGATGCGCACGATGGTCGGCTCGGTGCTCACCTCGAAGCTGCCCGTCGTCGGCTTGCTGCGCCGTCCCGGCTTGCCGCGTGCCGCGACCGTGGCCGCACGTGGATCGGGCGCGCGCTCGTCGGCGGGCTTGGCCAGCGCGGCCTCGACCGCCGGCACGAGCCGCGCCAGCGCCGAGGCCGGATCGCCCGTCGACGTCTCGAGCGAGTAGCGCAGCCCGCGCAGGCGCTTGCCGAGCTCGCCCGCCGACGGCAGCCGCTTGCGCGGATCGCGCGCCAGCGCCTCGCTCAGGATCGCGTCGAGCTCCGCGGGCAGCGTGGAGTCGAGCTCGCTCGCCAGCTGGATCCGATCCTCGCGCACCGCGCGCAAGGCGTCGAAGTCGGGCAGCCCCGAGAACAGCCGCCGCCCGGTCGCGAGCTCCCACACGATCACGCCCACCGCGAACACGTCGCTGCGACCGTCGACGGGCTGCCCCGCCGCCTGCTCGGGCGACACGTAGCCGTAGCGGCCGCGCAGCCCCGTGCCGGTGGTGTTGGTCTCGTCGGGCCGCTTGGCGAGGCCGAAGTCGGTCAGCTTCACCTCGCCCGCGCGGGACACCATCACGTTGGACGGGGTGACGTCGCGGTGGACGAGCCGCATGGGCTTGCCGTCGGGTGCGGGCGCCGCCTGCGCGTGATCGAGCGCCTCGCACACCTCCGCGCCGACGTGCAGCGCGAGATCGACCGGCAGGCGCTTGCGCTGCGTCTCGATCGTCCGCTGCAGCGCGCCGAGGTCGACGCCCTCGACGTACTCCATGACCAGGAAGTTCTGCCCGTCGTCGCCCAGGCCGACGTCGAAGATCTGCACGATGTTGCGGTGGCGCAGCGCGGACAGCACCTTGGCCTCGGCGATGAGCGCCTCGACAAAGCGCCGGTCCTGCGAGAGGTGCGGAAGGATGCGCTTGATCGCGACCGGCTTCTCGAACCCGCCCGCAGCCACGGCCTTGCCACGGAAGATCTCCGCAACGCGGCCGGCGCCGATGCGCTCGAGCAGCTCGTAGCGGGTCACGGCCGCAAGGTACCATGAGCCGTGGCCTCTTCACCCGACGCGCCCGACGAGATCGAGACGCGCGTAACTGCGTTGCTCGACGAGACAATCGCAGAGGGTGTGTGCTCCGCCGCCTCCGTTGCGGTCGGTGATCAGACCGGTGAGCGGATGTGGTGGCGCGGGCGCACGCGCTCCGTGCCCGACGCCGGGCCACCGATCGAGCTGGACACGCCGTACGACCTGGCGTCGGTCACCAAGCCGATGGCCACCGCGGCGATCGCGATGGCGCTCATCAGCGAAGGTCGGCTCGCGCTCGACGATCGCGCCTCGCGCTGGCTACCCGTCCATCGCGACATCACCGTCGCGCATCTGCTCGGTCACGCCGCGGGATATCCCGCGCACCTCGAGCTGTTCCGCCGCATCTGGGCCGGCGACCTCGGAGGCGCCCGCGATCCGCGGACCGCGCTCATGACGATGGCGATGGCGACGCCGATCGAGCGGCCACCAGGTGTGGCGGCGACCTACAGCGACCTCGGCTTCATCACGCTCGGGGCCTTGCTCGAGCGCGCCGGCGGCGCATCGCTCGCCGAGCTGCACGCGGCGTTCGTCGCCCAGCCGCTCGGCCTGCGCGATACCGGATTCGTCGATCTGCTCGGCGAGCGGCGCAGCTTCGCGACGCCGCCACCGGCCACCGAGCACGACAGCCGGCGCGGTCTCGTGGCCGGCGAGGTCCACGACGAGAACTGCCACGCGGGCGGCGGGATCGCCGGTCACGCCGGGCTGTTCGCGCCGCTCGCGGACGTGGCCACGTTCGCGCGCGCGATGGCGGGCGCCCCACACCACGGCGCGGGTCGCATCGACGCGGCGGTCGCCGAGGCGTGCTTCTCCTCGTCGGCGGCGCCGGACACCTCGTGGCGGCTCGGCTGGGACACGCCGTCGCGCGAGCCCGGCGTGTCGCACGCCGGCGACGCGTGGCCGCGCGAGCACGCGGTCGGTCACCTCGGCTTCACGGGGACGTCGGTGTGGATCGACCACGCGCGCGGCCGCTGGGTCGTGCTCCTGACCAATCGCGTGCATCCTTCGCGCTCGCGCCCCGAGGCCGCACGGATCAAGGACCTGCGCCGCGCCGTCGGCGATCTGGCGTGGGCGCTGCTCGAGCGCGGCCTCTAGGACAGCGCGCGCGCCGCGCGGAACTCGCGCAGCATGTCGGGCGTGATCGTGTACTTCTGGCCGCAGGCGTCGCAGCGCACGTCGAGCGGATCGCCGCTCAGCATGCTCTCGACCTCCTCGGGCGGAAGCGTGAGGATGCTGGTCATGACGCGCACGTCGCTGCACGTGCAGCCGAAGCGCAGCGATGAGGTCGCCAGCTCGGCGTGCTCGAACGGCTCGAACACCGTCCGCGCCAGCTCGGGCGCGGTGCGTCCGCGACCCTCGAGCAGGTTGGCGATCGGCTCGAGGTTGCCGAGATGGTCGGTCATCGCCGCGATGACGTCCGGGGTCGCCTCGGGGAGGAGCTGCACCACGTAGCCGCCCACGGCGCGCACGCCGCCCGGGCCGGGGAGCGCGGTCACCGCGATCATCGAGACGATCTGCTCCGACTGCTTCATGTACTGCATGAGCGCGGTCGACATGTCGTCGCCGTCGGCGACGCCGATCGTCCCCTGGTGCAGCGAGCCGTTGAGGAGCGTGTAGTTCACCTGCAGGAGGTGCGCGCCTTCGGTCGCGACCGGTGCGTCATCGCCCGGATTCACGAGGCCGCGGTTCAAGCCGTCGGGGAGCGCGTCGGCGATCAGCGAACGGCCGCGCCGGTCGCGCCACACCATCTGCACGCGACGCTGGGGCTGCGTCGTCTCGCGCACGAGCACCGCGGCGGTGATCAGCTCGGCCAGGCGGAGCCCGAGGTCGTCACCCGTCGCCTGCGCGGCGAGCGCGCCGCGTGCGGTCTCGGTCGTGACCGCGGCGATGAGGCGGAACGCGCCGTCCATGGTCATGAGCCGGACGACCTGATCGGAGGAGGCCATTCGCGGCACCTTGCGATGGATCCGAGTCGAGGGCAAGGTGCGCGCGTGCGCCTCTTCCCGGACCGCGGCCCCTGGCGGCACCGCGACTTTCGTCGGCTCTGGGGCGCGATGGCGATCAGCGCGATCGGCTCGCGGATCACGCGCACCGCGCTGCCGGTGATCGCCGTCGGCGCGCTCGCCGCGTCGGCGACCGAGGCCGCGCTCATCGGCGCGCTCGCGTGGGGACCGGGCGCGCTGGTCGGGCTCTTCGCCGGCGGATGGATCGATCGGCGCAGCAAGCGCACGCTCCTGGTCGGCGCCGACGTGGTGCGGCTCGCGCTCGTGCTCACCGTGCCGATCGCGTGGTGGACCGGCGCGCTCACGCTGGTTCACGTCGGCATGGTCGCCGCCGGCGTCGGCGCGGCGTCGTCGCTGTTCCAGATCACCGACAACACGTACCTGCCCGAGGTGGTCGGGCGCGACGATCTCGTCGACGCGAACGCGACGATCGAGGCGACCGACTCGATCGCCGAGATCAGCGGTCCCGCCGCCGCCGGCGTGCTCATCCGCGCGATCGGCGCGCCGCTCGCGGTCGTCGTCGACGCCGCGACGTACGCGTGGTCGGCGCTGCTGCTCCTCACGATCCGTCCCAGCGCGCCCGCCGTCGTGGAGTCGGCGGCGAGCAAGCCGTCGGTGCTCGACGATCTGCGCACCGGCATGCGCGCGCTCTGGCGCGACGAGGTCGTGCGCCGGCTCGCGCTCGCGGAGGCCGTGAGCCTCGCGTCGCTCGGCTTCTTCCTCGGCCTCTACATGGTGTTCGTGCTGCGCGACCTCGCGCTCTCGGAGGCGACGGTCGGCGTGATCATCGGGTTCGGCGGCGTCGGCGCCCTTGGCGGTGCGCTGATCGCGCCGCGCCTGGCCGCCCGCGACACGCGCACCACGCTCGTGACCCTGTCGTTCCTCGCGCACCTGGGCGCCCTCTTCATCCCGGCCGCGCGCGGCAACACGGTCGTGATCGTGGCGCTGCTCGTCGCCCATCAGCTGCTCGGCGACGGCGCGCGCACGGCCTACGAGGTGCTGAGCGTCAGCCTCCGCCAGCGCCGCCTCCCCGCCGAGGTGCTGGGCCGCGCCAACGGCGCGTTCCACGCGATCATGACCACGTCGCTGCTGGTGGGGGCGCTCGCGTCCGCGGGTCTGGCCGGGGTGCTGACCACGCGTACAGTGCTCTGGCTGGGCCTGGGTGCGGGTCTATTCGCGCCCTTGCCGCTGCTCACACTCCCGCGCGACGCATCGGCCTAGATCCGCGTGAGAACGGCCTAGACCGACACCTTTTCCGGGGCGTTTGACACTGAGCGTTGTCGAACGGGTCGAAAGGACCGGTCATGTCATCCGCCACTCGCTGGAAGCTCGCCTGCGCCGTCCTCGCCGCCACGACCGTCGTCGCCACGGCGGCGTGGCAGCGCGGCGGAACTCACCCGTCGCGACAGGCCGCGACCAGCGCGCGCGCGGCCGGTGATCCGTCGCCCCGCCGCCCGATCCGCATCGCCGCCAACGTGCTCGGGCTCTCCGAGGAGCGGCTCATCCAGCAGATCCAGAGCGCGCGCTCGGCGACGCAGCTCGGGCCGTACGTCGAGCAGCTGCGGGTCGTCGGCACGGACACGTCGGTCGAGGCGCTGGCGTACATGATCGACGATCGTCGCCCCGGCGTGCCGGAGGCGATCCTCGGCTTGTTCGGCGACATCGGTACGGAGAAGGCAGTCACACGCCTGGTCGCGCTCGTCGACGACGATCGTCCGCGCGTGCGCACCGGCGCCATCTATGCGCTCGGCTCGACGGGCAGCGCCGACGCGCGCACCGCGCTCGTCGCGCTCGCCGCCAACGTGGGCGATCCGGCGCAGAACGCCGCGATCTACGCGCTCGGCGCGATGGGCGGCGACGACGCGGCGGCGAGCCTGCGCGATCTCGCGCTCTCCGAAGATCACCGCACCGCCATCGCCGCGGTCGGCGCGCTCGCGCGCATCCCGACCCGGGCCGCCGAGGCGTACCTGATCGAGCTCGTGGACGCCGAGGATCCGCAGGTGCGGGCCGAGGCGATCTCGAACCTGCCGCCGACGCGCGACGCCGAGCTGCTCGCGCGCCTGACCGTGCTCGCCGAGCAGGGCGATCCGCAGAGCCAGGCCGCCGCCATCGCGGCGATCACGCGCTCGCAGGGCAAGGACGCGCTCGACCTGCTCGTGCGCGTCGCTGCCGCCGGTGCGCCGCAAGCGCGGTGGGCCGCGGTGAGCGCGCTCGGCGAGATCGGCAACGCCAAGGCGGTCGCTGCGCTCGGCGATCTCCTCGAGGGTGGCGATCCCAACGTCACGAGCTCGGCCGCGCAGGCGCTCCTCACCATCGGCAGCGCCGAGGCGCGCTCGGTGCTGATCGGCGCGGCGCTCGCGCACGGCACCGACACGTCGGCCGCCGTGAACGCCGTGCTCCAGCTCCACGGCGACGACGTCACCGACGCGCTGATCGACATCGTCAAGAACGGCAACCAGCGCAGCCGCGAGACCGCGCTGCCGCAGCTGGTGCGTACCGGCGACGCCGACGCGCTGGCGCTCGCGATCGAGCTCGCCACGCACGGCGCGCGCAACGATCGCTACGGCGCGCTGCGCGCCCTCGCCGATGCCGGCTCGTCGCAGGCCACCGAGGCGCTCCTCGACATCGCGCGCAACGCACGCGGCCAGACGCGCGCACAGGCGCTCGAGATGGCGCTGCAGGCGCGCCCCGGCGATCCCGGGCTGACGCAGCTCCTCGTCGACTCGATGACCACCGGACGCCGCGACGAGGCCTCGACCGCGGTGTGGACGCTGGCGCGCATCGGCACCGAGCCGGCGCGCAAGGCGCTCCTGGCCGCGGTGACCAGCAAGGATCCGCAGCTGGCCCAGTCGGCGATCAGCGCGCTCAACCAGATCGGCAACACCGCGGAGGTGCGCGCCGCGCTGGTCGCCGTGGCCAAAGACGGCAGCTCGCGCGTGAAGGGCCAGGCCGTGCAGCAGCTGCTGAGCTCGGGCGCGCCCGAAGGGCTCCAGCTCGCCGAGACGGCGATCTCCGGCAGCGACGCCGACATGGCGCGCCAGGTGATGTGGGGCCTCGCCAACCGCGGCGCCGACGGTGCGCGCCTGCTCGCGCGCGCCGCGTCGTCGGGCGACGCGCAGATCCGCTCGGCCGCGGCGCAGGCGCTCGGCAACTCGGGCGAGCCGTCGTCGGTCGACGCGCTCGTGAACCTGTCGCGCGACACCGACCCGAGCGTGCGCACCTCGGCGCTCTCGGCGCTCGGCCAGAACGGCTCCGACAAGGCCGTCACCGCCGTGCTCGACGCGGCGCGCACCGGCAAGCCCGAGGAGCGCAGCGCGGCGATGTGGCCGCTCAGCGCGCTCGACGATCCACGCGCCGAGACCGTGCTCACCGAGCTCATGACCGACGCCGACGAGTCGATCGCCACGTCGGCGATGAGCGCGTCGTACAACGGCGGCGCCGCCGTCGACCGCACGCTCGCGGGCATCGTCGGCGACGACGGCGCGAGCGAGTCGCGCCGCATGACCGCCGCGCAGCAGCTCCGCAGCCGCGGCACCGCGATGGACGCGACCACCAAGGCGAAGGTCGATGCGCTCCTGGGCGGCGAGGAGAATCGCCGCGTTTATTACGACTTCTAGGTACGACTTCCAGGTACGACTTCTGACGCGCGCGCCCCCGGGGGTCAGCGCTTGCGGTAGCTCGCGTAGCCGTCCATCAGGCCCGCGGCGAGCGCGTCCGCGATGCGGTTCGCGCCCTCGTGCGTCGGATGCGCGAAGTCGTTGGTGAGCCACCCGGCGCGGCGCCAGTTGCGCGACGAGCCCGGGCCGCCCATCCACGTCTGCGCGTCCCAGAACGCGCAACCGACGGCCGCGGCCGCGGCGCGCTGCGCGGCCACCATCGGCACGATCGACGCGCGCGGCGGCAGGCCCGGCTTCTCCCAGTCGAGCTGATCGAACGGCGACACCACGAGGCACGACGCCGTCGGATTCGCCGCGCGCACCGGCGCGAGGAGCGCCTGCATCACCTGGGTGTGCTCCTCGAGCGCGTTGCCGGCGAGCCAGCCGGCCTCGTTGGTGCCGATCATCACGACGAAGAGGTCGGGCGCGCGATGCGCGAGCTGACCCTTCCAGTGATCGCTGCGGTTCTTGCCCCACGACTTCGCGGTCGCGTTCACGACGCCGAGGTTATCGACGACGAGCCCGCGATCGGCCTCGAGCACCACGCCGAACAACCGCACGCGCCCGCTCGCCTTGAGGTCGAGCTTGCCGAGCGCCGCCGCGACCGGCACCTCCGCGAACGACGCCTTCTTCGCGTCGGCCGCCGTGGCCACCGACGTGGCCGACTTGCCGTCGACCGCGATGTCGAGCTCGCCGCCGCCCGGCTGCGCCAGGTAATAGACCTCGGCGTGCGTGACGACCTTGCTCGTCGGCGAGAACCGCGCCGACGCGCCGCCGTGACTCTCGGCGCTGCCGCCGCCGTAGCCGAGCAAGCGATCGGGCGGGAACGGCGTCGACACGCCGTGCACGGTCCACGACGAGCTCGCCGCGCGCTTCACGGCGCGATGGCGGCAGTACGGATGCGGCGGCACCACGTGCACGAACCCCGGACCGCCGTCGCCGAACTTCCCGCCCAGCACCGTGCGCAGGCGCTGCGCGATCGTGTCGTCGGCGGTGAGCGAGTCACCGAGGTACGAGATGCGCGCGGGATGCGCGGCGTTGCCCGCCTCGGTCGCGGCGAGCGCCGCGAAGAAGCCGTCGAGCGCGCGCGTGCAGGTCGCGCCCGCGCCCTTCACGCACGGATCGACGAGCTGCGCCGGCGCCGGCGGTGCCGCGCCCGGGCGCTTGACGATCTTCTCCGCGTGCGCCGAGCGCGGCGCGAGCGCCAGCGCGCCCAGACCGAGCGCGCACGTCACCATCAAGGGAGCCCGCACAGCTCCATGCTACAGGCACGGCGCGGGAGTCACCACTTCGAGGCGTCGTCACCGAGCTCGCCGCGCTGCGGCCGTACGACGCAGAAGCGGTGACCGGTCGGCGCCTCCATGACCCACCACGTGTGAACCTGCTTGAGCCGCTTGGCCCCGAGCTGCTCGAGGCGGGCGACCTCGGCCTCGACGTCGTCGGTCTCGATGTCGAGGTGGACGCGACTCGGGTGGTCGACCTTCTGGACGAAGACGATGGGCTGGCTGGCGCGATCCTCGAGCGGAGCGTAGGTGCCCTCCATCTCCTTCACGGGACGGCCGAGCGCCTTGCTCCAGAAGCCGGCGGCCGTCTCCAGATCCGTGTCCTGACAGTCGATGCCGATGGCGACGAGTCTGCTCTTGTGCATGGAGACGGTGTACCGCCGCGCCGCGCGAGCGTCTTACAGGATCGTGATGTACGGTTGGACGTGCCCAGCTTCACCGCGCGCCCGCTGCACGTCGGCCGCACGGTGCGCGTGACGCGGTGGCTGTGCGACGGGCACGACACGCCGCGCCCGGTGGCCGAGGTGGCCCGCCGGCCGATGGTGATGATCGTGACCTCGGGTCGCTTCGCGTTCCGCGATCGCGGCGGGCGCGCGGTGGCGAGCCCGACCACGGCGATCGCCGTCGACTCCGGACACGAGTACGAGATCCGGCATCCGTTCGGCCTGGCTGCGGCCGGCTGCGGCGACACGACGATCGCGATCGTGGGCGACCTCCCGCGCGAGCTGTTCGATGCGCGCGGCTCGGCACGCCCGATGTCGGTCCCGTCGTACCTCGAGCTCGTGCGCCTCGCGGCGCTACCGTCGCGCGGAGACCTCGCCGCCGAGGAGCTCGCGCTCGCGGCGATCGACCTGCTCGGCGCGCCCGCACCCGCACCCGACGCCGCCGCCGCGACCACCGCGACGCGCGCCGACCGCGACATCGCCGCCGCGATCGATCACGCGATCGACGTGGCCGCCGGCGTCGACGTCGATCTCGCGGCGCTCGCCGCCGAGGCCAACGTCACGACCGCGCACGCGTGTCGAGCGTATCGCCGCGCCCGGGGCGGCACGATCCACGCGCGCGTCACCGAGGCGCGCCTGCGCCATGCGCTCGCCCTCGTCGTCGACACCGACGACGCGCTCGCCGAGGTCGCCACCGCGACCGGGTTCGCCAACCAGGGCCACCTCGGCAACGCGTTTCGCGCGCGCTTCGGCACCACGCCGGGCCGCGCGCGGAAGCAACCCGAGCTGATCCGCGCCCGTTAGCTCCAGCGCCCGCGCAGCCGGCACACGGTGGCGCCCTGGTGGCGGCACGCGGCGATCTGCGTCCTCACGTCCTCGCCCCCCGACAGCTCGATCGATTTCTCCGCCCACCCGAGCACCGACTGGCAGTGCGCGCAGTGCGGCGTCGGAAAATCCTCGATGGCCAGCTCGATCTCGTTGCCGGCCAGCTCGCGCAGCGTCAGCCGCCCGTCGTCGTAGTGCAGGTGCCAGAGCCGCGCCGCGCGCGCCATCACCCAGCGCACCGTGCCGACCTTGTAGAAAAGCCGATAGATCGTCGTGAGGTTGGCCTCGGCCCCCCAGCTGCCGAGCGCCTTGATGAGCGAACCGTCGCCGGTGCCGAACAGCCGGTCGATCTCGGTGTTGAGCTCGATGAACTCCTCGAACTCGTACCAGGTGGCGACCTTGATGCCCTCGCGCACCACGGCCGACAGCTTCGGTGACACGGCCTCACAGAGCTTCTCTACCCCGTCGGGGCCGTGATTGAGGCGCACCCAGTTCACGCGGGATGCAAGTGCGCTTCCCTTCACATTCGCCACGCCACTACTATACGCGCCGCTCATCCCGAGCGCCTCGACCTGACCAAAGGAAGTCCCGTGTCCACGTCCGATCGCCGTCCGGATCCACTGGCCCGCCTCGAACAGCTCGAGCGTCAGGCCGCCCTCGGTGGCGGTCAGGCGCGCATCGACAAGCAGCACGAAGCCGGCAAGCTCACGGCGCGCGAGCGCATCGCGGCCCTGCTCGACGAAGGCAGCTTCGTGGAGATGGATCGCTTCGTCACGCACCGCTGCGCCGATTTCGGGATGCAGGAGCAGAAGATCCTCGGCGACGGCGTGGTCACCGGCTACGGCACGATCGACGGCCGTAACATCTGCGTGTTCGCGCAGGACTTCACCGTGTTCGGCGGCTCGCTGTCGGGCGCCTACGCCTCGAAGATCTGCAAGGTGATGGACTTGGCCATGAAGATCGGCTGTCCGGTCATCGGGCTCAACGACTCGGGCGGCGCGCGCATCCAGGAAGGCGTCGAGTCGCTCGCCGGCTACGCCGACATCTTCACGCGCAACGTGCTGTCGTCGGGCGTCGTCCCGCAGATCAGCGCCATTCTCGGCCCGTGCGCCGGCGGCGCCGTGTACTCGCCGGCCATCACGGACTTCATCCTGATGGTCGAGGGCACGTCGTACATGTTCATCACCGGCCCCGAGGTCATCAAGACGGTGACCCACGAGGAGGTGACCAAGGAGGCGCTCGGCGGCGCGCGCTCCCACGCGTCGCGCTCCGGCGTGGCGCACTTCGCCGAGACCGACGAGCTGGCGTGCCTCCAGCGCATCCGCGAGCTGGTCGGCTTCATGCCGGCCAACAACACCGAGGACCCGCCGTCGCGCCCGACCGAGGATCCCGCGGATCGCGCCGACGCCGCGCTCGACTCGCTCGTGCCGCTCGACGCGAACAAGCCGTACGACATGAAACAGCTGCTGGTCGGCGTCGTCGACGACGGCCACTTCGTCGAGGTCCACAAGGACTACGCGAAGAACATCATCTGCGGCTTCGCGCGCCTCGGCGGCAAGCCGGTTGGCATCGTCGCCAACCAGCCCAAGCACCTCGCGGGATGTCTCGACATCGACGCGTCGATCAAGGCCGCGCGCTTCGTGCGCTTCTGCGACTGCTTCAACATCCCGCTGGTCACGTTCGTGGACGTGCCGGGCTTCCTGCCGGGCACGACGCAGGAGTACGGCGGCATCATCAAGCACGGCGCGAAGCTGCTCTACGCCTTCACCGAGGCGACCGTGCCCAAGATCACGGTCATCACGCGCAAGGCGTACGGCGGCGCCTACGACGTCATGGCGTCCAAGCACATCCGCGCCGACGTGAACTTCTCGTTCCCGGCCGCCGAGATCGCCGTGATGGGCCCCGACGGCGCGGTCAACATCATCTACAAGGGCCAGCTCGACAAGATCCCCGAGGCCCAACGCGCCGAGGCGCGCGCCAAGTTCGTCGACGAGTACCGCGACAACTTCGCGAACCCGTACAAGGCGGCCTCGCTCGGCTACATCGACGAGATCATCCGCCCGCGCGAGACGCGCGCCGCGCTCATCCGCTCTCTGAAGGTCCTGGCGAACAAGCGCCAGACCAATCCGCCGCGCAAGCACGGCAACATCCCGCTCTGATTCGCCCCGTCTGGGCGGTCGGGTCGCCTATCATGGATTCCATGATTGGGTTCGTGCGTGTGTGTGGGAGCGTGGCCTTGGTTGTCTCGGCGGCCGCGTGCAAGTTCCCGGAGCTCGCTCCGGTGGACGAGATCGACGCGACGATCGACGCCGCGGGCGGCGACGACGGCGGCGGCATCGACGCCGCCACCGACGCCGTGCCGTGTGAGGGCGACCGGTACGGATTCACGCTCTCGAACGTGGCCCATTGCGATGTCCCAACGGCGACGGCCGCGCTCGACCTGAGCAACGTCGCGAACATCGATTCGTTCGCGGGGACGATGACCTCCGCCGGCGGTTCCACCACGATGCTTCCTGGCACGGCGCTCGTCCCCCAGACGGGAGGGCCCACGGTCAGAGTCGTGTCGGTTACGTCCTTGATGCTCCCAGCATCGACCACGGTGAACATTCGCGGCGAGAACCCCATCGCGTTCTTGGTCCGCGGCGATGCGATGATCGCGGGGACGTTTCGCTTGACCGGTGGACTGCATCCCTCCTCTATTCCCGCCGGTACTCGCGGTCTATGTGCGAGCGGAGGTTCGGGCACGAATGGCCTTGGCGTTGGAATCGGGGGCGGAGGCGGTGGCGGTGCGCTCGGCAACGCTGGCGGTGCCGGTGGATACGGTGCGAACGACACCACGAACGACGGGGCTCCCGGGACACCCCTCAGCGCTCCATCGCGTTCTCCCTTGTGGGGAGGCTGTGCTGGGTCGACCGGAAACGAAGGAACCGCGGCCGGCGCTGGCGGCGGAGCTATTCAGATCTCCGCGGAAGGAACGATCGTGATCTCGGGAACGATCGCCTCAGGCGGCGGCGGTGGGAATGCGGTCGGATCCGGAAGCCCAGGCGGAGGCGGCGGTGGATCAGGCGGAATGCTGCTTCTCGAAGCAAAGACGGAAATCATGGGTGCCGGGAACCTGACCGCCAACGGCGGGGCGGGCGGCGGCGGCGGTGGTGGCGGCGGCAGCGCCACAGCGGGCCAGGTAGCGTGCGACGCGTGCTCCACGCCGGTCAATGGTGGTGGAGCAGGTGGCGCTGGCGCTGGCTATGGTGGAGCAGGCGCCGCGGGTGGCACACCGGCCGCGCCCGGAACAAACGGCACGTATTCCGGCGGCGGCGGCGGCGGCGGCGCTGGCTTGATCTTCCTCAGGTCCCCGTCGATCGCCGTGACAGGAGTTATCAGCCCCTCCGCGCGGCAATCCACTCTGTAAGATGTACGAATGCGCGGAGTTCTTTGTTTTTCGTTGTCGTTGATCGGGCTCCTGGCGTGCGGAGAGGTAGCTCCGCTCGCAATCGATGCGACGCCCACGTGCACGCCCGCATGTGGCGAACATGCGACGTGTACGGGCGCGTCTTGCGCGTGCGACATGGGATGGGAAGGCGACGGCGTCACGTGCACCGACGTCAATGAGTGCATGACGGCAAACGGCGGCTGCGATCCCAACGCGGCCTGTTTTAACAACGACGGCGGCCGCAACTGCGGTTGCAACACGGGCTTCGTCGGCGACGGCACCACATGCCGGCGTGTATGGACGTCTAGAGGAAGCGCGGCGATCAAGCTGACGAACATCATCAGCGGCCAGACCAACGACGCTAGCGTCACCGCCGTCGATGATCTCATTTACTTCGCACCGGAGATCGGCGGCGACGGCGACATCAGCAATCACTTCATGCGCACGTTCGACACACAGAGCATGACGTTCAATCCGTCATCGCTCGCCGTGCCGCCGGCCATGATGAGCGACTTCTGCGCATGCGGTTATGGTCAGGTCTTCGTGGGAGACAGCACGGGAAACGTTATCTATATGTTCGGCGGCGATTCGTTCCGTTACAACGTCGTCGGCAACACTTGGTCGGCCGTGTCGGGCTACGCGACGGTCATGCGTGGTGAAGCGGCCGGAGCGTTCGAAGGCAACAGCGGCACGGTCTACATGATCGGCGGTCGTGGCCCGCTCGACACGACGCTTCGCTACAACGTCGCGGGCGCTGGGATGTTTCTCACAACGGGAACTCCGACTCTCCCGTTCGCGATCGAGGATGCCCGCGCCTGGGCCCCCTTGGGAAACAACGTTGTCTACGTCGCGGGCGGGCGGGCGGGCGACAACAGTCGCCAGCACTTCCTGAGTCACGCGACGGGCACGAACGTCTGGACGCAGCTGCCCAACACCCCGATCCAGGACACGCTCGTTGGTATGGGCGACTGGCAGGGCAAGATCTGGATCGCCTCCCGTACGCAGATGGCGTTCTTCGACCTCGCCACCAACCAGTGGCGCGCGCCGATCTCAGTGCCGGGCGGCTTCGTCGCGGCCGTGGCCGTCGGCACGCGCACCTTCGGCCTCTTCCAGGGCGGCGACACCCTCGAGGTCATGGAACTCACGGCAATCGAGTAGCGCGGTCCCAGCCTACGGGCGTACGCGCGTCCGGTGAATCTCGACCTTCGCCATCCACGACGAGCGGATCCACATCGTCTTGAAGCGGGGCATCTCCGAGCGCTGCTTGTCCTCGGGGCGGACCGATCATCTCGTCGAGCGGGCCCTTCGGCACCGCTTCGTGCGTGATGACGAACCCGATCCGGTCCTGCACGTCGTAGACATCGAGCCCCATCAGCGCGTTCGTGCTCTTCGGATACGAGCGGTGTCGCGCCGGCGAGCCGCCAGGAAAGCCGGTCATGTCGCCTCCACTTGCGCCGAGACGGGCGACCACGTCCGCTGTCGTGCACGCGTCAGTGAGCCCGTGCCACTGGTCGTACTCGCCTGCCGCAAGCGCGCGCAGCGCGATGGCGCACGGCGAGTCGGTGGGCGTGCCTGCGAATGACGATGGTGAACGGTGATGGCAACGCAGCGTGAGCGCGGCCGCAACAGCACGATCACGCGCTCATGCGAGTCGCGCCGCCGTCGCCTCGTCCTCCCATCCCAAGCCCTGCAGGTCCGTGATCAACGCCTCGAGTTGCTTTCGACCCGACGCGTGACGTGACCAGATTTGATCGGTCACTTCAGCTAGCAGGTGCGACTCACGTGAGTCGCACCGTCGGCCACGTGAGCGACGTCTTGGATCACAGCGAACTCAGAGGTACGACGTGAAGCGACTCACGCCGCTACCGTCCAGAGCGCTCGCCACCGTGACGATGACGGCCGGGGCATCGCCCGTCGCTGGAAGCGTATCCACGCCGACGAAGTGGAATCCCTCCGGCGCCTTGTGTCGAATCACCACCGTGCCGTTCGATTCCAAGACAACGAACTCGTACTCCGCTAGCACGACAATTCGCTCGCCCAAGGAAGCGAGCTGAAAGACACCGCTCGGAGCAGGAACCAGGACGTCAGGCTGATCAACCCATCCGATACGGCCAACTTTGGGTTCGTCGGCGGCAACGCGGACTAGTGCCTGAGCGAGTTCGGGTTCGACTCGTAGGCTCACTGCGTGCAGGCGGCGCATCCGATCGAGCGATCGTCGCCACAAGCGGTTCACTTTCAAAACATGATCACCTTCGACTTCGTCGGCGAATCCCGTGGTCGTGTCGATCGTTGCGAACGAGAATGACTCCGGATCCTTCGACCAGAGCGTGTCGCCGCGCCAGTCGTACGGCATCCCCGTCGTCGAAGGCCACCCCGGATGAGCAACTGCCCGACTAGCACCGGTGGTCAGCGAGAAAACGCTCCCGCTCCGCGACTCGTCGTTGAAGGTCGCGACCAGATCTCCATCAGCGCGGAAGGCCCATCCGTCCACAATGCCCGACGTCGCGTACCCAGGAGAGAACCCAACTCGCATGACATCCTGCCCGGTCCGAGGATCGAACACGCGGATGCCGCGGTAGGCGTCGTTCACGACGACGTGCGGCGAGTTGGGTCGACGGTGAATTCGGTAAACGTCGGCGTTGATCTCAAACGAGAACGTCTCAGTCACAGTAGATCCTTATTCAAGTAGCGCCCGTCGACCTTTCCATCCGGGTTGAAGACGCCGTCGACAGACATCGTACCCACGTGTTTCCCGGTCGAGCTGAACACCTCGATCTCCGAAGCCGCGCCTTCATGAAGGTTGTCTACGTAGTAGAGACGACCGCCTTCATCACGATAGATCTGCCGGCCTTGGAAGGTCTTTCCGGTGCGCGTGAAGCTTCCAGTGCCGTCGGCCAAAATCGTTTCGTGATCACGCGCCGGACGATCCGCTGGGATCTTGCGCTTCGGCGTCAGCTCCTTTTCCAGCGCCTCCATCCTCTTGAGCGCCCGTGTTTCGAGCGTCTCGATGCGATCGAACGAATCGAAGTTCGAGTCGTCGTCGGTGAGCCGAGAAGGATATGTTGCGCCGTTGGCCTGCTGCTCGAGAGTTCGAATGTCGTTCTCGAACCTCTTCAGCGCCGCCTTCTGAGCATCGGTCGTCGCGTGGCTCCGGATCTTCTCCAAGCGCTCGCCCAACTCCTGAACGGTTTCGTAGATCCCATCCTTTCGCGACCGAAAAGCAGCTTCCTCATCGAGGTGGGCGGGCTTGTTGTGCACCAGAACGCGGCTCTCGGACACGTGGTACGTGCTCAGCGATTCGACGGTGATGTTGTAGACGGTGAAGGCACCTGACCGACGTGTGATCGCGTCGAGAGGAAGTTCGTCACCGCCTTGCGAAACGAGCTTGTCGCCGCTGTAGAGCGATCCAGCGGATGTCCATCCTCGTCCAACGACCCAGAACGGGTGTGCAGGGCTGCACGTGATCGTCGTTCCTCCGATCGCAAGGTCGAGAAGTGCTGGCACTTCGTGGACGAACGTTCTCGTGATCGCATGCACGGCTTGTGTTCGGGTCTCTGGATCGGAAGCGAGAACGCGCATGCCGATCCGCAGGTTCTCGATCGCACGCAACCCGGAGGTCGTTACGACTGTCGACCCAGCGACGAAGCAACCATCACCCTCAGGGGTGACGGTTTCCGGCGTGTCGGATCGGCTACGCGCATCGCTACCCACCGTCGCGTCGGTTGCATGTCCCGTCGGAGGTATCGCCGCGTCAGGCGCACCGCGTCGAGTCGCCTCGCGAATCCGGTCGAGGATCTTGCGAGGCACAGGCAGGCGGCGACCGACCTTGGCGGCCCAGCCGACGATGTCACCGGCGTTGTCGAGGGCCTGGATGATCTTGACGACCTTGCCCCAGCGAGTGGCCGACGCAAAGGCGACGCCTTCG
>DATLEB010000107.1:0-6081 GCA_035525615.1 Kofleriaceae bacterium | reverse complement strand
GACGGGCGGGTGCGCGTCACGGACTTCGGCCTGGTCGCCGCGACCGGCGATGCGAGCACGCCGTCGCCGGTGACCGCGGGCGGAGAGGTCGCGCGCTTGCACGGTGATGCCGAACGTGGCGACGTCCTCGCCACGCCGCTGACGCGCACCGGCATGGTGCTCGGCACGCCGCCCTACATGGCGCCCGAGGCACACAGCGGTGGCGTGAGCGACGCGCTCGGCGATCAGTGGAGCCTGTGCGTCGCGTGGTGGGAGGCGCTGGCCGGCGTGCGCCCGTTCGCGGGCGCGACCTACCGCGAGCTGGTACGCAGCATCTGCGACGGCGCGATCACGCGCGGCCGCGACGCCGTGCCGCCGTCGATCGCGCGCGTCCTCGAGCGCGGCCTGTCGGTCGAGCGCGCTGCCCGCTACCCGTCGATCCCGGCGCTCGTGGCCGCGCTCGACGCCGCCGACGACGAGCTCGCGAACGATGCACGGGCTCGCGCGGCGGCCGAGGGCGTGGACGTGGCCGCGCCGACCGTCGCCATCCCGAGCTCGGCGCGCAATCGCGTCGTGCTCGGCCTCGTGGCCGTCGGAGGCCTCGCGGGCGCGGTCCGGTTCCTCGCGTTCCCGAGCCGCACGGCGCCGGCGCGCCAGCCCGTGGCCACGTCGGCGGCGCCACCGCGCGCCCCGGCGCCGCCGCCCACGCCCGAACGCCTGACCACGCCCGGCGGCTGTCCGTACATGCCCATCGCCGTCGACGGCGGCGCGACCGTTTACGACGACGGCCTCGGCGACATCTGGCACATCGATCGCCCCGGCGCCGCACCCCGCAAGATCGTCGGCGACCCCGCCATGGACTGGCGCGTCACCCGCGGTCGTCGCGCCGGCGAGATCCTCTACACCGCGCCCGCCTCCGACGGCTCGAGCGTCGTCGCGCTCGATCTCGCCACCGGCGCGCAGGAACGACTCCCCGTGCTCGCGTTCGCCTACGCGTTCGGCGGTGGCGCGATCCTCTACGCGCGCACCGACGTCAGCGAGATCCGGCGCCTCGACGCGAGCGAGGACACCGTCATCGCGCGCCTCCCCGAGAGCTTCATGGGCTACTCCATCGCCGCCACGCCCGACGGCCGCTGGCTCGCGATCACGACCGCCGCCGACCGCGCCGAGTCGACGCTCTGCCTGCTCGAGCTCGAGCCGGGCACCGGCCGCACGCGCCGACCGCTCGAGTGCCTCGATCGCCACGACGTCCTCTCCGGCCGCGCCGCGCTCGCGCCCGACGGCAGCGCGGTCTACTACCAGACCGTCTCCGGCATCCGCCGCCGGACGCTGTCCGACGGCGCCACCGCCGCCGACACGCTTTGGCTCCCCGGCGCGTACGCCTACGGCGGCCTCGACATCTCGCCCGACGGCACGCGCCTGGTCTACAGCGACTCGAACCCCGACGACGTCGCCGTCTTCGAGCCCCACGCGCCCGACCGGCCGCTCCTGCGCGGCAAGATCTTCGCACCCGACGTGACCGCCGACGGCCGCTGGTACTACATCCGCCACACCGCGGGCGGCGACGAGCTCGTCGAGCAGACACCGGACGGCAAGGTCCGCCTGCTCGTCTCCGGCCTCGGCCCGCTGCGCGGCCCGTTCGTCAGCCCCGACGGCGAGATGCTCTCGTTCGAGGCGCACGGCGCCGAGCCCGGCATCTGGGTCGTCGACACCGGCCCGCATCCGCCGCTGCGCCTCACGACACGCAACGGCGACATCAGTCCGGTGTGGACGCGCGACGGCCTGATCGCGTTCACGCGCTTCGACGAGCACAAGCAGCCGTTCATCCACGTCATCGACCCCGCGCTGGGCACCGATGGCGACGACGCGCGCACGCCGATCCACCGGCGGCCGCGCATCACGATGTCGCGCAACCGCGCCACCGGCGAGATCGTGGTGCAGAGCCTCGACGCGCTGCACGTCTACCAGTGGGATCCCGCGACCGGCAAGGAACGCCGCGTCGATCTCGGCTCGCTCGAGGGCAAGAGCGTCGGAGGCTATCCGTCGTTCGACGGGACGTGGATGGCCGCGATCGGCATGGGCAGCGTCCATCGCGTCTCGCTCGATCGAACGCCGGCCACCGTCGAGGCGCTCTACACCGCGACCGGCTGCAACACGTTCGATCATCCGCTCACCGACGGCCAGGGCCGCCTCCTCGTCGTGGAGCGACGCTGGCGCGGCGACGTGTACAGCGTGCCGCTCACGGCGCCGGATGCACCTGCACCGGCGACTCGATGAACGCTTGCCTCGTCGCGCGCATCCCCGCGTCGCGCCTCGACGCGCGACGACGACCGTCGTCACCCGGCGACGACGTACGTCGTCGCTACCCGTCCCGCGCGACGTAACTTCGCAGGCGTCATGCGGGTCTGGACACGGGAGACGCTGGCCGTCCCCTTGCAATTCGCCTCGTCCAACCTGGAGGACTCGCACACATGAACCCGTGGAAGCTCTCGACCATCATCTTCGCTTCGCTCTTCTCCGCCACCCTCGCCACGCAGGCGTTCCAGACCGCCGACGCCGACCGCCAGCCGCAGATGCGGTCGGCCCTGGCGGCGCTCAAGCAGGCGCAGACGCACCTGCAAAAGGCAACCGAGGACAAGGGCGGGCACCGCGTCAATGCGATCCGCCTCACCAAGGACGCCATCGTCGAGGTCGAGAAGGGCATCGCGTTCGACAACAAGAACTGACCACTGACCCGGCGCCGAACTGGCCCGGCTGTCATGGCGCGCGGTACGATCACCGCCGGTGCGCGTCCTGCTCGCCTTTACCGACGTGGGCCTGGGGATCCCTCTGCAAGAGGCCCTGGAGACGCTCGGCCGCGACACGCGCTGGGATCCGGCGGCGACGCCGGCGACGGTGACCGCGGATCCGCCGGACGTGGTCGTGCTCGACGCTGACGGCCTCGGCGCGCGCCTCGCCGACAACGTGGATGCGTGGCGCGCGCTGGATCCCGCGCCCGGCGTGCTCGCCATGGGCATGTCGGCCGACACCGCGACGCTCGCGACCGCTGCGCGCGTCACGCTGGTGCCACCGACGGCGACGCCGGCGGTGCTCGCCCGCGCGCTCGACGATGCCGCGCGTCTTCGCTTCGCCGCCGCGCTCGCGCCCGGTCTCGCGCGCCGCGCGCTTCATCTGCCACCCGGCGCCGACCTCGTGCAGATGCTGGCCGCGTCGCGCAAGCTCGAGGTCGAGATCGCGCGCGCAGCGCTCCGCTGGTACGCGCAGCACTACGTGCTGGCCACGCCCGTCGTCGACGAGCTCCGCGCCGCGCGCGCGCTCATCCCGCCCGAGATCGAGCACATCGCGAAGATGACCGGAACGCTGACCCTGCAGTCGGTGGTGCGGGCCGGTCCGCTCGACGCGCCCGAGGCCGCGCGCCTGGTGTGGGTGCTCGGCTCGCTCGGCGCCGTGAAGCTCACCACGGAGCCCGAGGACCTCACGACCACCGCGCGTCGTTCGCTCCACGAGCTGCGCAATCACCTGCGCGCGCGCACGGCGCGCCTGGCCAAGGCGACGTTCTACGACGTCCTCGAGATCACGCCGTTCGCGGAGATCGACGACATCGAGATCTCGTATCGCATCCTCGCGTGGCGCTATGGGCCCGAGCGCACCGGCAAGGTCGACCTCGGCGACGTCGCGCCGCTGGCCGTGCCGGCGTGGGACCAGGTCGAGCGCGCGCGCAAGGTGCTCTCCGACGTGGCGGCGCGCGGCCGCTACAACGACTGGCTCAAGGAACGCTGGTCGCAGCTCGAGAGCACCTGGGCGGTCGATCTGACCGCGGCGACCGCGGCGACGGAGGCGTACGCGCGCGCGCAGGTCGCGCTCACCGCCGGCGACGTGCACCGCGCGCTGTCGGAGATGGCGGGCGCGGCGCGCAACCATCCCGGCCACCCCGAGTACGAGGCCGGCCTGGCGTGGGCGCGTTATCGCGTCGAGGTCGCCGGCGGCAAGGACCAGGCGGCGATCGCGCGACGCGAGCGGGGCGTCGCCCAGCGCGCCACGATCGGCATGCGGCCGTGGCCGCGCGCGCTCCTCGCGCTGGCGCTCCTGTGCGTCGCGGATCGCGATCTCGACTCGGCGCGCTGGTACCTGCGCGAGGCGCTCGCGATCGATCCGAGCTCACCGGCGGCGCGCCAGCTCATGGCGCGCCTCGGCGGGTAGCGCGAATCAGAGCCGGTCGCCGCAGGCGCCGGTCGCGCAGTCGCACGCCACGGGCTGGCCACCCGTCTTGCACGTCTGCGTCAGGTTGCCGTTGAGCACGAACTCGCGGACACCGTCGAGCACGGCCTGGCGCTTGTTGACGCCCGAGTGCGTCCCGTTGTCGGTCGACGGCTGCGCGTTGGTCGTCGACGGCGGCAGCGGCGTGGGATGCTCGTCGAGGACGGTGAAGCCGCTCTGGAGCGTCGTCGTCGAGCCGGCCATGTTCCACACCGGCTTCACCGACGGCATCACCTGCATGATGCCCATGGTGCGCGCCACGGTCTCGGTCGAGTAGTTGTTGACCAGGCAGTCGCCGACGGCCTCGTACATCATGATCTGCTTGGCCGGCGTGTTCGGCATCGGATCCATCACGACGCGCGGCGCGGTGGTGATGGGGTCGTACGGCTCGAAGTGCATGGCGAGCAGGATGATGAGCGACTGGTACTCGAGCGGGTCGGTGTAGCTGCCCTGCGCGGCGCCCTTGAGCGCGCTCCACGCGATCGAGCGCTCGAACAGCATCGACCACGCACCGCCGGGGACGCCGAGCGCGCCGCGCGTGATGTTCTGGTCGTACGCCATGAACACGTTGCCCATGATGCCGCCCAGCGATCCGCCCAGGTAGTAGACGCGCGACGGGTCGATGATCGGCGAGCCGTTGCGCTGGAAGTCCGCGTGCTGCGCCATGGGGCCGCGCACCAGGTTCTCGAGCGCGATGAAGTCGATCACCGACTGCGCCAGCTTCTCGGTGATGCCGGATGCCTTGTTGAGATCGTTGGCGGCGAGCGCGGCCACGTTGATCTGGCGCATCGTCAGGCCGATGAAGTCACCGGCGACGACGTTGAAGCAGAACTGGTTGGCGACCTCCTGGAGGAAGCCGTCGTCGAGGTAGTCGGCGCCGCTGCCGAAGAGGCCGTGGCCGAACACGATGGTCGGGATGGGAAGTTGCGCGGTCTCGGCGCAGCGCGGGACGAGCACCGCGTAGTTCGCGTCGCGCATGCCCTGCATCTGCGGCGCGCCGTCGCCGTCGCGGCGGAGGATCGAGTCGACCGCCTCGTTGTTGGTGAGGAAGTTGGGCGACTTGAAGGTGCCCGAGAACGCCTTCCAGACCAGCGTCTGGTTGGCGGTGAACGGCTCGGTCGTGAACGAGAGGTTGGCGCCGGCCGTGCCCATCGCCGCCTGACCGGTGTCGCGCATCGCGAGGAGGTCGGCGGTGAGGAACTCGTCGGACGCGGTGTGGAAGTCCCAGGCGAGGAGCGTCTCCTCCTTGGGCAGGCCCTCGGCGGCGAGCGCGGTGAAGATCGCGTCGTAGCTCGCGACGTCGAGGCGCGGGTGGCTGATGCTGCCGCCGTCGCGGATCGCGGCGAACGCCGGCGGCGACGGCAGCGTGCCGCCGTCTGCAGACTTGAGCGTGTTGCGCAGGCCGACCGCGTAGCGCGTGTTCGGCTTGAGGCGGATGAGCGGGCGGATGATGAGCGCGCGCTGCTTCACGTCCGGGACGTTCTGATCGATCTCGGCGAAGAACGGCGCGCGCTCCATGCGATCCATGTCGACGAGGACGATGGGCGACGCGGCCGCCATCGACTCGTCGGGACGGTCGGGGTGCGGCAGGCCGGTGCCGCTCACGCCCTCGGCGAACAGCGCGACGATCGGGCCCGACGGCGCGAAGCCGTCCCAGCGGTTGAAGAACGCCGGATCGACCGGGAGGCTGTCGATGTTCAACGGCATCGCCGCGGTCTCGAGATCGAGGCGGTAGCCGGTGACCGTCGACGAGTCCTCGGTGAGGAACGCGCTCGACGGCCACGGCACGAGGCAGGCTTGCCCGCCGAGCGGGTTGCACTCGGCCGCGATGCCGGAGCCGCCGTC
>DATLEB010000097.1:0-35207 GCA_035525615.1 Kofleriaceae bacterium | reverse complement strand
GGCGGACGTCGCTGCAATTACGTGGTGAGCACGTCGGTGCTCGGCGATCCCGCGGTGAACTGCGCCAAGGACCTCACCGTCGAGTGGACGTGCGGCACGAGCACGGGGCTCAATCGCCTGGTGATCGGCGGCGAGGCCAACGGCCGCACGGCGATCCTCGACTGCCCCTAGCGATGCACGATCGCGCGCGCCGGCTGCCGGTCGCGCGACGTGCGGATCAAGAGGCGCAGCACGAAGAACATCGTGACGGCGAGGACGAGGCCGCCCGCGGCCATGATGCGCCAGCGGTAGGCGCCGCCGCGCGCCGGGCGGTTGGACGTCCAGAACCCCGACGGACGACTGTCGAGCATCTGCGGCGCGCGCATCGCCGAGCCGTCCTCGGGCGGCTTGGCCCACGGCACCGCCTCGGGCGCCGCGCCGGTGTTGCGCGGGTGCGTCTCTGCGGGCGCGGGCGTCGCGCGTTCGTCGCCGACGCCGTACGGTGACGGCTGCGCGCTCGCCGTGCCGGCGCCGGCGCCGGCGAAGAGCGCCACGGCGATGGTGGCCGTGGCGATCACGACGAGGGCAGGGCGGCGCATGTGCCCGGATCTACTCCGCCCGCGCCCGCGACGCAACGGCACATCTTGTCGCGGACCGGCCCACGGCGATGTCGCGCCCTGGCCGGATCTGTGGCACTCAGTGGCCTCCCCAGCGTGCGCAAGTTCCGTGAGCAACCGGCCGACAAGCCGCCCGAGGAGGATCTGCCCCCGGCCACCGGCCCGCGCCCGCCCGACGCGATCGACAAGCTCATCGCGCAGCACGGCCCGGCACGCATCTGCGCCATCCTCGCGCCCATCCTCACCGAGGAGCGGGTCGCCCGCATCGATGCCGTCCTCGCCGCGCGGCTGGGCAGCGTCGTGCCCGTGGTCGAGGACGTGTACGAGCCGCACAACGGCGGCGCCGTCATCCGCTCCGCCGAGGCGCTCGGCCTGCAGGAGCTCCACATCCTCGAGACCGGCGTGCGCTTCCAGGCGCTGCGCGGCATCACGCGCGGCTGTCACCGCTGGATGGATCTCGCGCGCTGGCGCGACGCCGTCGCATGCACCAGCGCGTTGCGTGCGCGCGGCTTCACGATCTACGCGACCACGCCGCGCGGCGCGATCCCGCTCGACGCCGTCGACGTGTCGCGCCCGGTCGCGATCGTGTTCGGCAACGAGCACGCCGGCCTCCCCGACGCCACCATCGCGGCGTGCGACGGCGCGGTCGTCCTCCCCATGTTCGGCTTCACCGAGAGCTTCAACCTCTCCGTCACCGCCGCGCTGGCGACCAGCCAGCTGGCCGCGCGCCGCCGAGCCTTCCTCGGCGCCAGCGGCGACCTCGACGACGCGCGCGTCGCGCAGCTGCGCGCCCGCTGGTACGCTCTCAAGGTCCGCGGCGCCGCCGGGATCATCGAGCGCGCCGTGTCTTCGCGGACACACGGCGATGTGGCACCGGAGCCGCAGTCGCCATAACCTCACGGGAGACGCGGCTTCACGCCGGCTCTGACGGGTATCGACCTTGCAAAAGCGTACCAAGCCCACCATGAGCAGCAGCACGAGCGTCAGCACGCGCGAGCGCCGCAAGCGCCTGGCCATCAAGATCGCCCTCTGGGGCGGGCTCGGCGTGCTCGTCGCGACCGCGCTGGTGACCGCCACGATCGCGACGGTGTTCTGGTACTACGGCCGCGACAAGAACCTGCCGAGCATCAACAACGTCGGCGACTACCACCCCAAGCAGGTCACGGTCCTCCTCGACAGGAAGGGCGAGCGCATCGCGGAGATCTTCAGCGAGCGCCGCAGCTACGTCGCCTACGACGAGGTGCCGCCGCTGCAGGTCGATGCCTTCGTCGTCGCCGAGGACGCCGGCTTCTGGACCCACGGCGGCATCGACTACCGCGGCATGATGCGCGCGTTCTTCACCAACCTGCGCTCGGGCAAGACCAAGCAGGGCGCGTCGACGATCACGCAGCAGGTGGTGAAGACCTTCGTGCTCTCTCCCGAGCGCACGTTCAAGCGCAAGATCCAGGAGATCATCCTGGCGCGGCGCCTCGAGAAGAAGCTGTCGAAGAAGGACATCCTCACGCTCTACATGAACCAGATCTACTTCGGGCACGGCCGCTACGGCGTGCAGGAAGCGGCGCGCTACTACTTCGGCAAGGACATCAAGGACGTCACCATCGGCGAGGCGGCGCTCCTCGCCGGTCTGCCGCAGTCGCCGGAGAACATCTCGCCGCGCAAGAACCCGGGGCGCGCCAAGGAGCGCCAGACCTACGTGCTCAACCAGCTCGTGAAGCACGGCAAGATCACGCCCGCCGAGGCCAAGAAGTGGATCGATGCGCCGATCCAGGTCGTGCGCGAGCCGTTCCCGCACCTCGGCGACGCGCCCGAGTGGCTCGAGGGCGTGAAGCAGGAGCTCACCGCGAAGTTCGGCGACGACGGGCTCGACACGCTGGGCGCCTCGGTACGCACGACGATGCGTCCCGACATCCAGGTCGCCGCGCGCGCCGCGCTACGGTCCGCGCTGCGCGCCGTCGACGCGCGCCACAAGCTCGGTCGCCCGCACCGGAAGGTGCCCGAGGACAAGATCGCGCTCGAGACCACCAAGCTCGCGCGCAAGCTCGGTCGCGCGCCGCGCGCCGGCGCGACCTACGAGGCCGTGGTCACGCAGGTGCACGATAGCGACAAGGAGCTGGTCGTCGATCTCGGCGGCTGGACCGCGGCGCTCGTGCTCGGTCTCGCCGACGACGAGCGCTGGAATCCGGCGGGCACGGACGGCGCGCGCAAGAAGCCGAGCGAGCGCTTCGCCAAGGGCGACGTCATCCGCGTGTCGCTGCCGCCGCCGCTCGCCGACGGCGAGGCCGCGCGCAAGGCGAAGCACGGCGACAACATCGTGGTGCTCGCGGCCGGTCCGGAAGGCGCGGTGATCGTGATGGATCCGCACACGCGCGAGGTGTGGGCGATGGTCGGCGGCTTCAACTCGCGCGCCGGCGGCTTCAACCGCGCGACCATGGCGCGTCGCCAGCCGGGCTCGGCGTTCAAGCCGATCGTGTTCGCGACGGCGCTCGGCACCGGCCGCTTCACGCCGGCGACGGGGGTGAACGACGCGCCCGAGGTCTACGACCTGTGGAAGCCGCAGAACTACAAGAAGGGCGCGTTCGAGGGCCCGGTGCGGCTGCGCTACGCGCTCGCGAAGTCGATCAACACCGTCGCCATCAAGGTCCTGCACGACATCGGGCCCGACAACGCGGTCGAGATGGCCAAGCAGCTCGGCATCACCGGCGACCTGCCGCGCACGCTCTCGCTCGCGCTCGGCTCGGGCGAGGTGACGCCGCTCGAGATGACCAACGCGTTCGCCACGTTCGCGGCGGGCGGCGTGTGGCGCGCCCCGCGCTTCGTCGCGCGCATCAACAACGAGGACCAGGCGGCGGGCGCCGAGAAGCAGGTGCTGCCGCCCGAGATCGCCTACGTCATCACCGACATGATGCGCTCGGTGGTCGAGCAGGGCACGGCGACGAAGGCCAAGTCGCTGAAGCTCACGATCGCGGGCAAGACCGGCACGTCGAACGACGTGAAGGACACGTGGTTCGTGGGCATGACGCCCGACGTCGTCATCGGCGTGTGGGTCGGGTTCGACGACAACCGGCCGCTCGGCAGCGGTGAGGCCGGTGGCGTGACCGCCCTGCCGGCGTTCATCGACACGATGAAGGCGGTGGGCGCGAAGAACCGCCCGTTCCCGAAGCCGGCGAAGGTCGGCAGCGCGCGCATCGATCTGGCGACCGGCCTCATCGCCGCCGACGGCGCCGACGAGAAGAGCACGATGATGGAGGTGTTCGTCGCCGGCACCGAGCCGACCGAGGTGGCACCGATGCAGGGCGAGACCACCACCGACAACTTCGTCACCGACGAGTACGGCGACGAGGCGTTGCCGCCCGAAGAAGGTGGCGGCGGCGACGAGGGCGCTGGACCCGAGACGGTTCCCAGGTGACACGCGCGCGCCGGGGACAGGCGGTCGTCGCGCTCGCCGTGATGGCCCAGGTCGGGGCTGCGCTCGCAGCGCGACCGCCGTCGCCGTTCCCCGCGACCTCGGCGCCCGACGGTGGCGGCGGGCCGGGCACGCTGTGGCGCGCGGTGGCGGCGGCGTTCGATGCCGCGAGCGCCGAGCGCGAGCCGCCGCCGCGTCCGCCGGTCGCGGTGCCGGTGAAGTGGAAGGCGAAGCGCATCGCGTCGCTCGATCTGGGTTCGGCGCTGCTCGCGCTCGCGGCCGGTGATCTCGACGGCGATGGCAAGGCGGAGGTCGTGGCGCTGACCGAGCGCCACGTCGTCGTGCTGCGGCCGGCGGCGAAGGGGCTGGGCGAGGTGGCGCGTGCGGCGTTGCCGGCGGACCCGGCGTCGATCCGGCCGCGTGATGCGGTGGGCACGCTCGTCGTCGCGAAGGGCGAGATCATGGCGCGCGCGTCGACGCGCGGGCGCGGTGCCCGCTGGGTGCTCGACGGGAAGTCGCTGCGCGAGACCGGGCCGCTCCCGGCGTATCCGCTGTGCGTCGACGTGAGCGGCGAGCTGGCGCCGGGGCGGAATTACTTCGGTCCCGGCTTCGGCGGCGGCGGTGACGAGAAGATGTCGGCGGCAGCGTCGACGTTCTGGGTCTTGCGGTGCCGCGACGGCGTGGTCGACAAGGTCGGACGGGCGCTGCGCGCGCAGGTGACGGTCGAGCCGGGTGGCGGCGCGGCGATCGCGATCGAGACGCGCTGCGGATCGCGCGAACCGGCGTGCACGGCGCGGCGCGAGGTGCGCGTCGAGAACGTGGGCGCCGCCATCGAGCTCGACGACGTCGATCACGACGGTTCCATCGAGCTCATCACCTCCGGCGCCGGCGCGCCCGGCGACGCCGACGCGGTGACGATCTGGAGCATCGGCGACGGCGGTGTCGCGAAGAAGCCGGTGTTCCGGCGCGGATTCTCGGGCGGTGTGGTCGGGCTCGGGTCGGGCGACATCGACGGCGACGGCGACGGCGACGTGATCGCGGCGGTGCGCCTCGCGGGCGCGCGAAAGGTGGATCTGTGGGTGCTCGACTAGG
Organism: Kofleriaceae bacterium; assembly: GCA_035525615.1. GTDB lineage: Bacteria > Myxococcota_A > Polyangia > Haliangiales > Haliangiaceae > UBA2376. The sequence goes on along the minus strand of DATLEB010000097.1, from coordinate 30,116 downwards.
CGCCGTCGCACTCGCGAGCGTGCTCGCGCTGGTGGCGTGGGCGCGGCCGGCGCGCGCCGAGGGCCGCCCTGGTTACGGCGGCGCCGCGGTCGGCACGCTCCTGGGCGAGGCGGCGAGCTTCGATCCGGTCGCGGTGCGCACGCACGCCGACGCCGCGGTGGTCGGGCTCCTCTTCGACACGCTCTACGATGTCGGTCCCGACGGCGTGGTCTACCCGCAGCTCGCCGCGGCGCTGCCCGACGTGCAGGCCGACAAGGCGCGCATCACGCTGCGCCCCGGGGTGCGCTTCCACGATGGCTCGTCGCTGACCGCGCTGGACGTGGTCGCGACGCTGGCCCGTGTGCGCGCGAGCGCGGCCGCCGGGTGGCTGCTGGTGTCGGTGAGCGACATCGCCGTCGACGGCGACGACGTGGTGCTCACCCTCGATGCGCCGCGCAAGGATCTGGCGCGCCTGCTCGCGACGCCATGGACCGCGGTGACGCCGCGCGGCCTCGCGCCGAAGAAGGACGCTCCGATCGGCTCGGGGCCCTTCCGCTTGAGCGCGCGCAAGCGCGATCGGGTGGAGCTCGACGCGTGGGAAGGCCACCTCGCGGGCCGGCCGTATCTCGACAGGCTGACCTTGCGCTGGTTCGTCGCGGCCGAGGACGAGGCGCAGCTCTACGAGACCGGCGGCGCGCACTGGTCGCTGCGCGGCGCGACGCGCTTCGCCGGCGGCTCGCCCAAGCATCCGACGACGGAGCTCGAGAGCCCGGCGACGGTGCTGGTGTACGTCGGGTTCGGCCAGGTGCACGCCGACGTGCTCGGGAACGCCGACTTCCGCGTCGCGCTCGACGCCGCCCTCGCGCGCAGCGGCCTCGCGACGGTCGGGACCGGCGAGCGCTCCGTGCCAGCGGCCGACCCGGTGCCGGTGGATCTCGGCGGACCGGCGCTGTCGGCGGTGGCCGCCGACCCGCGCATCGACGTCGCCGAGGCCGCGCTGGCGCGCGCCGGCGTGAAGGTGCGCGCTCTCGCCAAGGACCGGATCGGCGCGCTCACCCTCGAGATCCTCGTCGCGGACAGCCGCCCCGACGATCGCGAGGTCGCGGCCCGCGTGGTGCGCGCGCTCGACAAGCTGGGCGCGCGCGCGACCATCACCGCGGTGAACGCGACGGAGCTGGCGCGGCGCGTGTCCGCCGGCGCGTGCGACCTCTACATCGGGCAGGCCACGGCCGAGCTATCGACGCCGGCCATGCTCTACGCGCACGCCTTCGCGATCGCCGGCGATCGCAGCAACGCCGACAAGCTGGCGAGCGGCGCGATCACGGGGGCGCGCATGCGCGAGACCTTCGCGGCCCGCTTGCCGATCATTCCGCTCTATCATCGCGCCGTGCGCGTCCATCACCGCGCCGACCTGCGCGGCGCCTGGTTCGACTCGAGCGCCCGGCTGGGCGTGCCCGAGCTGTTCGTGTGGCCGTCGAAATGACGAGGGGGGCGGCGTGAAGCTGCGCGGTCGCTTCGCGCTGTGGTTCGCGCTGGCCGCGCTCGTGCCGATCGCCGTGGCCGCGCTGGTGACGCGCGAGGTCGTCGCGCGCAGCTTCCGCAACGACTACCTGCGCACGCGCTCGGCCGCCGAGGCGGCGATGCGTCACGAGCTCACGCGACGCGAGGCGCAGGTGGTGACGGCAGCGCAGGCGCTGGCCAGCAAGAACCATCCCTTCATCGGGACCCTGTTGACGGATCTCATCAACGGCGGCGGTCAGCTCGACGCGAAGGGCCAGCTGCGCCTGCGCGACTGGTCGTCGCAGGAGATGAACGGCCTCGGCCTCGACGTGCTGATGGTGACCGGGCCGAACGATCGCATCCTGAGCGCGGCGCACGAGCGCAACCTCGTCGGCGAGCGCGCGGTCGAGCCGCGGCAGCTCGCGCGGCGCGACGGCGGCGGCGCGGTCTATCGCTTCGAGAAGGTGATGGGGCCGCGCACGATGGCGACCATCCTCGTCGTCGAGGCGGCGCGCTCGGCGCGCGACGGCGGCCACGAGGTGTACGTGCTCGTCGGCAGCCAGCTCGACGCCGATCTCGTCGACAGCGTGCGCCGGCCTGGTCAGATCGACGCGCGGCTCGTCGCGGAGAGCGACGGCCGCGAGCTCGTCGCGCCGCGCTCGAGCTGGACCGGGCTCGGCACGCCGCCCCTGCGCATCGCGATGACCGGGCCCGATGGGAAGCCGGTGGCGTGGCTCGAGGTCGCGGTCTGGGATCGCAACCTGAGCGCGCTCCTCGACGAGGTGACGCTGGTCGCCGCGGTGATGGCGGCGGCGGCGCTGTTCCTGACCATCCTGCTCGGCGCGATCGTCGCGCGGCGCATCACGCGCGGCCTCGACCTGCTCGTCGTCGGCGCGCAGGCGGCCGCGAAGGGGGACCTCGAGCACCGTGTGCCCAACACCGGCAAGGACGAGGTCGGCGAGGTGGGCCGCGCCTTCAACCTCATGATGGAAGATCTGCGCAGCGCCGGTGACCGGCTCGTGATCGCCGAGCGCATCGCGGCGTGGCAGGAGATCGCGCGCCGCCTGGCGCACGAGATCAAGAACCCGCTCACGCCGATCCAGATGGCGATGGACACGCTGCGCAAGGTCTGGCGCAAGCAACACCCCTCGTTCGGCGAGATCCTCGAGGAGTCGACCACGACCGTGCTCGAGGAGGTCGACCGCCTGAAGCGCATCGTGAGCGAGTTCTCCGACTTCGCGCGCCTGCCGAAGCCGGCGCCGATGCCGACCGACCTCAACGAGGTCGTGGCCAGCGCGCTCGCGCTGTACGAGGGCGCGACGCCGGTCGAGCGGCGCCTCGGTGACGGGCTCCCGACCGTCGAGGTCGACAAGGGCCAGATGACGCAGGTGTTGCTCAACCTGCTCGAGAACGCACGCGACGCGATCGCCGCGAAGGAAGACGGCAAGATCGTCGTGACCACGCGCAAGGGCGACGCCGGCGACCGACTCGAGCTCGTCGTCGAGGACAACGGCCCGGGCGTGCCGGCGGACATCCGCGATCGCGTCTTCACGCCGTACTTCACGACCAAGCAGGGCAAGGGCGGCACGGGCCTGGGCCTGGCGATCGTCCACCGCATCATCAGCGATCACGGCGGGCGCATCATGGTGACCGAGGCGACGATGGGCGGCGCGCGCGTGCTCGTCGAGCTGCCGATGCGCCCGGGGCAGCTGCTGCTGGCGTCGCGCGTGTGAGCGCTACTTCAGCGTCGCGGCCCAGGCCTCGACCTGCGGCCGCATCTGCGCCTTCCAGGCGATGCACTGGTCCATGCCCTCGATGGCCTGCGCGATCTCGCGGCCCGCGCCCGGAACCTTGCCGAACGTGCCGTTGACGTAGCCGGCGATCTCGTCGCGGCGCGCCGGATCGCACGCGTTGGTGAAGTAGCCGACCCAGGTCGTCGAACCGCCGGCGACGCCTTCGCTCGGCGCGCGCTTCTGCAGCTCGTCGATGTGCTCGCGCACGAAGGTCTCGACCTGCGTGCGGTCCGGCTCGCGCCAGAAGCCGTACGGCAGGTACATGACCTCGCGGATGTCCACCTTCTCGTCGACGAGCAGCGCGAGCACCTTGGCGATGCGCTCGGGGTCGCGCGTCGCCGTGAGCGACCAGCGCAGCGTGTCGCGCTGCACGCGGTCACCCTCGGTGAACGACTCGGCGAGGAAGCGGTCGAAGGTCGCGTCATCGGCGCGCACGGCCGCCGCCATCACCTGGCCGCGGCTCTCCTTGGGGAGCGTGCGCCACGCCTTCGCCAGCTTCACGGCGTCGCGCCGCAGCGCCTTGTCGCCGGCCTCGGCGGCGGTGCCGACCAGCGCGCCGCGGCGGCGCTGGATGTCCATCGCCTCGCCGGGCTTGCGCAGCCAGCCGAGCTTGCGCGCCTCCGCGCCAAACTGCGTGAGGAGCCAGCGGTCGTAGGCCGCCATGCGCGCCTCGGGCACGAGTTGCCGCGCGCCCGCGAATCCCGTCGCCTTCTCGATCGCGGCGCGGTTGTTCTCGCGCATCAGGCGTGGCACCAGCGCGATGCCGACGGTGATGTCGAGCTGGCCGGCCTTGATCATCGTGGCGATGTCCTCGCTCATCGCGATGCGCTCGATCTGCGTCATGCGCGACCAGCCGTAGCCCGTCGCCTGCGTCACCAGCGCCGGCGACATGGCGACGCGGTAGTGACCGGCGCCGTCGGCGTTGGGCCAGACCCACCTGGGGCAGCCCTTCGCCTCGAGCGGGATCTCGGCGGTCGCGGTGCTCACGACCGTGCACGTCTCGCCGCGCTGCCCGTCCTTGTCGTGCGCGACGCACATCGGGATCTGCCAGGGCGTGCTCGCCACCGTCGGCTTGGCCGAGCCCGGCGGCAAATAACGCGACTGCGCGACCGTCAGGACCGGCGGCTTGCCGTCCTCGCACTTCACGTCGATCGACAGGAGCGGCGCGCCCGGCTGGTCGAGGAACGTCGACACGCCGGACATGTCCTTGCCGATCGCGTCGCTCATCGCCGCGACGAAGTCCGCGGTCGTCGCGTTCCCGTCGGCGTGCTTCTTCAGGTAGGCACGGATGCCGCGCTGGAACGCCTCGGGACCGACCCAGCGCTCGAACATCGTCATCACCGCGCCGGCCTTGCCGTAGGTCACGCCGTCGAACACGTTGAGGATGTCGTCGGGCGTCGTGATCGGCTGGCGCACCGCCCGCGCGGTGGCGAGGCTGTCGGCGTCGAGGGCGTGCTCGTGATTGTCGACGGGACCGAACACGTCATCCGGCCGCGGATCGAGCGCGAACATGACGCGGTCCTCGATCCACGTGGCGAGCCCCTCGTTGAGCCAGATGTCGTCCCACCACGCGAGCGTGACGAGGTTTCCGAACCACATGTGCGCGAGCTCGTGCGCCGACAGCCCCGCGATCGATCGGCGATCGAACGGCGATGCCGTCGCGGGATCGAACAGCATCGCGCGCGCCACGCACGTCACCATGCCCGGGTTCTCCATGCAGCCGAAGCCGACGGTGAGCGGGATGGGGACGAAGTCGAGCTTGTCGTACGGGTACGGGTAGTCGAAGTAATCCTCGAGGAGCGCGAGCGACTTCGGCACGACATCGACCGCGGTCGCGGCGTGCGCGACCTTGCCGCGCGGCGTGACGATGCGGATGGGCACGCCGTGGCGGCTCTTGCCTGCGTCGGCGATCTCGAACGGTCCGATCGCGAACGCGACGAGATACGACGGCAGCGGCCGCGTCTTCCCGAAGCTCACCTTCTTCCAGCCGTCGGTGGCCGGAGCCTCGCCGGTCGGGATGGTGTTGGAGACCGCCGTGAGCGCGGCCGGGACCTCGAGCGCGAGCGTCCACGGCGTCTTGCGATCGGGTTCGTCGAAGCACGGGAACACGCGGCGCGCGTAGACCGCCTCGAACTGCGTGAACGCGTACCAGTCGCCGTTGTCGTTCTGGCGGAAGAGGCCGGTCGTCGCCGACGCCTCCTGCTGGCCGCGATAGCGGATGTCGAGGGTCCACGCGCCGGCCAGCGCGCGCGGCGCCGTGAAGCCGAGGAAGTCGTCACCGTGCTTCGCGGCGGCGAGCACGACGCGCTCCTTGCCGCGGCGCGCGACCGCGTCGTCGACCTCGAGCTGGTAGCCGTTCAGCCAGATCGTCGTGGTCGGCGCGTCGATGACGACGTCGATCTCGATCGATCCCGAGAACGTCGCCTGCGACGGATCGGCGTGCACGGTGGCGCGGTACTCGATCGGCGCGACCGTGCGCGGCAGGCGCAGCGTGGGCGGCCCCCCAGCGTTTGCGGTGGCCCCTCCGGCGCCGGTGCCGTCGCCGGGTGGCGGCGGTCCTGCGGGCGGCGCGTTTCGCGCGGAGCTGCCACCACAGGCGGCGGTGAACGAGATCGCCGCGATGGCGGCGGTGACGGCGACGGGGAGGCGCAGCACGGTGGGCAGCCTACACTGCTGCCCTCGGGGAAATTCCCTCCGCGCGCCGGCAGTTACTGGCAGCTCTACACGCGAGGCTCAGCTCTGTGGTGGGCAGCTCATGCCGAGCTGATACGGCGACGTCGTCCCAGGGTCGGAATCGACGATCACGAGATAGCGCCGCCCGGCGACGGCCGCGAACGTCGCGCCGGCGGGGCCGGACGCGACACACGCACCGAGCCCGCAGTCGGGGCCGACCTCGCTGATGACCAGGTCGACCGTGCTCGTACCCTCGAGCCACACGCTGACGTTGCCGCTGCGGTCGGCGACCCACTCGTAGACCACCTCGGGGCCGCTCTTGTTGACGTCGGCGAGACAGCTGTAGCCGTTGAACCGCGTGGTCGCGGCGGTGCTGTTGGTCATGCCGCCCTGCGGCGCCATCCCGCAGCCGATGGCGCGGATGCCGCACGCGTTCGCGTTCTCGAGCTGACACGTCGACGAGCAACCGTCGCCGCTCGTCAGTCCGCCGTCGTCGCACTGCTCGCCGAGCTGCGTCTGCACGATGCCGTCGCCGCACGCCGACGGCAGCTCGATCGTGCACTCCGCCGAGCATCCATCGCCACCCATGGTGTTGCCGTCATCACATCCCTCGAGGAGCGTGTTGCGCCAGGCATCGCCGCAGAGGGCGCGCGTGCAGTCGCCGTCACATGTGACGGTCTCACCTGCCGTGTCGCACTGCTCGCCGGCCGGTTCTTCGATCGTGCCGTTGCCGCAGGTCTCCGGAATCTCGGTGGTGCACTCCGCCGAGCAGCCGTCTTCATTCGCGGTGTTGCCGTCATCGCATTGCTCGGCGCCGGTGCGAACGCCATCGCCGCAAACCGTCGCAACGCAATCGGTATCCTCGGGCGCGCACGCGCCGCCGGGGTCGGCGCAGCCGACGGTGTTCGCGGCGACTGCGGCTGCGGCTGCGGCGAGGAGCGTGGACCAGTTGAACGAAGTGAGCGTGATCAGTGAGCGAGTCATCGAGCCCTCCAGTTGCGGAGGCTCGATTGCAGCCGGCGTGCCGTCACTTCTTGCGAGGCTTGGCGCCCGGGACGTCGTCGATGCGTAGCAATCCGTGCCGACGCCAGCCCGAGCGCAGCAGCCACGTCCGGGCTACGGCAGTCGGCCGCTCGAGGCGCGCGAGCTTGCGCATCCACTCCTGATCCCGGCGGACCGGCCCCTGCCAGCCGTCGAACCACGGGCCGCTCGAGAACGGGTCGATCCAGTCGGTCGAGAGCGTCTCGCCGCGGTCGGCCGCGTGATGCCGTGCGTTGAGCAGGACGTAGCGAAGCACGTTGTAGACCTCGCGCGGCGTGCGCAGGACGCGCACGTGGTAGCGCTCCGCGAACAGCTCGCCGGAACGGCGGAAGACCTTGTTGATGTTCTTCGCCAGTGGGACGCCGAGCCCGTTCATTCCGCGGGAGAGCGCGGCGCGATTCGCGGCCTCCACGACGAGGTGAAGATGGTTGCCGAGCACGTTGTACTCGACCACTCGCGCGTCGCGCTCCTTGGTGGCCGAACACGCTGCGCGGACGACATCGAGCACTGCCTCGCGTCGCAGCGAGGGGACATCATCGACGAGCCGCCACGTCACGTGCAGCACGCACTCCGCGTCGAATTCCTCACGTGGTACGTGCCCTGGCGCCTCGCCGCCGGGTCGCCGCCCCGCATCGCGCCGCCAGCCGCCGCGGCCCACTTCCTGACGCGCATCTGCCAGGGTCAACTGCACATGCTTCTTCCTCGCCCGCCGCCCCATTTTGATTCTGGCACCTTTGCCAGAATGGTCTGACGTTGGCGTGCGAGCCTCGATCGATGGCGCCGAGGTACAGATTGATCTGATCACTGACAGAAATCCGGATCAGGAGTCCTGACGGTCGCAGAGGGTTGCCCATCATGAGTCCTGACTCCGTCCGGTGGCCGGACAACCAAGGCGAGCCGTGCGGGGTCCGAGGGATGTGCCGTGGTCTCGCACCAATCCGAGCAAGGAGCGGGTGAAGTTCGCGCTGGAGTGGGAGAGGCGCTGGGACGCCGGCGAGGGGCGGATGAACATGACCGAGCTGTGCCGCGAGTACGGCGTCAGTCGCGAGACCGGCTACGTGTGGCTCCGGCGGTTCCGAGCGTCGGGCCACAAGGTCGAGGCGCTCGAGGAGCGCTCGCACCGGCCGCACTCGATGCCCAACCAGGTGCCGCAGGATGTCGTCGACTTTATCGTAGCCGCGCGGAAGCACCGTCCCACCTGGGGGCCGCGGAAGCTGCGAGCGCATTTGGTCGACAGCAACCCCGGCTTCCCGTTTCCGTCCGAGAGTACGTTCGCCGCGATCCTGCATCGCCACGGTCTCACCAACCTCCGACGCCGCAAGCGTCGCCGACTGGTCGTGCCGTTGACTCGACCGTTCGCTGCCGCGACAGGGCCCAACGCGGTGTGGTGCGTCGACTTCAAGGGCTGGTTCCGCACCGCCGACGGACGGCGCTGCTATCCGCTCACGCTGATCGACGCCTATAGCCGCTACCTGCTGCGCTGCGAGGCGCTGCTCGACCCCGACGGCGACCACGTGAAACCGATCTTCGACTCCGCGTTCCAGGAATTCGGCACCCCGGAGTTCATCCGCTCTGACAACGGTCCGCCGTTCGCGTCGACCGGAGCCGGAGGCCTCACGACTCTCTCGGTCTGGTGGCGGCGGCTCGGCATCCGCCACGACCGGATCGAGCCGGGCAAGCCGCAGCAGAACGGCCGACTCGAGCGGTTCCACCGCACACTCGCCCAGCTCGTCGAAGAGCCCGCCGCGGACGTGCGGGCGCAGCAACGCGCGTTCGACCTGTTCCGCCACGAGTACAACCACGTGCGTCCCCACGAGGCGCTCAAGCTCAAGCCGCCGCTGAGTGCGTACGAGCCGGCACCGCGTCGCTACCCGCGCAAGCTCGACGAGCTCCGGTATCCGTACGCGCACCGCGTCGAGCGCATCGACAAGCACGGATGCATCCGGTGGTGCGAGCACCGCGTCCTCATCTCCGCTGCGTTGGCGTACGAGCAGGTGTCCTTCGAACAGGACCCTGGGCAAGACGATGACCATCGCTGGACGGTCCGCTGGGGCGAGCAAGTGCTCGGCTGGCTCGATGATCGCAAGCCCGAGCGCGGCCTCAGCTTGCCTCGGCGCCGGCGTCGCTAGCTCGTCGGGTCTGCGGAGGCTTGCGGCCGCCCCACCGTTCGCATGGTCCGATGCCCCGGCGACACGCGAGCGAGCACCGCGACAACCTGACGGTCGACTCGAGCGCACTCTTCGGGACTGACCACGAGCGCTGTGCCGCTGTCGGCGATCGGCGGCGAGTTGCCCGCGTTCCATGTGCCGCCGCGTCTTGGCCTACGGACGCGAGGGCCTCGATCGTCCGACGAGGTTCTGTCTCTCAGACCTGCGTGCTCGCACGACCGTTGCCTCCCGTTGCGTGCGACCGGAGGCAACCAGAATCCATGTCAGGGATCCGGAAGGAAGATCCTGTCAACCATCACCCAACCTGTTCACCGAAACGACTGCTGCGCGTGAAGCGCCGACGACCAGGCCCTGGCCGGCCGACGTCGTTCGCCATCTGCGAATCGGCCAGACGAACGCCGAGTTCCTGATCTCCACCGGATTCAGGGCTCGCGGTTCATCCAGCGTCGGGGTTCGCGTCCCGAAGGTCGGCGAACGTCCTGCGGATGTTGGCGGATGTGCCGTCATCGCGATGGATGGTGCCAGCCCATCGGCGTGGATCGCCGTCGACGCGGACGGCTCTACTGGCTGGGTGACGTCGGGGACGACGACAACGTGCGGCGCTTCGTGAACTCGACCGTTCGGCAGCTAGCCGCATGTGTCGACCTCTACGAATGCGCGCGCTCGGCGCCGAGACGAGGATCGAATCGATGGCGGTCGCACTCTGCGACGAGCTCGAGGCCGAGATACGCAGACTCGATCCGCTCGCAATGGAGGACGTAGAGGCGTTCTGGCCGCTGATTCTCGAGCAGACGCGAGACGGCCTCATGTAGCTGGTCGGCAGGACCGTTTGATTCTGGCACCTTTGCCAAACCGGCCGACACTGGCGCGTCGCAGCCCACGTCGGCGTGCCGCGCCATCGCGCTGCGCAAGCGGCGGCGATCGCGCGCAGAGCCGCGCTACCGTGTGCGAGTGAGCGATGTGCGCAACGCGGGAGGCCGCGACTCCGAGGATGGCGCCGTGCCGGCATGGCCGGGCGCAGACGTCGCGGCGGTCGATGCAGCCTACGAGCGCGGCGAGATCGACGATGACGGCTGGCACCGCGCCATGGCGGCGCACATCGTGCCCGCGTACCTCGCGGGGGACGTGCGGCGCGGCAGCGGACACTCGGGTACCGCAGAGGACTGGGAGTACTCGCGCGGCATCGTCGCCGAGCTGCTCGACCCAGAGCTGCGCGCACCCCCGCGGCAGGATCCGGACCGCGCGTTCACGTTCCTGGACGTCGGCTGCGCCAACGGCTTGCTGATGGAATCGGTCGCGCGCTGGCGCCGGAACATCGAGCCGTACGGCCTCGACATCTCGCCGGAGCTCGCGGCTCACGCGCGCGCGCGGCTGCCGCACTGGGCGGACCGCATCTTCGTCGGCAACGCGCTCGGCTGGGAGGCTCCGCGGCGCTTCGACGTCGTGCGCACCGGCCTCGAGTACGTGCCGCGGCCGCGGCGGCGCGAGCTCGTCGCCCACCTCGTCGCAACAACGGACCTGCTGATCGTGGGCAAGTACAACGAGGACGCCAAGAACGGCGCGATCGAGCGAGACCTCCGCGACTGGGGCTTCGCGATCGAGCGCACGGTCGAGCGCGCGCACCGCAGCGATGCGCGTCTGCGCTACCGCGCGATCGCGATCCGCAGCTGCGGCGCGGCCGCCAGCGCTACGCTTGCTTCACGGGCGTCGCCTTGAGCGCCGCCTTGCCGTCTTTGACGTAGACGGAGAACTTCACGCCGACGCAGCCGGGCTTGGCCATCAGGTCGTCGCGGTTCTTCTTCAGCTTCTCGCTGAACTTCGGATACGTCAGGCCGGCGGTCGCTTCGCCGCAGCGCTTCTTCAGCTCGACGAACTCGTTGAAGACGGCGCGGAACGACGCCTCTTCCTCGGGGCTGCCGACCGCGGGCACCGGCTCCTCGGACGTGAGGAGCTCGTGCAAGCCGGACAACCCGCCGGGCGCCGCCATCACGAGCGCCGGTGAGATCTGCGGGTTCGATTGCGACGGGGACGGCCCGCTCGACACCGGCTGCGTCGCGGCGTGCGCGAGCGCGGCCGGGCCCATGCCCGGACCCATGCCGGGCACCGGCGGCTTCGGACGCGGCGGCGGCGGCCTGGGGATCGATCCCGAGCCACCAGCGGGCAGCGGCGGCGCCGTCACACGCGCCGGCTGGCTCGACGAGAGATCGAGCTCGGGGCCGGGCAGCGGCTCGCTGAACCGGAACTCCGCCGGCGGCGGAGGACGCGAGACGTCGGGGCGCGCGGGGACCGGGCCGCCCAGATCGAGCGAACCGAGCCCGCCGATGCCGGCGTCGCTGCCATCGCTCGGGCCGAGCAGCTGATCGAGGTCGCGCCGCGCCGCGCGCGCTTCACGCGCGAGCTTGTCGATCTGGATGTTGATCGAGCGCGCGATCGATCCGAAGCGGCCGCGGTGCTGCTCCTCGGGCAAGCGCTCGATCTGCGCCTTGGCGAGCGAGACCGAGTCAGCGGCGAGGCGACGCACCGGGCGATCGGCCTCGAAGATCATGAGGGCGAGACCGACGCCGAGCGCGCCCAGGAAGCCGAGCGCGACCAGCGGCCACGGGAAGTTCGCGAAGGACATGTCGTCCTTGCGCACGGCATCGAGCGTCGCGCCCATGCCGAGCGTCTTCGAGCGCTCGATGAACACGGTGAAGAACGCGCCCTTGGTCTCGGCCTCGCCGGGGAGGCGCGCCACGACCGCCGTGAGCTCGTCCTTCCCCGCACGCGCGGTGAACGGCTTGGCCTCGCAGTCGGCCGCCGGATCGGCGCCCGACGCGACCAGCTTGCCGTGCACCTCGACCACCTTGTCCAGGGTGATCGTCGACGACGCCGCGACGTTCTGGCCGTCGGCGTAGAACGCGATCTTCGCGCCGAGCGGGCGCATCAACCCCTCGGCGTACTCCTTGGTGATCGCGTTACCGACCACGACCGCGCCGACGTACGTCGGGCCCTTGATCACCGGCGACGCGGCCACGCGCCACAACCGGTTGTCGGCGTGCCACAGATCGTCGCGGAGGAAACCGGACAGCGCGTCGTCGACGAGCCAGCGGCCGGCGATCGTGTCGCCGAACTCGGCCTCGTCGAGGCCGGCCCGCGCCACGACGCGACCCTTGCCGTCGATCAGGATCGCGAAGTCGGGGCGCGTGCCCTGCACCTCGGCGATCGTGTCGGCCGCGATCTCGCGCGCTGCCTTGGCGTCGTTCTCGCTGATCGTCTCCGCACCGCTGGCCTTCTCGAGCGCGGTCACCACCGCTTGCTGGCGTGCGAACGCGCCGGCGACGTCGACCTGCACGCGCGCGCTGTCGCGCATCTGGATGCCGACGACGTCGCACGCCACGACCAGGCGCTGGCGCTCCTCGTCGACGCGCGCGCGCTGCGCCGGACGCGGCAGGAGCAGCGCGATCGTGATGGCCACCGTCGCGAAGGCCGCGACGATGAAGAGCCAGATCTTCGACAAGAACACGGCGCGCCTATTTCTTCAGCGGCCACTTGGCCGGCAGCTTGAGGGTGAGCTCGGTGCGCTTCTCACCGACGGAGATCTTCTCGTCCGGCCGGTCGAGCCAGCCCGTGTCGTACCAGACCTTCACCACCCAATCGCCCTCGGGCACGTTGGGAATCTCCCACTCACCCTTGGCGTTGGGCGTCGCGAAGTAGGGCGACCCCATCACGACGATCCGGCCTTTCAGGTGTGGCGACGATTCGTCGATGATCTCGATCGGGCCGGCGGCGGTCCCGGGGATGAACGTGATCTCCGCCGTCGGGTTGAGCGGCTTCTTCACGAGCAGGGTCGGCTTGCCCGCGGCGACCAGCACCGGCGACGAGCGGCCCTTGTTGCGGATGCGGACCTCGCCGCCGATCCGCACCGGCAGGACCGGTCGCGCGAACGACTCCCCGAGCAGGTCCCAGCTCACGGCGGCAGGCGCGGGCGACGAGAACTGCGTCGTCGGCGCCGGTTCGAGCGAGATGATGATCGCCGGGAGCGGGTTGACCGAGCGCACCGGTGCGAGCGGGTTCGGCGTTCGATCGACGAACGCCTTGCCGCGGACGGGTGGTCGTTCAGGCGCGCCGGGGGGCAGCTCCAGCTTCCCCGACACGGTGCCGGCGGCGGCCGGCGCGGCCATGGCAAGCACGGCAACGGCGCAGAGCGAGCGCAGGTGCATACCCTCGACGCTGATCGTAGCCACGCGCTCCCCGACGGCACAAGGGCGCCCGGCCGGATCTTCAGGGTCTTCAGGGCCTTCGCAGCTCGCCGGTGGCCAGCAGGAGGTGCGCGAACGCGGAGACGACGAGCGAGTGATCGATGCGCCCGTCGCGCAGCATCATCGTCGCGTCGGCGAGCGGCACCGTGAACGTGGTGATGACCTCGCCGGCGTCGAGCTCGGTGGCCGTCGTGGGCCGCGCGTCGAGCGCCAGCCACGTGTAGAGGCGGTTGTTGTGGATGGCCGGGTTGGGCTCGACCGTGCCCACATGTCGCCACTCGGCGGCGGTGTAACCGGTCTCCTCGGCCAGCTCGCGGCGGGCAGCGGTGCCGTGGTCCTCGCCGGGGTCGACCATGCCGCCGGGGATCTCGATGTGGACGCGGTCCGCGCCGTGCCGGTACTGGCGGATGAGCACGATCTCGTCGGCGGGAGTCAGCGCGATGACGTTCACCCAGTCGGGCGTGTCGAGCACGGTGTAGTCCCGCTCCGCGCCGGTCTGTGGGTGCGCGGCGCGCACGGTCGTCGAGCGGAAGATGCGGTAGTCGTGAACCGGCGTCCGCGCCAGCACGCGCCAGCGCAGATCGTCGTCGGGGTCGGCCATGCCCGAGCGTACGCCGAGATCAGCGGTAGCGCGGCATCGCGTCCACGAACGGCGTCGTGCACGGCGGGCCGTCGGCCCAGAGCAAGGCCTCGGTGCCGCCGCCGCCGATCGCCGCGAGCGTGGCCGAGCGCGTGCCGTAGAACGGCGTGTGGATGCACAACGCCTGCAAGGTCGCGGCGAGCTCGGGCGGGATCATCGATCCGTCGGGGAGCGGCGGGATGCGATCGGGCGGCGGCGTCGCGTGGTCGCCGAGGATGCCAGGCAGCGCCGCGCGCAGCGCCGGCCACGCGACGTCGGCGCCATCCGCCAGGAGCGACGCGATCCTCGTCGCGGCGTGGTCCGCCTTGGGAAACGCCGGCGAGCCGATGCGATCGTTGGTGAGCACGTGCACGCCGCGACCGAGCGGCGCGAGCTCGAGCGTACCGGCCCGCCGCACGTACGCGACGTCGACGCCGCTCGCATCGCCGAACAGCAAGTTGCCGCTCGCGTACTGCGTGGCGTCGAGGGCCTCGACGTACGCGCGCATCGCCGCGCGATCCGGCCGCTGCGCGAGCGCGACCACGAGCTCACCGCGCGATCGCGGCGCGACCTCGCGCACGGCCTCGCGCTGGTTCGTCACGCCGGCGAACCGGCCGTCGCGCGCGATCGCGAGCCACGATCCGCCCGAGCGCAGATCGAGGCCGCCGACGAGCCCGGGCGCGAGCAGCGCGGGCGCGCGCGACGGACGCTCGTACATCTCGTCGCGATTGGCCGCGAGCACGACCGGCGTGCCCGGGACCACACCGACGAGCGCGATCAGCGTGCACACGCCGGAGCTATAGCGACTCGGCGCGCACGTGCAACTGGAAGCTGCCCGCCGACGCGGCCGCGTCCTTCTGACACTGCGCCGCCCACGCCTCGCACGCGTCGTCGCTCACGCCGCCGCCGAGGTCCACCCACACCTTGATCTCGTTCTGGTCGTCGCCCGACGGGCGGACCCGGATCTCCTTCGCCTTCGTGCCGCCGTGGCCGGCGTAGCTGGTCAGAAACGCCTCGACCTTCTGCACGGCCTGGTTGATGTCCATGGGACGAGAGTTTATCCGATCGCCCGCGTGGTAACGTCGGCGTGCGCATGGCGACGGATCCCAAGGAGAAGCTCGAGGAGGAGACCGTCGCCTCCGAGGAGACGGACAGCCGCGAGGTCTACCTCCGCGAGGGCCGCACGCTGACGGTTTCCCAGCAGGCCGGTCAGGAGCTGGTCGAGATCCGCGGCTCCTCGGGCATGCTCGAGGTGCGCATCCTCCTGACCGAGCACGGGCCGGTCTTGCAGATGGAGAGCGCGCGCCTGCAGCTCAAGGCGACCGAGGCGGTGGAGATCGAGGCGCCGGCGCTGAACGTGACGACCACCGAGGCGATCAAGCTCGAGACCAAGGGCGAGATGAAGATCCAGGCCGAGGGTGAGATCGACATGGACGGCAAGAAGATCCATCTCAATTAGTCACGCCGGTAGTCACGCCGGTCTCACGCCGGCCGTCACGCCGGTTCGAGCACGAAGTCGAAGCGGCCCCAGAAGCCGGGCGAGTCGCGGCTCGGCCCGACCTGCGCGAGCATGAGCGACGCCACGAACCACGCGTCGCCGTCGTTGTACGGATCGCCCGGGAAGTAGAGCTGCGTGGTGAGCTCGCGATGGCCGGGCGCGACGAGCTTGAAGTGCACGTGGCGCGGGCGGAAGCGCGAGCCGTTGAGGTAGTTGCCGGGCACGACGCTGTCGACGTGCCAGCGGCCGTCCTGGTCGGAGGTGAGGCGGCCGCGCAGGCGCCAGCCGGTGTTGTCGTACTCGCCGGCGCCGTCGGCGTGCCACACGTCGAGCGTCGCGCCCGCGAGCGGCCGGCAGTCGCCGCCGAAGACCTGGCCGCCGATCGACATGTAGATGCCGCGCGTCTTCGCGTCGGAGAGCTGCGCGCGGAAGGGCGAGCCCGGCTTCCAGAACGGACCCTCGATGTTGTCGGCGGTCGGCTCGCAGACCAGGGCCCCGGTTTCGCCGAGACCGCCGGTGCCGTCTCTTGACGGGAGCGGCGGCGGGCCGTCGTCGTCGGGGATGGCGACGGTCGGCGCGAACGGCGCGGGCGCGCCGCTTCCTGCGTCGGCGATGGTGGTCGGCTTGCGGGGACAACCGGTGGCGAGCGCACCGACGGCGCCGAGCGAGCCGAGGCCGAGGGAGCGGAGGAGGTGGCGGCGCGAGAGCGTCATGTTCCGAGAACGCGGGTCGCCGCCGAGTGGCGCACGGAATCGCGCAACGTCTCGCAACGCCTCGCAACTACGGGATGTTCAAGAGCTTGTGCGTCTGGAGCGACAGCCGCCACTGCGGGTGCGCGAGGCAGTAGTCGAGGCACGCGCGCGTGTTCGCCGCGCCGTGAGGACCGTCGAGCGGCTGCAGGAAGAAGTGGCGGAAGGCGAGGTGCTCGACGGCGGTGGGTGGCACCTCGGGCTGCGGATAGACCAGCTTCAGCTCGTCGCCGCTGCTGACGACGAGCGGCGCGTTGGCCTTGGGCGAGACGCAGACCCAGTCGACGCCGGTCGGGATCGCGATGGTGCCGTTGGTCTCGATCGCGACCGTGAAGCCGCGCGCGTGCAGCGCGTCGCAGAGCGGCGTGTCGAGCTGGAGGAGCGGCTCGCCGCCGGTGCACACGACGAGCGGTGCGCCACCGGTCGCGCTCGGCCACGCGGCGACGACCGCCGCCGCGAGGTCCTCGGCGGATGCGAACTTGCCGCCGCCGGGGCCGTCGGTGCCGACGAAGTCGGTGTCGCACCACGCCGAGCAACCGCCGGCGCCCTTGCCGCGATCCGCGGCGCGACCCGACCACAGGTTGCAGCCCGTGAAGCGAAGGAACACCGCGGCGCGGCCGGTCTGCGCACCTTCACCCTGGAGGGTGAAATAGAGCTCCTTCACGGCGTACACGCCGGCACCCTAGCACTCCTCGTCCTTGGCGTTGAATTCCGTCATCCCGTCGTACGACTCCGCGCCGAACACGGCGCCGGCGTCCATCTCCTCGAGCTCGAGCGACGCGAGCGCGGCGCCTCGCGCGACGGCCGCCTCGCGCGCTGGCGCGAGCCCGTCGACGCGGTAGCGCCGCACCGGCGTGCCCGACCCCTCGTACGTGTTCTGCACGTAGAGCTGGCCCTTGCGCAGGTACGCCGTGAAGTAGTCGCCGAGCTCGAGCGTGCCCATCGCGTACAGCGCGCCGTCGTCGCGGTCGACCGCGAGGAACGCGACCGTCTCGCCGAAGCGCACGAACACGACGTCACCGCCCTCGGCGACACCCAGCTCGTCGGGCGCCTCGTCGAGCTCGAGCCGGCCGGTCTCGCGCAGCTCGGCACTGTGGCGCGCGTACACGACCAGCGCCGTGTCCTCGAGGGCCACGACGCCGTCGCGCACGGGGCTGACGCGCGTGACCTCGTGCCCGTCGAGGATGCGGCGCGATGTCCCCGCGACCAGGTCGACCTCGTGCGCCTCGCCCTCGTTCACGACGAGGACGCCCTTCTGATCGAACGACCAGTCCCACTGGAAGCTCGGGCCGACGATCGCGGGCGTGACCTCGCGCGCGCCGTCCTCGTCGGCCGCGGCCACGCGATAGCCGCCGCCCTCCGACGTCAGCGCGAACGCGACGCCGGCCTCGCCGGTGCACAGCCACGCCACCGCCGAGCGCGCCTCGTACGAACCCTCCTGGATCCCGGGCGACGGCGCGGTCGAGTCGACGCTCGCGACGAGGCCGGTGGCCTGCGCGCGCGCCTCGGCCTGCTCGCGCGCCCACGTCGCGAAGCGCATGTACGCCGCGTCGAGGTTGAGGAGCTCGTACGTGACGCCTTCGCCGCCGCAGAACACGCGCTGCTCGTCGTCGTCGCCGACCTCGCTGACCTCGCTGACCTCGCTGACCTCGGTCGAATAGCAGTTGATCTCGACCGTGATCTCGGCGAGGCGCGCCAGCGCGCCGTGCGCCCAGCCGTAGACGACGAGCTCCGGCTCGCTGACCGTGCCGCAGATGATCGCCTTGCCGCCGCGCCACGCGCGCGCCGGACCGAGCTCGGTCGCGTCGCTCGCCACCAAGACGAGCTCGCCGTCGCGTGCCGCGTAGATGCGCAGATCCTGGTCGGTCTTCACCATCACCTCACCGGCGTCGAGGAGCGCGATGGTGTTCACCTTGGGTAGCCCCGCGAGCACGCACGCGAGCTCGCCGCTGACGAGATCGCAGCGATACACGTCGTGCTCGAGGTTCGTGGTCCACCACGCGGTGCGCCCGTCGTCGCTTACCACCGCGCTGCCGATGTGACGCATCAGCAGCGGATCCTTGCCGAGCGTGGGGACCACCTCGTGCACGCTGCCGTCGTCGAGCACGCGATCGACGCCGGTGTAGTAGCCCTCGTAGCGACGCAGCATGATGCCGGCGCCGGCCTCCGAGAACGTCCCCCAGTCGTCGTCCTCGCGCTTGAGCGCGCTCCAGTCGAACCGCTTGGGCCCGTCGTCCTGGTCGGTCCGGTCGCGTGTCACCGGCACGACGACCAGCTCGCCCGCCTCGGCCCGCGCTCGCGCGGCGCCGGCGCGCTCCTCGGCGCGCGCGGTCGCGACGGCGGCACCGGCGTCGGCCACGGCGCGATCCACGTCGGCGTCGGCAGCGGGTGCCGGGAAGCGCGTCGCGTCGCCGATCTTCGACACCCAGAACGCGCAGTGCGACGTGGTCTCGGGGCCGGCGTCGGGCACCGGCTGCGTCGCGATCGAGCGCTGCTCCAGCGCGTCGCCCTCGTTGAGGCCGACCGCACCGAACCCGACCACCTCGACGACGGCCGCGACCTCCTCGAGCCCGTTCGGGATCGCGCCGAGCGCGGCGAACATCGCCTCCGCGTCGGTGCTCTCCGACTGGAGCGTCACGAACACGAAGCGGTCGCTCCACAGCCAGGTCTGATCGTCGACCTCGACGCCGCACGCGGCCACGGCCTGCGCGCCGGCACGCGCCAGCGCGACGCGCGTCGCCGCGTCGGGCGCGCGCTCGAGCTGGATGCGCAGCGTGTAGTTGGTGCGCTCGTAGGCCCACGCGACCGGCTCGACCCCATAGCGCCGATGGCCCGCGACGGGCTCGAGCCCGTGCTCACCGGCCGCGAGCTCCTGCATGCGATCGATCGCCGCGATCATCGACGGCGTCTCGTCGGGCATCATGCCGGCGTCGTCGAGGTGCTGGTACTCGGCGCGCGCCTCGTCCCACCGCTCGAGCGCCTGGTACGTGCGCGCCAGGCGGTAGTGCACGTCGTTGTCGCGCGCCTGATCCTCGTAGCCGATCTTCGCGGCGCTCTGCAGCGCGGCCAGGCTCTCCTCGGCGCGACCGAGCCGGCGCAGCGCGTCGGCCCGCCCGTAGTGCGAGCCGGCGTAGAACGGGTGGCACCACTCGGCGCGCTCGTACGCGTTCACCGCGTCCTCGAGGCGACCGACCGCGCACAGCTGGTTGGCGTAGTTGAGCCAGCCGTCGCGGAAGCCGGGCCGCAGCGCCACCGCGCGCGCGCCGAGCGCCACGGCGCCGGTGCGGTCGCCGGTCAGCGACTTGGCGTAACACGCGTTCGAGAGCGCCATCGCGGCGTAGCGATGACAGTAGTCGCCGGGCGCGCGGCTCGCGGCGAGCCAGCCGTCGGCGGCGAAGCGGTAGTTGGTGTCGGCCGCGTACGAGTTGCCGTAGCGCAGGCCGACGTCGGCGTTGGCGAAGTGCTGCGGCGGCGGCGTGAGATCGTGCTCGCGGCACCATTGCACGGCCTCGTCGCGGCCGGCGATCGCGGCGTCGAGCATCGCGGCGCGCTCCTCCTCGGCGAGTCCGAGCTGCCCGAGCGTGAGCGCGCGGAAGTAGAGCAGGCCGGGATGGCGCGGCTGGCGCACCAGGGCGCGCTCGTAGCAGTCGCGCGCCTCGCTCCAGCGCTGCGCGGCGTAGTGGATGTCGCCGGTCCACATCTCGGGGCGGCCGTCGCGCCCGCCGAGCTCGATCGCCTTCGCGAACGCGGCGATGGCGTCGGCGTCGCGATCGACGTTCCACAGCGCGAAACCGAGGTCGCTCTGCGCGGCGGCGTCCGCGGGGAGCTCGGCGGCGGCGGCGGCGTAGTGCTCGGCGGCGGCCGCGAAGTCGCGTGCCGCGTTCGCGGCGAGGCCGCGCAGGCGCAAGGCGCGCGCGCGCAGCTCGGGGCCGAGCGCGGCGCGTTGCGCGTCGTCGTCCCCAGCGCCCGCGCCATCCAGTAGCGGCGCGATCATGGCGAGCGCCTTCGGCTCGTTGTCGAGCGCGCGGCACGCGTACGCCGCCGCGATGGTCACGGCCGGTTCGTCGTCGGGCAGCGCCTCCAGATCCATGAGCCGCGCCGCCGCGCCGCGGTCGTCGCGCCGCGCCGCCGTGAGGAAGTCGGCGACCGCGCCGTCGCGATCTCCCGCCTCGAGGCGCAGCTCGGCGCGCTTGCACAGCGCGAGCGTGCCGACGTCGGCGTCGGGCGCGGCATCGCCCAGCGCCGCCATCGCCTCCTCGGTGCGGCCGCGATCGATCAGGAAGAGCCCGCGGTAGTAGTGCGCGCACGCCGGCGCGCCCGGTGTCGCCGCGGCGGCGTCGAGGTCGGCCTGCGCCAGCTCGAGACGATCGGACTCGCGCTGCGCCCAGCCGCGATATGCGAGCGCCTCGGCGTGTCGCGGATTCGCGGCGATGACGGGATCGAGCCACAGGATCGCGTCGGGCGGAATGCCCTTGCCGATGAACGCGCGCGCGGCGAGCACCGCGGCGCTGGCCCGGGTCTCGTCGTCGGTCGCGCGGGCGTGCGCCAGCGCGGCGGCGTCGATGCAGGCGTCGAAATCCTGTGCACGCAACTGGTTGCGTGCGCCCTCCATCAGCTCGGCGACGGTCATCTCCAGCCTCCCGCACGGATACTACTTGACCGCGGCGCTCACGCTGATCACGATCGCGGTGATGTCCGGGGCATCGCGCTCGAGGGTCGCGCTCGCGTGCATCGTCGCGTCGGCGCTGGTCGCCCGCGCCACTCCCGCCGCGGCGCAGCCGGCCGGCGAGGACGACCGCGGTCCGGCCGGATCCTTCACGGGACCTCCGAGCATTCCCCGGGTCGGCCGCACCTACAGCGAGCGCATCGCCGACGAGCTGACGCTGCTCGGCGACACGATCGACGGACACCTCGGCCCGCTCACGCTCGACAGCGTGAAGCTCAAGGTCGATGGCCGCGCGCGCAAGGCGCACGTCCGCCTCGCCGGCGAGTCGCGCTACCTGTCGATGACGATCCACAGCGACGTGCACTTCCGCCGCGGCGGCGCCGGCGTCGACACCCTCGTCGATCTGCGTGTCGCCGGTCGCGCGCTGCGCTTCGAGCTCCCCCAGTTCGAGGTGCTGCCGCGCAGCTATCTCGGCGAGCGCTACGTCGAGGTGCGCGTCCCCATCATCAAGGGAACCTTCTAGCCAGCTACGGCACGACCTCGTCGGCGCCCATGTCGCGGGCCGAGCCCTGCGGGCGCGTGTCGCCGTCGAAGTCGACGCCGAGCGTGGCGTTCGGGTCGGCTTCGTCGACCCCCTCGGACGCGGCCGTCAGGTGGAAGTTGCCGCCGCCCACGAACGTGGGCGATCCGGTGATGTTCCCCGATCCGCCCAGACCCATGTTCGACAGGTTGAACTCGAGGTCGCAGTTGGTCTGCGAGACCTGGGACATGTCGCCCGAATAAAAGATGTTGTTGCCGATGCGCTGCGTGCCCAGCGCCGTGCAGATGAGCGACTTGGCCACGCCGCTGCCGGCGACGTTGTCGGCGACGGTGTTGAAGGCGAACACGCTGGTCGTCGCGTTGTTCTCGAGCCGCACGCCGCCGACCTGCGTGTTGCCACCGTTGCCGGTGATGAACGTGTTGGTGATGTCGAACGAGCCGTC
Source organism: Kofleriaceae bacterium (assembly GCA_035525615.1). Lineage (GTDB taxonomy): Bacteria > Myxococcota_A > Polyangia > Haliangiales > Haliangiaceae > UBA2376. The sequence goes on along the minus strand of DATLEB010000097.1, from coordinate 8,209 downwards.
GCGGATGCTGACGCCGCCGCCGGGGTTGCCGGCGATCGTGCTGCGTTCGATGGTCACGGAGCAGTTCAGCGCGTCGACGCCGAAGCCGATGTTGCCATCGACGCGCACGCCGACCAGCTCGATCGCCGGGTTGCCCGACACGGGCGCGGCGCAGCGAACGCCGTCGCCGTTGGCGTTGCCGCCCGCGGAGTAGAGGCGCATCCCCTCGATGCGCACCGTGCTCGCGTTGAGGACGAGCACCGCCGGCACGTCGAACACGGCCGGGTGCAACGACGCGCCCGCGCCGATGATCGTCACCGTCTTGCCGTCGAGCGTGAGGCTCTCGTTGTAGTCACCGGCCGCGACGACGATGAAGCGCCGCGTGGGCGTGAGCATCGGCGTGGCCAGCGCGAACGTCGGGCACGGCGACGCCCGCGTGCACTCCACGCCGGTGGCGCCGCGATCGACGTAGAGGATGTCGGTCTCGCCGATGCACATGCCCGCGCCCTCGTCGCACACGCCGCTCTGGCACTCGCCGTCGGACGCGCAGCCGCGGCACGAGCCCTCGACGCCGCAGACCGGCTCGAAGACCGACGTGCAATCGGCCGGGCCGGTGCACTCCACGCACGCGCCGCTCGTTGGATGACACATGTTCCGGCCGGTGAAGCGCGTGCAGTCCGACGGATCGTTGCAGCCGATGCACGTCCCCGTGTCGCCGGTATCGCAGACCGGCCGCTCCGGCTCGGTGCACTCGTCGGTGTTCTCGCACGCGGGCGCCGTGGGATCGGGGATGCACGTGTGCGGCGCCCCGAACATGCCGGTGTCGTCGCAGAACGGCCGGTTGCCGCCGCTATCGCACGTGTCGAGCGAGCTGACGCCGGCGAGGCCGCACGACTCCACCGTCGAGCAGCAGAACGACGGGTTGTCCTTGGTGCAGCCGAACCAAAGCGCGGATATGGCGATGAGGAGGACCGCGCTCCACCGGGAGGTCACACACGCAATCTAACCCAGTTGGGATCCCGCCGCGAAGTGGCGGAGGGATCCGCCACTGTCGTCGGTGACGACAGCCACGCCACGGCGACCGGCCGGATTGGCCGGATTCCGGCCGCTGGTCCGCCCGTTGCAGAACGGGCCGCCATGCGTCGAAGTGTCCCGGCCGGTACTGGTTTCGCGATCCTGAGCCTCGTGATGGGGGTGGCCAGCGGAATGGCCGCTGGAATGGCCACCGGTTGCGCCGCCGATGACCCCGACGTCGAGGACGGCGAGGACGACCGATTCTCGGATTCCGGGGACGGCAAGGCGGACGGCGGGCTCGAGGATGGCACCCCCGAGGCGCGCGGCGTCCTGGCGCTCGTGAACGACCGTACGGTGACCGTGGACGAGCTCGATCACGCGGCTGGCCTCTCGGCCCGCGTCGCCCGCAACATCATCGCGCACCGCGAGGGCGCGGGCGGGTCGTTCGACACGCTCGCCGAGCTCGACGGCGTGCCGTACGTCGGTCCGGCCGCGCTCCAGCAGCTGCTGGCGTACGCCCGCGAGACCGGGCGCGTCGTGCCGGCGCCGCGCGTCGAGGTCGTGTTCTCGCCGCAGCCCGCCGCGACCACGCACACCAAGAAGATCGCCGAGTGGATCCGCGCGTCGCGCTACTCGATCGACATCGCGATGTACTCGTACTCGGACAGCGAGATCGCCGCCGCGCTGGCCGACGCGCGCGCCCGCAACGTCCAGGTCCGCTTCCTGTTCGACACCGCGTCCGAGGATCGCAAGCTCGACGCCGCCGGACGCCCCGGCTCGAAGTCCGGGAAGATCGAGGCCGCCGGCATCGACGTCCGCTGGGTCAACAAGATCCTCCATCACAAGTTCGCGATCATCGACGGCCCGCGCGACGACGGCGGCCGCGCCCAGAGCGCGCGCCTCGTCACCGGCAGCGGCAACTGGTCGTACGGCGGCGCCTCGCTCTACGACGAGAACACCGTGTTCTTCGACGGCGCCGGCGAGCTCGCGGTCGCGTACCAGCGCGAGTTCGACCTGCTCTGGGAGCACGCCGCGGATTTTCATTCCGGCCCGGGCGCGACCACGTTCCCGTTCGTGGCCTCGACCGCCGACCTCGACGCCACCGGCCTCGACGACGCCGACCCCGACGCCGACGCGCTCTTCACGTCGGCCAACTTCACGGTCCAGGACGGCGCGACCTCCTTCCGCCTCGACCGCACACGCACGCGCGTGAGCGACCAGCTCGTCGCCGCCATCCGCGGCGCGCGCACGTCGATCCACGTCGCGTCGGGCCATCTCCGCCTGCGCGCCGTCGCCGAGGCGCTCGTCGCCGCCAGGCAGGCCAACCCGGCGCTCGACATCCGCGTCTACCTCGACCAGCAGGAGTACATCTCGGCGTCGGGCCACACCGCGCAGCTCGCCGACCTCGCCGCGTGCCGCCAGAACGCGACCACGCCGTCGCAGCGCTGGAACTGCGAGAGCAACGACTTCCTCTTCGGCAAGCAGATCGGCGACGCCGGCATCACCGTCCGCTACAAGACCTACGCGTATCGCTGGGACTACAACTACGCCGTCCAGATGCACCACAAGTTCCTCGTCATCGACGGGAACCAGCTCTTCACCGGCAGCTACAACCTGTCGATGAACGCCGAGCAGGCGACGTTCGAGAACCTCGTGCACCTGCGCGGCGCGACCTACGCGCCGGTGGTCGCCGCGTTCGAGCGCGAGTTCGAGCGCCTGTGGAACACGGGGCGCAACCCGGACCGCTTGCCCGGCCTGCGCTCGACGGTCGGCTCGGCGACGAACATCCCGCTCGTGTTCGACTCGATGGCGCTCTCGTGGCAGGAGGTCACCGACCTGCGCACCCTGGTTCGCGCCAGCTGCAGCGTCGTCGACTCGGCCGAGTATCGCGACAACCCGGCCGCGCACCGCACCTGTCCGCGCTGAGCCACATCGACTAGAGTGCGCTGCCATGTCTTCGGCAGCGAGCAGCGCGTCGCGGTTCGACGTCATCGTCGTCGGTGGCGGTCACAACGGCCTGGTCGCCGCCGGCCTGCTCGCCAAGCGCGGCAAGCAGGTGATCGTGCTCGAGCGGCGCGACGTCACCGGCGGCGCCGCCGTGACCGAACAGCCGTTCGGCCCCGACTTCAAGGTGACCGCGCTCTCCTACGTGGTCAGCCTCATGCCGCCGACGGTGATGCGCGAGCTCGAGCTCGAGCGCCACGGCTACAAGATCTACACGCAGCACCCGTACTTCGCGCCGCGCGAGGACGGCCGGTACCTGATGATGTGCGACGACCGCGCGCGCCGCGCCGCCGAGGTCGCGAAGTTCTCGCCGAAGGACGCGGCCGAGCTCGAGCGCTGGGACGACTGGCTGGGGCGGCTGGGCCAGGTGCTCGGGCCGCTGCTCACGCGCGTGCCACCGCGCCTGGGCTCGAAGCGCCCCGGCGATCTGTGGGCGGCGCTGGCGCTGGCGTGGAAGATGCGCACGCTCGACGAGCGCGGCGTCGGCGACGTGACGCGGCTCATGACGATGAGCGTGGCCGACCTCGTCGAAGAGCGCTTCGAGTCGGACGCCGTGCGCGGCGTGCTCGCCGTGTCGGGCGTGATCGGCACGTGGGCGGGCCCGCGCTCGCCGGGCACGGCCTACGTGATGGCGCATCACAAGATGGGCGACATCGGCGACGGGCCGATGGGCACGTGGGGTTTCCCCGAGGGCGGCATGGGTGGCGTGACCGCGGCGATGCGCGCCGCCGCCGAGCGCTTCGGCGCCGTGATCCGCACCGGCGCCGACGTGGCGCGCATCGACGTCCAGGGCGGACGCGCGCGCGGCGTGACGCTGGCGAACGGCGACACGTACGAGGCCGACGTCGTCATCGCGACCACGCACCCGAAGATCACGTTCCTCGAGCACCTCGAGCGCGCCGCGCTGCCCGAGGAGTTCGTCACCGCCATCGAGCGCTGGAAGACGCGCAGCGGCACCGTGAAGGTGAACCTCGCGCTCGACCGGCTGCCCGACTTCGCGTGCAAGCCCGGCTTCGATCCCGAGGTGCACGGCGGGACGATCGTGCTGGCCGAGTCGCTCGACGACCTCGAGGGCGCGTTCCAGGATGCCGTCGCGGGGCGCCCCGCCGCGCGCCCGTTCGGCGACATCTGCATCCCGTCGGTGTTCGACCCGACGCTCGCGCCGCCCGGCAAGCACGTGATGTCGATGTTCACGCAGTGGGTTCCACATCAGTACGCGGCCGCGCCGCACACCGCGGAGCTGGACGCGTACGCCGACCGGCTCATCGCGCGCATGGAGACGCTCGCGCCGGGCTTCACGGCCAGCATCCTCGGGCGCCAGGTCATCGGGCCGCACGAGATGGAGACGCGCTTCGGCCTCGTCGGCGGCAACATCTTCCACGGCGAGCTCTCCGCGAACCAGCTGTTCCACATGCGCCCCGCGCCGGGCTACGCCGACTTCAGGACGCCGATCGCCGGACTTTACCAGGCGTCGTCGGCCACGCACGGTGGCGGCGGTGTCACCGGCATTCCGGCCTTGCAGGTGGTGAAGCGGGTGATGAACGATCACTAGATGCGCAGGCATCCGGTGGTCGCGGTCGTGCTCGGGATCGTGCTCGCGTTCTCGCTCGCGTTCTTCCTCGTGTTCTTGCTCCGGCCGGCGGTGGCGCTGGCGTGCGGCGCGTACGTGGCGCGCGCGCGCGAGGACGTCGCGACGTTCAACGACGCGATCGAGTTCGCGGTGCTCCGCGAGGGCACGACCACGTTCGTGACCGTGCGCAACGCGTATCGCGGCCCGGCGGAGGAGTTCGCGATCGTCGTGCCGGTGCCGTCGCTGCTCGGTCCCGACGACGTGACCACGCTCGACCCCGCGATCTTCGAGCTCCTCCAGCGGATGACGGGCCCGGTCATCATGTACGAGCGCGAGCGCGATCCGTGCGCGAAGGACGAGCCCGGCGGCGCCTCTGGGTCCTCAGCGCCCGCGGGGACCGGGGGCGTCACCGGCGCCGGCATGGGCAGCGATCCGCCGCCGGTGGTGGTCGAGGCCGCGTTCCACGCCGGCGAGTACGACGTGGTCGTGCTCTCGGCGACGCAATCGGCGGCGCTCGGTCGATGGCTCACCGACAACGGCTACAAGATGCCGCCCGGGCTGCCGCCCTTGCTCGCGCCGTACGTGAGCGCGGGCTGGAAGTTCTTCGTCGCCAAGGTCGACCCGGCGCGCGTGACGTTCCTCGGCGGTCGCGCGGCGCTCTCGCCGCTGCGCTTTCGTTACGACGCCGCCGATCTCACCATCCCGGTGCGCCTCGCGACGCTCAACTCCGCCGGCCAGCAGGACGTGCGGATCTACGTCTTCGGCGACAAGGCGACCGAGGTGGCGAACCGTCCCAACGTCGACATCCCGCGCGGCGCGACGCTGAACGAGCGCGGGCGCGACAACTTCGTGGCCTTCTATCAGACGCTGTTCGAACGGACGCTCGCCAAGCATCCCGATGCGGTCGTCACGGAGTACGTCGGCGATCTCGCCTCGTACCAGGCGCGCGAGCTGACGGGACCGCTCGGCGCCGCGAACGGGGGCGCATTCACGTTGACGCGTCTCCACCTCCGCGTCCGGAAGGGCGGCAACGTGGACGATCTGGTCCTGCGCGCGGTCGATCGAACCGTCTATCGCGCCGGGTACGTGTACCGGACGCCGTGGCGTGGCCCGGCGCTGTGCGCCAGCCCGCGGCGCGATGTCTGGGACAAGGAGTACGAAGGTGCGGGCGCCGCGTCGGGCTGGAGCTCCGCGTGGATGGATCCCGGGGACGGACCCACCGACGCGTTGCCGCGGCTCGAAGATCTGGTGACCTCGCCCATCGACGAGCTCGGCGTGAAGCCGGGCGGCGCTGCGGCGCCGTCACCATCCGGTTGCGGCTGCGGCGCCGGTGGAGGCGCGAGTGGCGCCGGAGCCCTGGCGATGATCGTGCTCGCGCTCTGTAATGTCCGGCGCCGTCGCGACCTCTCCCTGCATGTCGATCGTTGATTCGCTGTTGAAATCCCCTGGTCTCACCGTCGTCGATTTCACCGCGCGCTGGTGCGGGCCGTGCAAGCAGCTCACGCCGGTGCTGCACGAGGTCGAGAAGGAGTACGGCGGCCGCGCGCGCGTGGTCGCCATCGACACCGACGACGAGCCGCAGCTCGCGCAGGCCTTCCGCGTCACCGCGATGCCGACCGTCGTGCTGATGCGCGATGGCCGCGAGGTGGGTCGCTTCGTCGGGGCGCGGCCGAAGAAGTTCGTGGTCGGCGTCGTCGAGCGCGCGCTCGCCGGCGACGTCGCGATCTCCGCGCCGTAGCGCCGCTACGCGGCCGACTCGCCGCTCATGCACTGCTCGAGCTGCTTGCGCGCGCGGTGCAGGAGGACGGCGACGTGCCCCGGCGTGAGCCCGAGCGCCCTGGCGGTGTCGGGCCCCGAGACCTCCTCGAGCACGCGCATCGCCACGACGTGGCGGTGCACCTCGGGCAGCCCGGCCATGCAGCCCGAGAGCTGCGTGACCTCGGTCGCGTGCTCGATCACCTCGTCGGCGCGCCGCGCATCGACGAGGTCGCCGTCGTCGAGCTCGCGGTGCGGCGCGGCACGGTGATGGCGCCGCCGCAGGTTGCGCGCGGCGTTGCGCACGATCGCGGTCAGCACGTTCGCGGCGTCGTCCGGCCGGTCGCGCAGGACCGCCATGTCCTCGCGCCCGAGGAGCGTGCGGAATCCATCCTGCACCGCATCGAGCGCCTCGTCACCGGTCAGCCCCTCGCGGCGCGCGATCGCGGCCAGGCGGCGCGCGTGACCCCGGGCGAGGTCACCGATCCATTCGCTACATCCGCACGGGGTGGTCACGACAGGTCAGGTCCTGAGGATAGCAACCATTACAGGAGGACCTCGAATTCCTCGACCCGATTCACTTCGCGGGCGCGATGCTCAGATCGATCGACCAGTTGCCGCTGGCCTCGGCCTTGTCGAGCACCGGGCTGCCGTTGCGCTTGCCTTCCAACTTCCACTCGAGGCGGCCGATGACCGACACGTGCAGCTGCTCGGTCGCGGTGTCCGGGGAGAAGACGATGGTCATGACGTCGCCCTTCACCGTGCCGTACACGCCCGAGCTGGACTCCGTGACGCCCGGGTCACGCGGCGACTTCGCCTCGACGCGCCAGTCGCTGTAGGTCTCCTCGGCGATCGACCAGTGCGACGACCCGCGGTCGTTGCCGTACTCGAAGTCGTAGTCCTTCTGATTCACCGTCACCTGCGTCGTGGCCGAGCCCTTGATCGTGCGCGATTGCTTGCGGCGATCCTCGACGAGCTTCACCTGGATCTTGATGGTGCGATCGTCACCGACGTAGAGCTTGTCGTTCTTCTTCCACGTCTTCCCGTTCACCGTCCACTCCCACTCCGGCTTCGAGTCCTGCACGTTGGCGATCTTGACCTCGAACTTGCCGGTCTTCTCGCCCTTGAAGTCGAGCTCCGAGCCCTTGTCGATCGTCGCCTTGATCTTGGCCGTCGACTTCGCCGCCTGCGTGATGAGGTCGTCCATCGTCTTGCGGCGCTTGTGGAACAGCGCGCGTCCGCGTCCGACGCCGTTCTCGTCGACCCAGTCCTCCTTCTTCTTGAGGCCGTTGAGCAGGTCGGCCTGCGCGCCGATGTGGCTGCCGATCTTGCCGAACGTGCCGGGCAGTGCGGCCGCGAGCTTGCGTGCGTCGGCCAGCTCCTTCTTGCGCTTGTCGTACTCCGCCTTCAGCTTCTCGCGGTCGGCGTCGGACCTGCCGGCGCGCGCGGTCTCGTAGTTGGCCTTGAGGTCGCGCTCCTGCTGGGCGAGCTGCTTGTCGAGCTCCTTGAACTTCTGCTTGTCCTGCTGGAGCCCCTCCTCCGCCTTGGCCAGCTGCTCCTGGTAGAGCTTCGCCTTGAGCAGGATGTTCTGCTCCTGCTCCATCTGCCACATCGCGCGGCCGGTCTGATTCACGGTCGCGATGACCATGTCGGCGCCGGCGTTACCGCTCAGCCCGATCTCCGTCGGCGGTGCGTCCTGGGCCCACGCTGCGTGCGCAGACAGGGCCATCAGCGCCACGATCAAGATGCGCTTCATCGTCCATCCCTCCTGGAGACGACGATAGCTCAGCGTCTGCGGCGCCGACCGACGAAGGCGAGCGCCAGGAGCGCGAGTGCCCCACCCGTACCCGTGGACGCGCCTCCCGCCGTGGCGCAGCCGCCCACGAT
>DATLEB010000077.1:0-69266 GCA_035525615.1 Kofleriaceae bacterium | reverse complement strand
CTGCTGCCATCGTGGCCGCGCCCGGCGGAGCCGCAGGGACGCGCTGGCTGATGCCCGGTGACGATGCCGTCGGGGCGGTCAGCGGAAGCGGCTTGCTGGTGGAGCGCGCGGCTGCTGCACCCGGCTGCTTGTTGCGCGGATCGTCCTCGGGGTTGTCGTAGATCTGGGTCTCGAGCTCGTCGTCGTCCCAGTTGAGCTGATCGGACGAGTTTTCATCCCGCGGTGGCTTGCTCGCGAGCGACGGCACGGCGGCGACCTGCACCGGCAGCTGCGACGACGACACGCGAGGGGGCGGAGGCGGCTTGGTGCCACCACCGAGCGACTGCGTCGACTTGCGCGCCGCCATCGCATGATCCGGAGGGCCACCTGTGGTGGGGCCACGCGGCACTGGCGTCTGCCGGCCGGTGACCGTGCGCGGCTGCAGCGTGGGCGGCTCGGCCGGAGGCGGCGTGAGCTGGCGATAGCTCTCGAGCTTCGCCGACTCTTCCTCGATCTCCTTGGTGAACGTGCGCTTCATCCAGGCCGCCAGATCCTTGCGCGAGTAGAACTCGCCGGCGGTGTAGACGAAGGCCTGCAGCTCGTCGTGCAGGTCGATCGCGTTCTGGTAGCGGTCCTCGACGTCCTTGGCCAGCGCCTTCAGCACGATGCGCTCGAGCTCGTCGGGGATCTTGCGGTTGTACGTCGACGGCGGGAGGATCTCGACGTTGCGCACCTTCTCGAGCGTCGAGAAGTCGCTCTCGCCGACGAACAGGCGCTCGCCGGTGAGCAGCTCGTACAGCACGATGCCGCACGAGAAGATGTCGGTGCGCCGATCGATCGGCAGCCCGCGCACCTGCTCCGGCGACATGTAGCCGAACTTGCCCTTGAGGATGCCGGCCTGCGTCTTGGCGCCCTTGCCCGCCGCCTTCGCGATGCCGAAGTCGATGAGCTTCACCTCACCCTCGAACGAGGTGAGGATGTTCTGCGGACTGACGTCGCGATGGACGAGCCCGATGTCGCGTCCCGACTGATCGCGCTTGTTGTGCGCGTAGTCGAGGCCCTCGCAGATCTTCATGATGATGAAGCACGCCTGCGCGATCGGCATGGGCTCGCCGGTCGAGCGGCTGCGATCGAAGATCGCGCGCACGTCGCGTCCGTGCACGTGCTCGAGCGCGATGTAGTAGCTGTTGTCGACGACGCCGAGGTCGAAGATCTGAGCGATGTTCGCGTGGTTCAGCTGAACCGCGATCTTCGCCTCGTCGATGAACATCCGGATGAAGTCCTTGTCCTCCGCGATGTTGGGGAGGATGCGCTTCACCGCCACCAGACGTTCGAAACCCTCGACACCGTAGGCCTTCGCGCGGAAGACCTCGGCCATGCCGCCCACATTGATGCGCTCGAGCAAGTAGTACTTGCCGAAGGGTACTGGCTTCTTCACGTCGCGGAGGCTCCCTCGATGGGACCGTATACCAAAGAGATTCCTTGGGCCAGAGAGAACCCGGATTGCGGTCTGGCCAGATAGGGGGGTAGCAGAGATCGCCACCCGATCGAGCAGATTCGCCTAGTTCTGGGCGAGCGCGGCCGCCGGCTCCATCTGCGCCGCCTTGCGGGCGGGCAGCCACCCTCCGACCACACAGAAGAGCACCGAGAACCCGACCGCCAGCGCGAAGATCCACCACTCGAAGTCGAACCACGACGCCGGCTTGAACGGGAAGTCGGGGATGAACGCAGAGGAGGCCCAGTCGACCAGCAACGACCCGAGGATGGCGGCCATCGACCCGAGGAGCCCCGAGACCAGCCCGATGAGCCCGGCCTCGCCGAGCACGATCAGGAGGACGTCGCGCTGCGACGCACCGACCGCCCGCAGGACGCCGATCTCGCGGCGCCGCTCCGTGACCTGCATGAAGAAGTTGTGGGCGATGTTGATGGCGCTGATCCCGACGATGACGAACGAGATCGCCAGCAGCACGATCGTGATGACGAAGACCACGGTGCCGAACTGCTCGCCGAGCGAATCCTCGAGCTTGAGCTTGGGCTCGTCCTGCAACCACTTGGTGAACGGCGCCAGCCGGTCCTTGTCGCGCAGCGTGACGACGATCGACGAGAAGGTCTTGGCGGCCTCCTCGCCGGCGAACTCGCGGTTCCAGCGCTCGACGTAGCCGATGGGCACGGTCAGGCCGACGCGCTTGGCCTTCTTCGAGATGCCGACGAGGATCGCGCCGACCTCGCGGTGCTTGGCGGTGACCGAGACGTTCGAGCCGGCGACCATGGTGTCGCCCAGGCCGATGTTGAAGTGCATGCGCTCGCGGCCGCGCTCGGCGATGAACTGCTCCATCTGGCCGATGTGCGGCAGGCCGTGCGACTCGGCGACCTGCGTGTTGTAGAGCTCGAGCACCGTCGGCGAGACGATGACCGGGATGCGGTTGTGGCACATGTTGTCGGTCGCGTCGCAGTACTGCCAGGCGCGGTCCGGGCACGCGGCCTTGCCCTTGGCGACCTCGCACGCGGGGCCGATGGCGCCGGCGGCGTCGCCGTCGACGAAGCGGTCGGCGACCTTGGGATCGTCGGCGATGTACGACGGCGGGATGCCGTCGGTGAACCCGCCGACCTCGAAGCGGATGTCCTGGCCCTCGAACTTGCCGAAGCCGATCGCCGGGAACTGGAGGGTCATGCGCGGCAACGCGCTCTTCACCTCGGGCCGCTTCTTGATGAGGTCGACCGTGCCCTGGTTGAGCTTCTGCGACAGGTTCTTGCCGGCGATCGACGTGTGCGGCGCGATGACCTCGACCTCCTCGAGCGGGAAGACCGAGTAGAGGACGCCCTGCACGCGGAGCACGCCGGCGAGGAAGAAGACGAACGCGCCGATGCCGATGATGACGCCGATCGCCGAGAACACGAAGTGGCGCGGGCTGCGGACGGTGTTGGAGACGACCGTCTGCGTGAGGTTGCGCATGGGCATCATGACTAGGCCGGGCCTCCCGTGTCCTCATCGCCGGCCTGGTCGCCCTCGACGATCGCGCCGTCGCGCATCGTGATGACGCGCTGGGCGATGGTCGACATGCGCCGCTCGTGGGTGACGATCATGAGCGTGACGCCATCCTTCGTGTTCAGCTCCTTGAAGAACTCGATGACCTCGTGGCCGGTGGCCGAATCGAGGTTGCCGGTGGGCTCGTCGCAGAGGAGGAGCTCGGGCCGGTTGAAGAGCGCGCGCGCGATGGCGACGCGCTGCTTCTGGCCGCCCGACAGCTCCGACGGACGGCGGTGACCGTAGTCGCCGAGCCCGACGCGGCCCAGCGCTTCCTTGCCGCGCTTCTCGACGTCCTTGGCGCCGCCCGCGAAGCTGGCCGGCAACGTCACGTTGCCGAGGCAGGTCAGGTGATCGAGGAGGTTGAAGGCCTGGAACACGAACCCGATCTTCGCGTTCCGCAGGCGCGCGAGCTCCTGCTCCTTGGTCTGCCGGTAGTCGTGACCGAGCACGCGGACGGTGCCGCCCTCGGCCTTGTCGAGACCACCGACGATGTTGAGGAGCGTGGACTTTCCAGAGCCGGACTGCCCGACGAGCGCGATGAGCTCGCCGCGCGGGACGGACAGCGAGACGCCGCGGAGCACCTGCGTCTTGCCGGCGCCTTCGCCGTAACTCTTGCGAACAGACTCGAGTTGGATCACCGGGTCGGCAGACACGAGTACACGGAACCTAGCACAGCGAGTCCGGGCATATACTGAGGCGGGCCGCATGACCGACTCGCGATTCTTCGCCGCCGCAGGCGTGACATTCGTCGCGTCATGTCTCTCGACGCCACCCGCCAGCGACGTCGACGCGGCGCCGACCACGTGTGTCCGTGATCTCGAGGGCGGCACGTTCGATCGCACGCGCCCGCTGACCACCGATTTCATCGCACTCGCGACGGGCGAGACGATGGGCTACTTCACCACGCGCGTGTTCGCGGCGCCGCCCAGCGGGCGTTTCGGGACGCTGCGGTGGGAGACGGTGCGACCGTCGCTCAAGGCGTTGCCCGACAACCGCGGGCGCGAGACCGCGTACCTGCAGGGCAGCGCCGATCTCGCGAGCAACCAGCTCCTCTTCCACTTCGACGATCCGCCGGCGTGGGACGACACGTCGGGCAACGATCTGAGCGCGACGTGCATGAGCTCGCCGGCGAATCAGTGTCCGACCGTGACGCCGGGGCTGTTCCGCGACGCGCTCGAGCTCGACGTCGACGAGGATGCCGGGAGCGACACCGACAACGATCGCCTCCGCATCGCGAACAACGCGGCGCTCGAGACGCCGCAGGTCACGCTCGAGGTGTGGGTGCGGCCCAATCGCGCGCCCGCCGTCGGGTCGCGCATGATGGTCGTGCACAAGGGCACGGCGAGCCCGGCGCAGCCGCCGTTCGCCTCGTACTCGATCGAGTACAGCAACAACATGACCTTCCGCTGCTACGCGAACGTGGGCGCGGTGGCCGGCGAGGAGCTCATCGACGGGACGCGGGTGTCGGCCCCGATGCAGTGGCACCACGTCGCGTGCACCTACGACGGCAGCCGGCTGCGCATGTTCGTCGACGGCTTCGCCGATGGCGAGCTGCCGGCCGCGGGCACGCTCACGTACGGCCTGAGCGACAACGACCTCATCCTGGGCGACTACAGCGGCAGCCAGTTCCTCGACGGCGCGGTCGACGAGCTGGCGGTGCACAGCGCGGTGCTGTCGCCGGCCGTGCTGCAGGAGCGTGCGCGCCGCGGCGCGCTGCGGCTGGCGTGGCAGGTGCGCGCGTGCGACGACGCCGCCTGCGACGGCGAGGGCGACGCCGCGTGGCGCGGCCCCAACGGTACGCCGGCGACCATGTTCACCGAGGCGTGCAGCACCGACCCCGATCATCCGACGCTCGCGCTGTTCGATCTCGACTGCGACGGCGACGGCAACCCCGACGACGGCGCCGACGAGGCCATCCCGCCCGCGCCCTTCTATCAGGCGCGCGCGCTGTTCGACACGCACCGATCGCCGGACACGCCCGAGCTCGTCGAATTCGAGCTGTGCCAGTAACGCGCGCCGCTCAGCGCGTGCCGTGCGCGAACAGCACCACGGCGCGACCCTCGACCGATGCCGTGATCACGCCGCGCGACCAGGCGCGCAGGCGACGGACGGTGTCGGCGCGGGCCTCTTCGCGGCCGACGACCTCGCGCAGGAGCGCGTCCCACGTCTCGGCCGGCCACGCGCGCGGCAGGATCTCGAAGCGCGCGACCTCATCGCCGGCGGCGCCGAACGAGAGGAGGGAGTCGATCGCGCTCGAGACGGTGACGACCGTGGTCGCGCCGACCTGCGCGTATGCGAAGCGCGGCAGCATGGGCACGTTGACGTCGGTGACCTCGACGCCCGCGACCTTGCGCCGCTTGCTGAGCAGGCTGATGCCGGGGACGTCGTCGAGCGCGCGCCGGATCACGTCGGGGTCGCTGAGCTCGACCGCCGCCGCGCCCCTGCCCTTCATGTCGTCGACGTCGATCTCGTGCAGGAAGAGGCGGCCGCTCGACGGCGCCTCGCGGTCGAGCTGCGCGGCCAGATCCTCGTCGGCGCACGGCGAAAACGCGCGCGCGAGGGCGCGGATGTCGAGGCCGACCTCGAGCTGGAGCGGCGCGCCCTTGCGTGCGTCGGCCCAGCCGGCCGGAACCTTGGTCATGAGCGCGCGCAGCCCGTCGAGCCCCGCCGGGACCTCGACGACGAGCGCGCCGCGCGAGTCGGGGCCCTCGACGCCGGCCGACAGGAACATGCGGTTGATCGCGCCGACCGTCGACGCGCACTCGGGCTGCCCCGGGCCCTCGGCGAGCAGGCGATTGCCGACGAGCTGCGGCGTGCGCAACATGCCGACCAGCGGCGGATCGCCGCCCAGGCGCTTCTTGCCCTCGTCGACGGCCGCGGCGAAGTCGGCGTGAGCGGCGATGCCGCCGCGCGCGGCCCACGCCTCGTCGAACCACGCGCCCTCGGCCTCGTGCTCCTCGGTGTACTCGAGGTGCGCGAGGAACCAGTCGCCGGTGATGGTCCAGTGGATCGCGACGTCGCGCTCGGGGCGCACCGTGAAGACGTCGGCGTCGTGCGCGCGGCTCACCTGGACCACGGTGCCGGGGCCCCGGCGTCGCTCGATCTCGGCGGCGGTGCGCTGCGGATCGGCGAGCGGCACCGCGAAGCTCGGGCCGAGCCCGCGCGACCACACCGCGATGCCGCGCTCGAGATCGACGCCCATCTCGGCGTAGGCATCGGGCGAGAGCACGTCGAAGCCGAGCTCCTGCTGCGACTCGCGGCTCAGCTCGGCGGCGTCGAACTCGCCGATGATGCCGACCGCCTCGACCGCGGTCTTGAAGAGGACGATCGCGTCCTCCGAGCGCCGCGCCGCCAGGACATAGGTCGCGTCGGCGGGCACCCAGCGCAGCCCGGCGTAGACCGAGACCGCGGCGGGCATGGGCCCAGCGGCGCCACCGCCGCCACCACCGTTCGGTCCCGCCTTGGGACCACACGCAACCGCGAGAAGAAGGACGAGGCCTGTGCGCTTCACGCCGACATCTTGCGTCATGCGGCGTCTCTTTTCACGCAACCGCCACGAAGAGCCCTCGATAAGGCGGGCAACAAAAGGAGACGCTCATGTCCGGCCCTCGTAAACCCTCCCCGATCGCTGTATCTTTTTCGGACCCTGCGAGGGTGTCATGAGTAGCGGCATCGGAGGCATCGGAGGCTCGGGCGGCCCGTCGGGACCAGGCGGTCCGGGGCCGGTCGATGGGCCGGATCGGGCCGACCAGGTCGACCAGATCGACCAGGCCGACAGCGCCGCCGCCGCGGAAGGCGCGGACGGGGCGCACGCCGCCGACGCCAATGACGCCATCGCGCGGCTCGCCGCCGACCTCGATGCGGGCCACATCACGCCCGAGCAGGCGATGGCGCGACTGGTCGAGGACTCGGTCGCCGGTCTGCCACCGGCCGAGCAGGCCGAGGTCCGCGGCATGATGGAAGACCTCATCGCCAGCGATCCGTACCTGAGCGGCCTCCTCGGAACGGGCACCGGAGACCGCTAGCGGATGGCGCATCCCCGCCGCGCGCTCTGCGGGCAACCACCGATCCTGGCGCTCCTGGCCTCGTTCCTCGTGATCACGAGCCCGGTCGCGGCGCGCGCTGACGAAGGCGACGCCGGCGAGAGCGAAGGCGGCGAGGCCACGGTCGCGGTGGTCGTGACCGCCGCACCCGAGGTGAAGTTCCCTTCGGCGCGACGCGCCACGGTGCAGGTATCCGTCGAGCGCGCGCTCAAGCGCGACAAGCGGCTGGTCGTCGTCGACAAGGACGACCGACTCGCGGCGCGCGCCAAGCGCGTGCCCACCGACGTGGTCAACGAGGCGCGCGCGCTCCTCGAGAGCGGCGAGGCGCTCCTCAGACGCGGGCAGGCCAAGGCCGCGCTCCTCAAGCTCGAGGGCGCGTCGGTGCAGCTCGCGCGCGTGCTGGCGTGGACGCAGAAGCAGGAGCTGGCGCGCGCCCAGTTCCTCCTCGGCGCGGCGCAGGCGCTGTCGGGCGACTCCAAGTCCGCGATGGCCACGTTCGTGGCGCTCCTGGCGTGGCGCCCCGACGCCGTCGCCGACGCCGATCTCGAGCCCGGCGTCATCCTGCCCATCTGGGACAAGGCGCAGAAGAAGGCCGCCAAGCTGCCCGGCGGCTCGATCGACATCGAGACCAAGCCCGACGGCGCGCTCGCGTACGTCGACGGCAAGCTGGCCGGGTTCACGCCGACCGTGGTCGAGGGGCTGGCCGCCGGCGTGCACTACGTGACGGTGCGGCGCGACGGCCACGAACGGCGCGTCGAGGCGGTCCGGATCTCGGACAGGAAGGCCGCGAAGCTGTCGGTGACGCTCGAGACCTCGCGGCGCGGCGCCGAGCTGGCCGCCGCGGAGCAGTCGCTCACCGTCGGGCTGGGTGCGGCGCTCGCGCCGGCCGAGGCGCAGGCCGGCTTCGCCGAGGCCGGTGAGCTGCTCGGCGTCGAGCAGATCGTGGTGGTGTCGGCCGAGAAGGGCGAAGGCAAGTATCGCGTGTTCGTGTACGACGCGAGCGGCGGCGCGCGCCTCGCCGCCGAGAACCTGACCGTCGGCGATCGCGAGCTCGAGGACGCGTTCGCGGACATCGCCGCCTCGCTCTACGAGCAGGTGGCGAAGGCGAAGGTGAAGGTCGTGAAGAAGCCGCCGAAGAAGCAGCAACCGAGCGGGCCTTCGATCTTCTCGAACAAGTGGTTCTGGATCACGGCGGGCGGCATCGTCGCCGTCGGCGCGACGACCGGGCTCCTCCTTTCGATCGATCGCACGGAACCTCTCACCTGCCCGTCGGGGACCTCATGCGGCGAGATCATCTTCCGCTTCTAGCGTTCGTGCTGCTCACCGCGGCGGTGGCGCCGGCACACGGCGACGTCACCATCAACCTGCGCGCGAAAGACCCGGTCGCCGCGCTGCCCGCGGTCTCGTCGGACGGCGTGAACTTCCTGCGCCCGTACCGGCGCTGGAGGAAGGCCTGCAAGACGCCGGACCTGCACGTCGAGATGGGCGGCATCGATCGCAGCGCCCTCGAGCCCGACTACGCCAACGCGCAGCTGCTGGGCTGCGGACAGGGCGTGGACACGTACGAGGGCAACGTGTCGATGATCAACGAGTCGCTGCACGAGACCAGGTGCTCGACGGCGCCCGATCGCGGCACGATGAAGGCGGCGTTGCCGGCGACGTTCACCGCCGCCACGTTCACGGTGACGGTGACCGGCGACGCGAGCAGCGCGCTCGTGCTCGCCGACCCCATCACGCCGACGCGCAGCTCGCGCGCGGGCGAACGCCGCATGGATCTCCGGGGCGCGCCGCTCGAGGTGCACGCCTGGTACCTCGTCGACCGCGGCCTCAACCACGCGCTGGCCGTGAACGTGAGCGTGCGCGAGCAGGACGGCACCATCGGCGAGCAGTGGATCGACGTGTGGCTCGACGCGGTCCCGGCCAAGCCCGATCCCGTCGCGGTCGCGCGCGCGTGGCTGCGCGCCTCGGCGCGCTACGGGACCTCGTACGATCCGCGCGGCGTGGAGAAGATCACGGCGAAGAAGCTACCCAAGGCCTTCGCGAAGCAGCAGAAGGCGTTCGCGAAGGCCGGCACGACCGTCGTCCTCTACGAGAGCGACGCCGGCACGATCGCGCTCGGCATCCGCATGGGCAAGGTCGCGCTGTTCGCCGAGACACCGACCGAGTAGGTCACTCAGCACCGGACCCTCCCGACGAAGATGTAGCCCGTGGTGGAGCCGGGCGGTCCCACGAAGCGCGCCGGGCGCTCGATCGTGCCGCCGATCGGGAACACCGAGAACGGGCGCGTGAGCGGCTTGCCGTCGCGATCGTGGAAGCCGGCGAGCACGACGGCGTGGCACGGACGATCGGCCGTGTTCACCACCATCGCCGTCGCGACCACGCGATCGCCGTCCTTCCACACGTGGCCCTGCTCGATCTGCACCGGCGGCTCGTGGCGCGGTCGCACGGCGCCGCGCACGTCGATGCGCGCGGTCACGGCGTTCGTGCGCTCCGCGTCCTTGTCGTCGACGAGCGCGAACGTGCGCCGCCCGCGCGCCGGGATCCACAGCGACTCGGCGCGCAGCTGGCCGACCTCCTGGCCGTCCGCGTCGACCAGCACGCCGCCCAAGGTCACCGTGGCCGGCAGATCGCCGAGGTTGTCGGTGTCGACCAGCGCGAACGTGGTCGAACGCTCGTGCGGTGCCATTCCGACCACGTCGGTGCGCACCGTGACCTTGGTTCCGATCGCGAGCTGCGATCGCTCGACCTGCTCGAGCGGCCGCGATCTCTCGCACGCGGCGACGATCAGCAATCCGATGAGCAGGGACGCGCGGCGCACTCGCTAGGAGCGTACGCCAATCGCGAACTTCAGGTAGTTGCCCTCGGGAAAGCCGGGCACCACCGGGAAGTCGGGCGGCAGCCCGCGGCGATCGATGATCTTGAGCGACGTGTTGGCGGCGGCGGCGCCCTCGGCGAGCGCGGCGTCGAACTCGTCGGACGACACCTTGTGCGTCGACGACGCGGCGGCGAGGAGCCCGCCCGGCTCGAGCACGCCGAGCGCCGCGGCGACCAGCTCGCCGTAGTCCTTGATCGCGCTCCACGGCTTGCCGCCGCGCGCCTGCGCCGACGCGAACGCAGGCGGATCGAGGACGACGAGATCGAACTTGGTGCCGCGCTCGGAGTAGCGCGCGAGCACCTTGAAGGTGTCGCCGACCACGTGCTCCGGCTTCTCGGGATCGAAGCCCGACGCCGCGAAGTTGCGACGCGCGCGCGCGTGCGCCTTGGCGGCGACGTCGATCGCCGTGACGTGCTTGGCGCCGCCGGCGTGCGTGTACACCGAGATCGCGCCGGTGTAGCTGAACAGGTTGAGCACGCGACGATCCTTCGCGTACGAGCGGACCGCGCGGCGCCCTTGGCGCAGATCGGCGAAGAGGCCGGTCGACAGCGGCGCCGTGACGTCGACGACGAAGCGCATGTCGTCCTCGCGCACCTCGAGCTCGACGGGCGCGGGCGCGCCGCGGATGAGCTCGGCGCCGGCCTGACGCGGAGCCTCACCGCCGAGCGAGCGATGGCGGCGCTGCTCGTAGATGGCCTTGGGCGCGAGCTCCTTCTCGAGCGCGTCGTAGAGCGCCGTGTAGAGCGCGGGTGCCTGCGCGAGGGCCGGCGAGAACAGCTGCGTGACGAGGTAGTCGCCGTACCGCTCGACGGAGATCGCGGGCAGTCCGTCCGACTCGCCGTTGACGATGCGCACGTTGCCGAGCGCGTCGAAGTCGAGGAAGCGGCGGCGCAGCGCGACCGCCGCCTTCACGCGCGCGGAGACGAGGCCCGCGTCGATCGGACGATCGTCGTGCGTCCAGAGTCGCGCCGCGATCGAACCGTCGCCTTCGCTGAGGCCGCGACCGATGAGCTCGCCGTCGGCGTCGACGACGTCGAGGATCGTGCCCGGCTCTTCGCGCACGGGACGGCCGACCGCCTCGCGATAGACCCACGGGTGTCCGGCGCGCAGATGGCGTGCGACGTCGAAGGGCACACGGATCGTGTTGCGGCGTACGATCGGGCCCCCGAGATTCCGGCGGCGCGGACGAGGTGCGGGGCGATCGGGACCGGCCATGGGGGGCGCATCCTAGCCAGCGCCCCCCCTCTGTCAACTCTGCGCGGCGGCAGGGGACAAAAAAGCCCTTTACAGTTGACCGGATCGATCAGGTAAGCTCCGCGCGCCTCGAGGCCCACATGGTCACCAATACGTCCGCTGCCCTGGTCACGGTTCGCTTCGGTGAGTTCCTTCGCGAGAAGAACCTCATCAGCGAAGAGCAATGGCTCGCCGCCCTGGCCATGCACTGGAGCGAGAGCCCGCGCCGCCGCATCGGCGATACGCTGGTGGATCTGGCGATCCTGGACAGCCGCGCGGTCGAAGCGGCGGCCGACGTGTTCCACGACGGCCTGGACGTGGTCGAAGTTCGGCTTCCCGCGTCGGCGGCGTAGCCGGGCCAGTTGGGTTATAGGTCAGACGAAGTTCTGTTGTGCGGTGTGGAGCCGCGCTACCCTGACGAGTCAGACCGGTCCCGCGAGGGGCGTGACCGGCCGGAGGTACCCTGACGATGTCCACGGAAGAGAAGCACGGCCCGAGCAACGGACACGCGAGCAACGGGAACGGCCAGCGCGCCAAGCGCCGCAGCTCGTTGATGCAAGCCGCCGTCGCGTTGCCGACCGTCGAGTCGTCGCTCGAGGAGTTCATCGCCCGCGCGAACTCGACCCTGGTCGATGTCGACCAGTGGGAAGCCGAAGCGAGGGCCGAGAAGGAGCGCCAGTCGCGCGAGCAGACCGACGCCGAGCAGCAGCGCATCGCGCGCGCCGAGCAGGTGGTTCGCGACGAGGCGACGCGCGAGCGCGGATCGCTCCAGTCACGTATCAGCCAGCTCGAGCATGATCTCGCCGACGCGCAGGCGCGTCGCGCCGAGCTCGAGGCCAAGGTCGCCGTGCTCTCCAGCGACAACGGCCACGCCGCCGCGGTCGCCGACCTCGAGGGCCGCCTCGCCGCCGCCGAGTCGCGCAGCAAGAACGCCGAGGAGCGCATCCGTCTCGCCGAGGGTCGCGCCGCCGCCGCCGAGGCTCGCGCCTCGCAGTCGTCGGCCGCCGCCGCGCCGGCGTCGGCGCCGGTGCTGGCTCCCGCCGCGGCCGCCGATGCGGACGCCGGTCGCCGGCTCGCCGCCGCCGAGGAGCGCGCGCGCATCGCCGAGGGCAAGGCGTCGAAGGCGGTCGCCGCCGCGCGCGCCGCTGCGGCCGGTCTCACCGTGAATCCTGCCGACCTCGACAAGATCGAGGCGGGCCTCGGCATCAGCGCCGCGGCGGTGTCGCCCGCCTACGCGCGTGATCTGGATGACGAACCCGTCGTCAATGCCCCTGGGCGTCGCGGCCTGCCGATCGGCGCCGTCATCGCCGCGTTCGTCGGCGGCGTCGCCGTCATGCTCGTCGGCGTGAAGCTGCTCGGCAGCGGTGACAAGACCACGCCGGCGGCGACACAGCTTCCGGCCGCCGCGGGCATCGTGCAGCCGCCGGCCGCGCAGCCGGCCGCGGGCACCAACGTTCAGCCCAGCGCGGCCGTGGTGCAGCCGGCCGTGGTGCAGCCGTCGGCAGCGCAGCCCACGACCACGCAGCCCACGACCGTCGAGCCCGCCGCGGTGCAGCCGACCGCGGTCGCGCCGACGACGATCGAGCCGGCCACGACCGAGCCCGCCGCGGGTTCGGCCGCCGCCGCTGCCGTAGCCACCGAGGCTCCGAAGCCGGCCGACGCCGTCCGCGTCGAGCCGACCGTCGCCGCGGACGAGCCGAAGGCCACGCAGCCGAAGGCGCAGCCCAAGGTTACGCAGCCCAAGGCCACGCAGCCGAAGGCCACGCAGCCCAAGGTCACGACCGAGAAGCCGAAGACGACGAAGCCGGCTGCCGGCGGGATCGTCGATCCGTTCGGCGCGCCCGCGCCCGCGGCCGAGAAGCCGAAGACGGAGAAGCCGAAGGGCAAGAAGCCCGCGGAGAAGAAGCCGGCGGGCGGCATCGTGGATCCGTTCGCGAGCTGAGCCAGCTGAGCCAGCTGAGATCGAGCAGAGATCGAGCTGAGATCGAACAACGGTTTTCCCTCGGGCACGTCGTCGTTGGAACTGAGGACTCTGTTGTGGTACGTCCCCCGGGAGGAACCGTGACCGCCATCGGTAGACTGTCGAAGCTCGCCCTCCTGCTTCTCCTTACCGTCGGGATCGTCGTCGTCGGTGCCGCGCCCGCGATGGCGCAGCCCAAGCCAGACGGCGGCGATGGAGGCAAGGAGGCGCCCGCGCCTCCTCCGCCCACGCCGGAGCAGATGGAGCAGGCGAAGCAGGCGTTCATCGCCGGCAAGACGCTCTTCGACGAGAAGAAGTTCGAAGAGGCGGTCGACAAGTTCAAGGAGTCGTACCGCCTCTCGCGGAACCCGCTCCTGCTCTACAACGTGGCCTTCACCCTCGATCAGATGGGTCAGAAGGACATGGCGGTGTTCTATTACAAGAAGTTCCTGTCGGACGCGCCGGCCGAGGCCGGGCAGCGACCCGACGCGACGGCGCGCCTGAAGGTGCTCGAGAAGGAGCTCGCCGCCGTCACGCCTCCACCCGACACGGGCGGCGGTGGTGGTGAGGTGACGCCTCCGCCCGACGGCGGCAGTGGTGGCCGCAAGCGGCCGCCGCCTCGCGATCCGACGAGCTACACGCCGGAGGACTTCCAGCACCAGGTCGTCGAGGACGCGCCTCCGGGCAAGCCGCTCGATCTCACCGCGTTCTCGCCCGAGGACTCGGGCTGGATCGTCACCATGTTCTATCGCGGCCCCGGCGAGGCCAAGTTCAACGCGGTGCCGATGAAGCCCCGCTACAACGAGCTCGTCGCGCGCGTGCCCGCTCGCGTGATGAAGGGCGTGTCGATCCAGTACTACATCGAGGTCCGCACGCCGGACGCGAAGATCGTGACCCGCATCGGCAAGCCGTCGTCGCCGAACATCGTCTACATGGACGAGAAGGCGCGGCCTCGCTACTACCCCGATCTCACCGACGAGCGCGACTGGGAGCCCGACACGGGCGGCGGTGGCGGTGGTGGCGGTGGTGGCGGCAGCGGTGGTGGCGGCGGCAGCGTCTTCGTGGCGGGCGGCTGGACCGAGGTCGGCTCGACCAAGTTCAAGCGCGGCAAGTGGATCGCCACCGGCTCGGCCGTCGGCATGATGACCATCTCGCTGACCTTCTATCTACTCGCCGCCAACATGTCGTCGACGCTCGAGGCCGAGGCCGCGATCTCGCACGACAACGACGAGTGCACGGCGCCCGACGTGCCGCCGTGCAAGAGCTTCAACAACGATCGCAAGGCGATCGAGGTCGCGGGCAAGCGCAACGAGCTGGTCAGCCGCCTCACCTTCGCGGTCGGCCTCGGCGCCACCGGCGTCGCCGCCTGGTACTGGTACAAGGAAGTGAAGGCCGAGAAGGCGGGCGAGAAGAAGCTCGCCTCGCCCAAGACCGGCCTTCGCTCGATCGTCGCCGCGCCCGTCGTCGGTGAAGACTTCCTCGGCGGCACCGCCGCACTGCGTTTCTGAGGCCCGCCATGACGCGCACGCTCTTCCTTAGCCTTGGCGTTTCATCGATCGTCTCGTTCGGGGCGCTCGCCGCATGCAACCCCTACGATCCGGATCTCGGTAGCGCACCGTTCGAGTGCGGCAACGACGAGCCCCGCTGCCCCGAGGGCTACACGTGTGTCGAGTACTCGGACACGAACCGGGTCTGCGAGAAGTCCGAGGGCGAGGACAACACCGATGCCGCCGGCGGCAACTTCCAGTGCGCCAACGACACGTCGATCGAGCCCAACAACGACGTCATGACGGCGTTCGTGACGCCGATCCCGCAGATGCCGATGTACTCGCTCGTCGGGCTCGCGGTGTGCCCGACCGGTGATCGCGATCATTTCCGCTTCTCGATCGCGAGCAACGGCCAGAACTTCGAGGCGCAGGTCTCGGGCGTCGCCAGCCGCTCGTCGCTCAAGCTCGAGGTGCTGACGTCGGCGGGCGCGGTCGTCGCGACCGGCGCCCCTGTCAGCGGCACGCCGCAGGTGGTGCGCGTCGAGATCCAGAACCGTCTCGCGATCGGCGACTACATCGTGCGCGTCGAGTCGCAGGACTCGACGGAGAATAACTACGATCTGACGCTCAAGGTCTGCGCCGATCCGCTGCCCTGCGACGGGCAGTAGCGCAAGCCGCAGCCGCAGCCGCAGCCGCAGCCGCAGCCGCAGCCGCAGCCGCAGCCGCAGCCGCTCCCCGTTTCCGCGCCCCGCGTCCCGCTCCCTGCCGCTAGGCCGCGACGAGCATCTCGAACCGGAACGCCCACCGCTCGTATTCGGCGCGCAGCTCGTGGTCCGCTCCCTCCGCCTTCTCCGCAGCCTCCACGACCTCCCGCAGCCTGCCCAGCGGTACGACAGCGCCGTTCACGTCGTGCGCGCTCAACCGTTCGCGCAGCGACTGGCGCAGAAACGCCAGCTCCTTGGCTTCGCGGTAGCTCATGGCGGACTCCTGGTTAGAACCGACCCTGCGTGTCAGGCTGCGCAGGGGCAACTTTTCGAACCTCGCCGGAGACCCCGGTACCCCCGCCCTACCCCGCCCCCGGACCCACCTGTTTGACGCCGGAGGCCCGGCACGGATACGCTTCCGTATGGCCGGGGCGAAGCCGGGGAAATCACTTCAAGATCCAGGGAGCGCCGAAAACCGATGAGCCGAATTGGCGAGCTGCTGATCCGCGAGAAGGTGCTCTCGCTGCAGCAGCTTCAGCAGGCGCAAGACGAAGCCAAGCGTACCGGCCGCCGCCTCGGCGCGACGCTGGCCCGCATGGGGCTGGTGCCCGACAACGTCCTCACGCAGCTGGTCGCACGGCAGTACAGCCTGCCCGCGATCAACCTCGCCGAGATCGACATCGACGCGAACGTGCTCAAGCTGATCCCGAAAGAGATCTGCGAGAAGCACCAGGTCATCCCGGTCCGCCGCCAGGGCGCGACGCTCATCGTGGCGATGGCCGACCCGTCGAACATCTACGCGATCGACGAGCTCAAGTTCCTCACCCAGTACAACATCGACCCGGTCGTCGCCTCCGACGGCGCCATCGAGACCGCGCTCTCGCGCTACTACGACAAGGGTCCCGATCTCGACGCGATGATCGGCGACATCGACGTCGAGAACGTCGACTTCGCCGCGGTCTCCGAAGCCGACGTCAACGTCGTCGACCTCGAGAACCAGGCCGGCGAGGCGCCTGTCGTGAAGCTCTGCAACGCCGTCCTCCTGTCCGCGATCAAGAAGAAGGCGTCGGACATCCACGTCGAGCCGTACGAGAAGTACTTCCGCGTGCGCTTCCGCATCGACGGCATTCTCCAGGAGGAGATGCGGCCGCCGCTCAAGCTGCGCAACGCGATGACGTCGCGCCTCAAGATCATGGCCTCGCTCGACATCGCCGAACGCCGCCTCCCGCAGGACGGCCGCATCAAGCTCAAGATCGGCGTCAACAAGGAGATGGACTTCCGCGTCAGCGTGCTCCCCACGCTGTTCGGCGAGAAGATCGTCATGCGTCTCCTCGACAAGTCGAACCTCCAGCTCGACATGACCAAGCTGGGGTTCGAGGTCGGTCCGCTCGAGGACTTCAAGAAGCAGATCAAGAAGCCCTACGGCATGGTCCTGGTCACCGGCCCCACCGGCTCGGGCAAGACCACCACGCTTTACTCGGCGCTGTCCGAGCTCAACACGGTCGACACCAACATCAGCACCGCCGAGGATCCCGTGGAGTTCAACCTCCAGGGCATCAACCAGGTGCAGATGCACGAGGACATCGGCCTCAACTTCGCCACCGCCCTGCGCTCGTTCCTGCGCCAGGACCCCAACATCATCATGGTGGGCGAGATTCGTGACTTCGAGACCGCCGAGATCGCGGTCAAGGCCGCGCTCACCGGCCACCTCGTGCTGTCCACGCTCCACACCAACGACGCACCGTCGACGGTCATGCGCCTCCTCAACATGGGCGTCGAGCCGTTCCTCGTCACCGCGTCGGTGAACCTGGTCATCGCCCAGCGTCTCGCGCGACGCATCTGCGCCGACTGCAAGCAGCCGGCGGAGAAGCACCCCGAGGCGCTGGCCAAGATGGGCATGACCGAGGAGCAGATCAAGAAGGCCACGATCATGGTCGGGCGCGGCTGCGGCACCTGCAACAACACCGGCTACAAGGGCCGCGTCGCGCTCTACGAGGTCATGCCGTTCGTCGACTCGCTCAGGGAGCAGGTGCTCCAGGGCGCGTCCGCCGCCGAGCTCAAGGCCGAGATGATCCGCTCCGGCTTCCCCAGCCTCCGCATGGCCGGCATCCAGAAGATCCTCGAGGGCATGACCACGCCCGAAGAAGTTTTGCGCACCACGGTGGAAGACTAGAAGATCGGAACCACGTGCCGCCACCTACCCTGCACCAGCTCCTGAAGGTCATGCTCGACAAGAGCGCGTCGGACCTTCACGTCACCACGGGCTCGCCACCGCAGCTCCGGATCGACGGCGAGCTCGTGCCGCTGCGCACCGATGCGCTCACGCCGGTGGACACCAAGCAGCTGTGCTACTCGATCCTCACCGACGCGCAGAAGCTGCGCTTCGAGGAGGATCAGGAGCTCGATCTCTCCTTCGGCGTGAAGGGCATGGCGCGCTTCCGCGCCAACCTGTTCGTGCAGCGCGGCGCCGTCGCCGGCGCGTTCCGCCTCATCCCGTTCAACATCATCCCGCTCGAAGATCTCGGCGTGCCCAAGGTGGTCTCCGAGCTGTGCGAGCGACCGCGCGGCATCGTGCTCGTGACCGGACCGACCGGCTCGGGCAAGTCGACGACGCTGGCCTCGATGGTGGACCGCATCAACACGCGCCATCGCTCGCACATCGTCACGATCGAGGACCCGATCGAGTTCCTCCATCCGCACAAGCAGTGCCTGGTCAACCAGCGTGAGGTCGGCAGCGACACGCAGGGGTTCCAGAAGGCGCTGCGTCACATCCTGCGCCAGGACCCGGACGTCGTGCTCGTCGGCGAGATGCGTGACCTCGAGACCATCGAGGCCGCCCTGACCATCGCCGAGACCGGCCACCTCTGCCTGGCCACGCTCCACACCACGAGCGCGATCGGCAGCATCAACCGCATCATCGATGTGTTCCCGCCCCACCAGCAGTCGCAGATCCGCGCCGTGCTGTCCTTCGTCCTCGAAGGCGTGGTGAGCCAGACCCTCATCCCGCGCGCCTCCGGCTCGGGCCAGGTGCTGTGCGCCGAGGTGATGATCCCGACCCCGGCGATCAGGAACTTGATCCGCGAGGACAAGTTGCACCAGATCTATTCGCAGATGCAGCTCGGTCAGTCCAAGTACGGCATGACGACGATGAACCAGTCGCTCTGCGATCTGTTCGTGCGCCGCATCATCACGCTCGACGACGCGCTGGCCCGCAGCTCGGACGCTGACGAGCTGAAGACGCTCATCGCGAGCGCCAGCACACCGGGGCCCGGCGGATCGGGCGCGGGTAGGAGGGGTTAGCGATGCCCAAGTTCGCGTGGGAAGCGACCAACCGCGCCGGCGAGGTGAAGCGCGGCACCGTCGAGGCTGCCGACGAGGCCGCCGTCGCCAATCGCCTCAGGGCCGACAACCTCACGGCGCGCAAGATCAAGAAGCAGGCGCGCGAGTTCCAGATCGTCATCGGCTCGGGCGTCACGCCCAAGGAGCTGCAGATCTTCACCCGTCAGCTGGCGACGATGATCGACGCCGGTCTGCCGCTGGTGCAGTGCATGGACATCCTCGCCAGCCAGACCGAGAACAAGGTGTTCTCCGGCATCCTCTACCAGGTCAAGGCCTCGGTGGAGCAAGGCGCGACCTTCTCGGACGCGCTGCGCAAGCATCCCAAGGTCTTCGACGAGCTCTACGTCAACCTGGTGGCGGCCGGCGAGGTCGGCGGCATCCTCGACACGATCTTGAACCGCCTCGCGACGTACATCGAGAAGGCGGTGAAGCTGAAGTCGCAGCTGAAGAGCGCGATGGTCTATCCGACGGCCATCATGTTCGTCGCGGCCGGCGTCATCGCCGTGATGCTCGGCAAGGTCATCCCG
Source organism: Kofleriaceae bacterium (assembly GCA_035525615.1). Classification (GTDB taxonomy): domain Bacteria; phylum Myxococcota_A; class Polyangia; order Haliangiales; family Haliangiaceae; genus UBA2376. Next base: position 50,091 of record DATLEB010000077.1, on the reverse strand, counting down.
ACGTTCGAGAACATGTACAAGGAGTTCCCGAACGCCAAGCTGCCGGCGCCGACCAAGTTCGTCATCGACATCTCCGACGCGTTCATCGGCAACTGGTACATCTTCTTCGGCGGGCTCGTCGTCTTCGCGATCCTCATGTCGCTCGGGCTCAAGACCGATCGTGGACGCGACATCCTCGACCGGATCCTGCTCAACCTCCCCGTCCTGGGATCGGTGTTGCGCAAGATCGTGGTGGCGCGCTTCACGCGCACGCTCGGCACGCTGCTCGCCTCGGGCGTGCCCATCCTCGACGCCCTCGACATCTGCGGCAAGACCTCCGGCAACCGCGTGGTGCAGCGAGGCATCATGCACTCGCGCGCCAAGATCTCCGAAGGCCAGGACATGGCCGGTCCGCTCGGCGAGACCCGCGTGTTCCCGGCCATGGTGACGCAGATGATCGGCGTCGGTGAGCAGACCGGCGCCATGGATCAGATGCTCCAGAAGATCGCCGACTTCTATGAAGACGAGGTCGATACCGCCGTGTCCGCGATGACGTCGCTCATCGAGCCGATCATGATGGCGTTCCTCGGCATCGTCGTCGGCGGCCTCATCGTCGCGATGTACCTGCCGGTGTTCGAGCTGGCCGGCAACATCGAGGCCTGAAGAGAGCGGCGTGTTCGGGCGCCGCCTCATCTGGCTGATGGTCCTGCGGACCGTCGTCATCAGCCTCGTCCTCGGGCTGACCATCTGGCTGGGCACCGTCGACGGCAGCGGGCCGACGGCGCCCGCGTCCCTGTTCCTCACCGGCATCGTCGTCATCACGTACGCGTCGACGATCGTGTACGCGCTGCTCCTGCGGCGCGGCGTGGACCCGGAGCGCCTGGTGTGGCCGCAGCTGGGCGGTGACCTCGCCATCACGACGGCGCTGGTCTACGTCACGGGCGGCGCGCAGAGCGCATACACGTTCTTCTACGCGCTCTCGGTGGTCGGCGCCGGCGCGGTGAGGTTTCGCCGCGGCGCGCTGGTGATCGGCTCGCTGTCGGTCGCGCTCATGCTCGTGGTCGGACTGGCGGCGTGGTCGTGGCTCTTGCCCCTGCCGACCTTGCCGCGCGTCGAGCCGTGGACGGCGAGCGCCGCGGATCTCGCGCGGCAGCTGAGCCTCAACCTCGGCGCGCTCATCGGCGTCACGGTCCTGTCCTACATCTTCGGTCGCGAGCTGCAGGAGACGTCGGCGTCGCTGGCGTCGCAGCGCCAGGTCGCCGCCGACCTGTTCGCGCTCAATCGCGACATCGTGCGCTCGCTGTCATCGGGGCTGGTGACGGTGGATCTCGAGGGCAAGGTGCTGACCGTCAACCAGGCCGCGGCCGACATGCTCGGTAGCGGCGCGGAGACCTCGCCGGGCAACCCGGTCGATCACCTGCTGCCGGGCATCGACGAACGCCTGCAAGGGCTGGCGCCGGGCGGCACGCTGCGGCGCAGCGACCTGACGTTGAAGAGCGCCGACGCGCGCGTGCTCGGAATCTCGGTGTCGCCGCTGCGCGACGATCACGATCAGGTGATCGGCCGCGTCGTGAACTTCCAGGATCTGACGGAGCTGCGCACGCTCGAGGAGACGATGCGGCGCGCCGAGCGGTTGGCGACGGTGGGTCAGCTCGCGGCCGGCATCGCGCACGAGATCCGCAACCCGCTGGCGTCGATCTCGGGGTCGGTCGAGCTGCTGGGCCAGGCGCCGCGCGTCTCTGACGACGACAAGGCGCTGATGGCGATCGTGGTGCGCGAGATCGAGCGGCTCGACCGCCTCATCAACGAGCTGCTCGAGTACGCCAACCCGCGGCCGCGCACGCTCGTGCGCTTCGATCTGCTGACGATCCTCACCGAGGTCGTGCAGGTGATGAAGCAGGACAAGGCGCGGGCCGACACCACGCTGATGACCGAGCTGCCGCCGGAGCCGATCATGGTGACGGCCGATCCGAGCCAGCTGCGGCAGGTGATGTGGAACCTGTGCCGCAACGCCGCCGAGGCGGCGCAGGGCGCGAGCGGCGGTGGCGTGGTGATCGTGCGCGCGCGCGAGGACTCGATCGGCGCCACCATCGAGGTCGAGGACAATGGCCCCGGCATCGCGGCCGAGCACGTCTCGCGCATCTTCGATCCGTTCTTCACGACCAAGAAGCGCGGCACCGGCCTCGGGTTGGCGACGAGCCACGCGATCGTGACCGAGCACGGCGGCAGCGTCGACGTGCGCAGCGAGCCCGGTCGCGGCACGCGCTTCGTCGTGCGACTGCCCCGCCCGGTGGCCCAGAAGCCCGCGGCGGCGGGGTAGACTGGAGGTGGTGATGAGGAGCCCGTGCCCCGTCTGTCAGGGCGAGCTCGCCGACGGCGATCTGATCCTGGTGTGCGGCGGCTGCCGCGATCGGCTCGGCGGCGGCGTGAGCGTGCGCGCGACAGGCGAGTTCCGCGTGCCGTCCGACCTGGCGACCGCCGGTGAGATGGGGGGCGGGATGGCCGCGGAATCGAGCCCAGGCGCGCCCACGATGTGCAGCTGGTGCAGCAAGAATGCCGGCAGCGTGCGCAAGCTGCTCGGGACGACGGCGTTCGCGATCTGCGACGAGTGTGTCTCGCTCTGCGCGGACATACTCGAGGCCGAGCTCGGCCCCGACTGGCGCTGACTCCGCGACTGAACCTTGACCTTGACCTCGACGTCAACGTTGACGTCAACGTCAACGTTGACCTTGACCTTGACCCGAACGTTGACGTTGACCTGAACCTGAACCTGAACCTGAACCCCACCGTTGACGTTGACGTTCCCCTTGACGAGCAAAGCCGAGTGCCGGCCCAGACCAGGTAGATGGGTGAGGGTGACACTGATCGCGCTGGAAACTGCCGGTTCGCGGCTCTGCCTGTCAAAGGGAAGGTCAAGGTCAAGGTTGCAGGTTCAGGTTCAGGTTCATGTCAACGTCAAGGTTCGCGTCAAGGTCAAGGTCAAGGTCAACGATCGAAGTCTCAGTGCGGCGCGAACGTGTACGGGTAGTGGACCGTGACTTCAGTGCCCTCGGCCGGCGCGGGCAGATCGATCGCGACGATCGCGTCGAGGATGCAGGTCTCGAGCGACGCGTCGCGCAGCGTCGATGATTCCGCGAGGATCGAGGCGTCGCTGATCATGCCCCCGATATCGGGCTCGCCCTCGATGACGATGCGGACGGTGAGCGTGCCGGCGAGCGAGGGCGCGCGCGTGAGCGCCGACTCGTAGCAGGCGAGGACGTCCGCGCGCGCGCCGTCGAGCGAGGCGCGGATGGCGGACTTGTCGAGGACAGTGTACGCCTTGGTCGACGGCGGCTTCGGCGTGAGGCCGGCGGTGAGCGTCTCGCCGGAGAAGTCGTAGACCATCGGGCGCGTCTGCGGCGGCATGGCGCCGGTGCCGCCGCCGATTGCGGTGATCGTCGACCCGCGGGCGCGCGCGGCGCGGATCTGCGCGAGCAGCGCGGAGCGATCGGGACGGGCGCGAGCGGGCGGCGCGACGGCGGGCGGCGCCGCGACGAGGACCGCCGAGTCGGCGGCGTTCGTGTCGCGCATGCGCGCGGTCGTCGACGAGGAATCGTCACCGCGCGTGGCAGCGACGGCGAGGCCGCCGGCGGCCAGCGCGCCGGCGAGAAGCGAGGCGGTGAGGATGGGATGGGATGACATGATGGACTCCTGGGTGGGAACTGGCGGAGTGGAGGGGGCAGCGGAGGTGGCGGCGCGAACGGTGGCGGCGGTGAACGATGGAAGCGGCGCGAGCGCGAGCGCGGCAGACGCGAAGCGCGCCTCGTCGCGGAGTGCGGCGCGAGCGCGGGAGAGGCGCTGCTTGACGGCGTCCTCGGCGAGCGCGAGGGCCTGCGCGATCTCGGAGATCGACAGGTTGGCGACGTAGTGGAGGAGCAGCGGCTCGCGCTGTGACTCGGGGAGGTCCGCGACCGCCGCCGCGAGCAGCGCTTCGTCCTCGCGGGAGAGCGCACGCTCGAGCGGCGTCGGCGTGGGGGAGACAGCCGGTGCCGCGTCGGCGTGCCGCTCGCGCAGCGCCTGACGGCGGCGCTCGACGCGTCGGTGGTCGCGGGCGAGGAACCGGACGATGCCGCACAACCACGCGCCGGTGCGCTCCGGCTCGCGCACCTCGTCGATACGACGCCACGCGGTCACGAAGGCCTCCTGGGTCAGGTCGTGCGCCAGCGCGCGATCACGGACGACCGCGTACGCGACCGCGGCGACCGCCGCCTGATGCGTTCGCACCAGCTCCGTGAAGGCACCGACGTCCATGTTCACCCGCTAGCCGTCACGAGCGGCTCGAAGGTGACACGGAATCGTCCGCGTCAGCCAATCCTCAAGAAATCGGCACGATCGTGAAGGTATTGGCCTGGAGCGGGATCGCGGTCGGCCCCGTGAAGGTGCCGCCCAGCGTCGCCATCCCGGTGATCCCGACCGGGACGTTCGGGAAGAGCGTGAAGGTCCCGGTGTCGCCGGCCGTCCACGACGTGTCGTTGTCGCCGTCGGAGACGTAGCTGGCCGTCGCGCCGGTGAGCGTCAGCGCCGTCGCCGCGCCGCGCTTGTAGACGAAGACGTGCGCGGCCGCCGTGTCGAACGTCAGGCCGTTCGAGATCGTGTTGTAGCGCGCGGTTGCGTCGGCGCTCTCGAGGCCGCGCGCCGAGAAGATGCCTCCCGACACCGACAGCACCGCCGGGTCGGCGAGGAAGCGCGCGCCGACGTAGCCGGTCGCCGTCGCCGTCAGCTCCACCGTCGAGCGCGGCAGGCAGATGAGGATGCGACCATTGGGCGCGCCGGTCGCCGTCGTGCCCGGGGGCGTCGTCAGCGTCCACGTCGCTGGCACGCCCATGAAGCTTCCGGACGTCGAGTCCCAGTCGATGTACTCGCCGGTCATCTGGTACCCGGCGCCGCACGGGCCGTCGGGCACGTCGATGGCGACGTCGGTCGGCGCGTCGACGGCGGCGTCGACGTCGCCGCCGGTGTCGTCGCTGCACGCGAGGAGCGAGGTGACCGAGATCACGACCAGGGCTGCGAGGCGGGTCATCGCCTGCAGGCTATCAGAGGGACGCCAGATCCGGCAGCGTCAGGTCGGCCAGGGCGTCCTGGAACTTGACGCGCGTCAACATCAGCTCCTCCTGGGTGTCGACGATGTCGATGGTCGTGGCCTGGATGCGATCCGACATCTCCTTCAGGCGCGTCGCCAGGTGACGCGACAGGTCGGATGCCGCCTTCAGCTTCTTGAGCGAGGCCAGCTGCTGCGTGAGCTCGCCCGACCGCTCGCGGTACTCGATCAGGTGCTCGCGCAGGTTGGTGATCTTGTCGCGCTGATCGACGAGGTCGCGGTGGATGGCGAGCAGCCCGCGCAGCTGCGACTCGAGCGCGTCGTCGGGATACGGACTCTCGACGAACACGTTCATGAGGTCGAGCGTCGACGGCGCCGCGAGATCGAGCGTGCGCGTGAGCGGCGTGGTCTCCACGAGCTCGACCGACTTGGTCGCGCCGGCCGGCAAGGTCAGCTCGAACAGCTGCGCCTCGGCGACGCGCTCGACGGGCAAGTCGGGGTCGCGCAGCTCCCAGCCCTTCTGCGTGGTATGGCGGATGTAGACGCGGGTCGACACGTGCAGGCGGCTGGTGAACGTGAGCTTGGTGCGACGCAGGTGCTGCACCTCGGCCGTGAGGACGCCGCGCTGCACCGTCATGAGACGCGAGACCTCGTCGCCGGTCGATTCGTCGCGGTCGACGACGACCTGACGATCGAGCGCGAACGGCACCACGACCGGTGCCCTGGGCGGGACCGGCTCGGTGAGCCCTTCGCCGATGTAGCGATCCTTGCCGTACACGGTGACCGGCCCGGCCTCGAGCGTGAACTCGGTCGGGTTGACCAGGCGCACCGACTTGAAGGCGTAGCGCTTGTCACCGCGCACGCTCTCGGCGTCGTAGAGGTAGACCTCCTCGCCCTTGGTGGTCTCGCGCAGGACCGAGACCATCGCGCTCGTGCCGCGGCGCACGTCCATCGGCACGCCGGAGAGGAAGTGACTCTCACCGACCGGCGCGTCGCTGGTGTCGACGGGACGCGCCGCCCCGGTGCGCGTCGCGCCACCGTCGGTGGGGGGCGCCTCGGTCAGGAGCTGGACGCCGGCGCCGCGGCCCGCCGCGTTGCCCTTGCCGACCGCGCGCACGCGCGCCGGCGGCATGCCCGCGTCGATGAGCTGGTTGCGCACGACGTTGGCGCGATCGAGCGAGCGCGCAGCCGCGTCGGGCTCGCCGGGGGCAGCGTAGCCCTCGACCACCACGTGGCGGCGGTTCTTCACCAGGTCGGGGACGAGCGCCGCGATCTTGTTGTCGCCGCTCTCGAAGCGGTTCGGCGGCGGCACCGCCTTGGGCGGCGTGTACGCGGCACCGTTCCCGTCGCCGCTCGAGCCCGCGGCCGCGCCGAGCGCGGTCGAGAACGTTCGTCCGGCGACCGGACGGTTGTTGAGGTGGTCCCACCCGGGCTCGCTCGTCGTGACCGACGTGCTGCCCTGATCGATCATCGGGGCCCGCCCCTCGATCGTGATGATCTCGCCGGTCTCGCGCGACGTGTCGATCTTCTGGAACACCGGTGAGGCCTTGTTGACCTGCACGAGCACGCCGCCGCGCTGGAAGGTGGCGTCGTCGTAGTAGTACGTGACCTTGTAGGTGCCGGGCGGCAGCGCCGAGATTGCGTAGCTGCCGGTCTCGTCGGTGATGACCACCTGCTCGCCCTGCAACGACGGCGAGCTGGCGACCACGGTCGCGCCGGGGAGCCCCATGCCGCTCGAATCGGTGACGCGACCGCGGATCACGCCGGTCGTCGCCGTCGGCTCGACGCGCCCGGCCAGGATGCCGATGCCGTCCGTCGCGTACTGATTCTCGAGCGCGGTCGAGCCCGAGACCGCGACGCCCGACACGTCGGGATGCCCGTCGGGCCGGCGGATCTCGCCGTCCTCGAGGGTCACGAGCGTCTGGCCCGCGCCTTCGACGGCGCCCGCGCTGCCGCCGTACGGCGACACGCCGATGGGCGGCGCGATCGCGAACTGCTCGTCGGCGGCGAGCGCCTCGCGCTCGACGGTGCGCACGCTCCACAGGTCGTAGCGGAATGACATCGCCGCGCTCGACCCGACGCCGACGCGCACGCGATTCCAGTCCTCGCCGGACAGGTTGTCGACGACGGCCCAGCCTTCGATCATCACCTTGCCGCCCTGCCCGACCACGAGCCGGTAGCTCGGCTTCCACGCGCTCGACTCGGTGACGTACGTGAGCAGCACGTCGGCGAACGTGCCCGCGGGCACCTTCACGTCGAGCGTCATGTCGATGTAGGGCCCGGCCGCGCTCTGCGTGCGCGGGAACGCGACCGGCAGCGGGGTCTGCGTGCGCGCGTCGACGACCGTGAGCGACTTCAAGAAGTCGTCGACACGATCGCGCGGCACGCTCACCGTGAGCTTGCCGTCGCGCACCTGCGCGCGCCGTTCGTAGAACGCGACGCCGTTGCGATAGACGACGACCTTGCCCAGCGGCACGTCGTCGACCTTGATGTGAGTCCTGAGCGCAGCGGGGCCACAGCCCGCGGCGATCCACGCCGCGAGCACCCCCGCGATGACCTTTTGCATGACGAGCCTCCTGCTTGCCCTTCACGCACCGCATTCCCGCGCGGTCCGCCGCCTTGGCTCACCACACGTGACTTGCGGCGTGCGACGCGTGACAGCGGGTGTCGCACCCCCGAAAGCGACGACGCCTCCGGGAGATCCCGGAGGCGCGTGTGGTCGGCGGCTGACGGGCCGCGCCGTTACGGCTTGACGGCGATGTTCGCGGCGACGTCGGGCAGCGTCATCTCGGCCAGCTGATCCTGGAAGCGGACCTTCGCGAGCATCAGCTTCTCCTGGTTGTCGACGATGTCGATCGTCGTCTGCTGCACGCGATTCGAGATGTCCTTGGCCTTGTCGGTCAGGTTCTTCTGGAGCGAGGCCGCGCTCTTCACCTTCTTGAGGGACACGATCTGATCCTGGAGCTCGTCCATGCGCAGGCGGTACTCGCCGGCGCGCTCGCGCAGGCTGGTGATCTTGTCGGCGGTGTCGATGACCTCGCGGTGGATGGCGAGCAGGCCCTCGAGCTGCTTCTTCAGCTCCGGCGACGGGTGCGCGCTCGACACGAACACCTTCATCATCTCGAGCGTGGTCGGCGACCCGAGGTCGAGGGTGCGGTTCATCGGCGTCGCCTCGGCGAACTCGACGGTCTTGGTCTCGCCCGCCTTGAGCTCGATCTCGTAGAGGTGCGCGTCGCCGATGCGCCAGTAGTGCTCGGGCGCCTCGAGCGTGATCCAGCCCTTCTGCGCGGTGTGGCGGATGTAGACCTTGGTGTCCTTGTGCAGGCGGCTGGTCATCGTCAGCTTCTTGCGCTTGATGTGCTGCACCTCGGCGGTGAGCACGCCGCGCTGGAGCGTGACGAGCTTCGAGACCTCGTGCTCGCTCACGTCGTCGCGATCGACGACGACCTGGCGATCGAGCGCGAACGGGACGACCACGTTGGCGTTGGGCGGGATCGGCTCGGTGAGGCCTTCACCGATGTAGCGATCCTTGCCGTACACGGTGACCGGACCGGTCTCGAGCGTGTACTCGGTCGGGTTCTTGAGGCGCACGGCGTTGAACGCGAAGCGATCGTTACCGCGCTCGCTCTCGGCGTCGTAGAGGTACACCTCCTCGCCCTCGGTCTCGGCGCGCACCATCGACACCATGACGCTCGTGCCCTTGGCGACGGTCATCGGCGTCTGCGACTGGAAGTGGCTCTCGCCGACCGGCGCCGCGGCGGCGTCCGGCTTGCTGCCGTTCGCGCCCGCGACCTCGTCGGGGCGCGGGGCCTCGGCGACCATGCGCACGCCCGCCTTCTGGCCGGGGACCACGCCGCGGTTGACGACCTTCACCTGCGCGGGCGGCACACCGGCGTCGATGAGCTGGTTACGCACGATGTTGGCGCGATCGAGCGCCTGCTGCTCGCTGCCCGGCTCGGCGGCGTCGCCGTAGCCCTCGATCGTGACGGTGTTCTTGTTCTTGATGATCTGCGGCGCGATGGAGGCGATCTTGCGATCGCCATCGGTCACGCGCGAGCGGCGATAGTCCTTCTCGGCGTCGCGCTTCGCGGCCTCGGCCGTGGCGACGCGCGTGGGACGCGGGCGCGACGCGGCAGGCTTGCTGCCGCGGCCGCCGCCGCCACCGCGCGTGCTGCCCGTCGTCACCGGCGCAGGGGAGGGCTCGTCGTAGTCGGCGGCTGCGAGCACGTCGTCCTCGCCATACGCCTCGCGCTCGGCGGCCTCGGGGACCTTGGTCTCGTCGAGGTTGCCGGGGTGGCCCGGCGGACGACGGATCTCCTCGTCGCCGAGCTCGGCGACCATCGCCTGACCCTGCCCCGCCTGCGAGCCGCCGTAGGGCGACACGGCGGTGGGCGGCGCGATCGCGAACTGCTCGTCGGACTGGAGCGTCTCGCGCTGCACGGTGCGCACGCTCCACAGGTCGTAGCGGAACGACATCGCCGAGCTCGACCCCACGCCGACCGTCACGTCCTTCCAGTCCTCGCCCGACGTGTTGTCGACGATGGCCCAGCCCTCGATCATCACCTTGTTGTTCTTGCCGACCGCGATGCGATAGGACGGCTTCCACACCGGCGCCTCGGTGACGTAGGTGAGGAGCACGTCGGCGGTCTCACCCGGATTCTTCGCCATCGGGACGTCGAGCGTCATGTCGAGGAACGCGCCCGACTCCGACTGCTGGCGTGGGAACGACACCGGCAGCGGCTGCTGCGTCTTGGCGTCGACGACGGTCAGCGACTTGAGGAAGTCGTCGACCCGATCGCGCGGCACGCTGACGGTGAGCTTGCCGCCGGTGACCTGGGCGCGGCGCTCGTAGAACGCGACGCCGTTGCGGTAGACGACGACCTTGCCGAGGGCGACCTGCTCGACCTTGACGAAGGTCTTCGCCGGTGGTGTGTGACCGCACGCCGCGGCGGTCGTGGTGAGGGCGGATGCGAAGAGGAACTTGGCCAGAAGCTTGCGCATGTAGGTTCTCCAGCGCACGCCTCCCCCGCAGGCCCGGACGGGGACCCGCGTCGCGTGCATCGTGGAGTGGTCAGACGCACCGGACCCGTCGCGGGTTTACCGCTTGCGAGGTTTCTTACCGGTCCGTGACCGCGAGTCGGTGTCTGGCTGTCGTGACGGAAGAACAGGAGAATCCGCCCCAGGGGGCGGTTTCTCCTGGCGTAGCTTGGCCTTGCGCTCCTCGAGCTCGGCCAGGCTCTTCGGCCAGTCCGACTTGAGCAGCCGCGACAGCCCGCGGTCGGCCAGGAGCTTGCCGCCGGTCTGGCAGGTGGCGCAGTAGTTGGCCTCGTTGTCGGCGTAGCGGATGCGCTGGATCGGGGAGCCGCAGCGCGGACACGGCTTGCCGAACTTGCCGTGCGCCGCCATGGCGTCGTGAAACGCGGTGACGTCGTCGGGAAAGCCGTCTCCGACCTCGCTGCGCAGGCGATCGGTCCACAGCGTGATCGTCTCGCGCGTGGCGGTGCACACGGCCTTCACGTCGGCGTCGGTGAGGTCCTTGGTCTGGCGGAACGGCGACATCTTCGCGGCGTGGAGGATCTCGTCGGAGTAGGCGTTGCCGATGCCGTCGATGATCGTGGGATCGGTGAGCGCGCGCTTGATGGTGTGGTTCTCTTCGCGCAGCGCCGCCCCGACCGCGGCGTCGGTCGACGTCATGATGTCGATGCCGCCGCGATGGATCTCGACGAGCGCCGCCTCGCCGCGCACCAGCGTGAGCGACGCGCGCTTCTTCTGGCTGGCCTCGGTGAACACGATCGTGCCGTGATCGAAGTCGAACGCGGCCAGGCCGATCTTGCCGGGCACGCCCGCGCCCTTGGGCTTCCAGCGCAGACGCCCGGCGACCATGAGGTGAATGACGGCGTGGAGGTCGCCCTCGAAGTGGAGGACCAGGCGCTTGCCGATGCGTCCCGTGCCGGTGATGGTGCGGCCGATGAGCTCCGACACCGGCGGATCGTACGAGCGCAAGAGAAACGGGCTCGCGATGCGGAGGCCCTGCAGCACGTGCCCCTGGGTGAAGCGCGCGAGCTGCTCCATGTAGACCGTGATGTCGGGCAGCTCGGGCACGGGCTCAGGTGCGACGGAGGATCATGATCTTGAGGTAGTCGGCCTCGGCGAAGCCAACCGGATGATCGCGCTCGGCCGGCAGGCTGGCCTCGAGCTGCCAGCGTCCGCCCTCGGGCGCGGGCACGTTGGCCACGACCGCCTCGAACTGCGCGCGGGTGACGCGCGACGTGCAGCAGCAGACGACGAGCGCGCCCCCCGGCGCGACGCGCGCAGCGGCGGCCTTGTGCACGCGGCGATAGGTCGCGAGCACGCCGGGGACCTGCTCGATGCGCGACGTCATGCTCGGCGGATCGACGATGACGACGTCGAAGTCGCCGCTCGCCCTGGGCAGCCAGTCGAAGACGTCGGCGGTGACCAGCTCGTGCTTGGCCGCGTCGCGGATGTGATGGCGGCGCGCCAGCTCGAGCGCGTCGGCGGCGCGATCGACCTGCGTGACGTGCGCCGCACCCGCGTGCTCGGCGGCGAGGCCGAGCGTGCCGGTGTACGCGAACAGGTTGAGCACGCGCTTGCCGGCCAGCGGCTGCGCGGCGACCCAGCGGCGCAGGCCACGCAGGTCGAGGAAGCCGCCGCCCTTCTGTCCGGAAAGCGGACGAGCGACGATCGTCATGCCGCCTTCGCGAAACGGGACCTCGTCGCCGACCGTGCCACGCAGGATGCGCGGCCGCTTCGGATCGGCGGCGCCCGCGTCGGCCTCTCGACGGATGCGACGGTGCCCGCCGCGCAAGACGATGCCGCGCGCGCCGACCGCGGCGCCGACGCGACGTGCGACCAGCCGGGCCAGCGCCTCGACACCGGCGGCGTAGCTCTGGACCACGACCACGTCGCCGTAGACGTCGGCGGTCACGGCCGGCAGGCCGTCGCTCTCACCATGCACCGCGCGGAACCCGCCGCTCTCGGCGCGCACGCTCTCTCGCCGGGCCAGCGCCGCGTCGACGCGCGCGTTGAACGCCGGTCCGCGCGGTCGCTCGGGGCCGCGCCCGATCACGCGGATCGCGATCGCGCCCGCCGCCGCGTACACCCCGTACCCGACGATGCGGTTGTGCCCGTCGTACAACGCGAGCCACTGCCCGTCGGCGAGCGCGCTCGCGGCCGTCGACATGTTGCCGCGGAAGATCCACGGATGACCGGCGGCGACCAGCTCGACGCCGCGCTTGTCGAGCTGGTAGCGCTGCGGCCCGCGCCGCAAGCGCGGCGGCCCGCCGCCGGTGTGGCGAACACGCTCAGCCATCGTTGGATACAGCCGGCGATGCCGCCGCGCTCTCGCCGCGCCGCCAGCCGGCGGCCTCCGCGGCGCGCTCGACGAAACCGGGGTCGCTGACCAGCGCGCGTCCGAGCGCGACCACGTCACAGCGGCCGGCGGCGATCACGGCGTCGACGTCGGCGGGCGTCGCCGCCGCGTCCTCGAGGATCACGGCGAGATCGAGCTCGTTGCGCAGGCGATCGGCCAGCGGCGCCGCGTCGAGGCGCGCTCCGCTCGCCCGCGTCGCGCCCGGCGCGACCACGATCACGTTCGCGCCGAGCGCGCGCCACGCGCCGGCCTGCGCCACCATCGATGCGGCGTCGGCGCCGCGCCGCACGCGCACGCCGAGCGGACGCTCCGACGGCCACGCGGCGCGCACCGCCGCGAGCGATCCGTCGAGCACGCCGGGGCTCGCCGCGGCCGCGTCGAGGACGAGGAGATCGAAGCCGGCGAACGCCGCGCGTCGCGCCGCCTCGGCCAGCTCGGCGCCGACGCCCGCGCCCGTGCCCGCGCCCGCCCCCGCGCCCGCGGTGATCACCACGCCGATCTTCGCCGGCGACTTCTCGTGCACGAACTCGACCACGCGCCGCCACGCCACCGCCTGCTCGTCGGTGCCGATGGCCGGCACCGTCCCTGCCCCGCTCGCGGCGACCACCTCCGTGAGCACCAGCCCGGCGCCGCCGCTGGCGCGCGCGCCGAGGAACACGAGGTGCCCGTCGCCGACCACGCCCCCGTCGGCCGCGCCCGCCGGCCACGGCGCGAGCGCGATGCGGTTGGTCAGCCGCAGGCCGGCCAGCTCGACGGCGGTGAACATGGGCGGCGGCGCCGCCTCGTCGGCGTCGAGCTCGAGGTCCGCGCGCTCGGCGAGCACGCGCTCGACCGCGCGCGCGAGCGCCGGATCGCGCCGCAGCATGCTGGCGTGCGAGACGCGCAGGCTGCGCGTCATCAGGCTGTAGCCGAACTGCGCCGGCGGCAGCTCGAGGTAGCGCTCGGTGCCCTCGAACCACTCGAGGCTGGCCTGCGCCGCCGCCTGCAGCGCCTCGACCTCCGGCCGCCGCCGCATCTCGTAGGTCGCGAGCGCGGTGCCGACGTCATGCTCGGCGACGATCGCGTCGCGCAGCGCGATCGCGTCCTCCATCGCGAGCTTGGTCCCCGATCCGATCGAGAAGTGCGCGGTGTGCGCGGCGTCGCCCATGAGCACCACGTTGCCGGCGCGCCAGCGCTTGTTGCGCACCGTCGGGAAGCTGCGCCAGATGGAGCGGTTCTTGATCAGACGGTGGCCGCAGAGCTCGGCGGCGAAGATGTCCTCGAGCACGGCGATGGTGCGATCCTCGTCGGCGCCGTCCAGCCCGGCCGCCTTCCACGTCGCCGGCGTGCACTCGACGATGAACGTCGACCCGGTGTCGCTGTAGCGGTACGCGTGCACCCGGAAGAGGCCGTGCGCGGTCTCCTTGAAGATGAACGTGAACGCGGTGAACGGCACCGTCGTGCCCAGCCACACGAACTTGTTGGGCCGCACGTCGACGTCGGGCTCGAACTGCGCCGCGAGCTGGTCGCGCACCCAGCTGCCGACGCCGTCGCACGCCACCACGAGGTCGGCGTCCTTCACGTCGTCGAGCGACGTCACGGGCTGCTCGAAGCGCACGTCGACGCCCAGCTCGCGCGCCCGGTCCTGCAGGATGACGAGCAGCTCCTTGCGCTCGATCCCGCAGAAGCCGTGGCCCGTCGACGTGAAGACGTGGCCGCGCACGTGGGTCTCGATGTCGTCCCAGCGCGCGAAGCGCGACGTGATCGCCGCGTGCGTCACGGGGTCGGCGTCGGCCAGGTTGCCGAGCGTGGCATCGGAGAACACGACCCCGAACCCGAAGGTGTCGTCGGGCCGGTTGCGCTCGAAGATCGTCACCTCGTGGCGCGGCTGCGCCAGCTTGAGGAGGACGCCGAGGTAGAGGCCGGCCGGGCCACCGCCGATGCAGACGGTTTTCACCCGGCGAACATAACCGCAATCGTCGTCAGAAGTAGTACGTGGCCGCGATCGTCAGCTGGCCGCCGCTCGCGCCCTCGTTCTCGGCGACGCCGGGAACCGTCATGCCGGTCGGGCGCACGGGATCGGTCTGCGGCACGTCCTTCGCCTCCTCGCGCGGCGCGATGCCGACGGCGCGCAGCTCGGCGCCGATCGCGAGGTGGTTCCAGCGCCGCTCGAGGCCGACGCCGAGGGCGACGTGCCCGACCGAGCTCGCCTCGCGCTCCTCGTCGCTGATCTCGGGATCGCCGTTGGAGGTGCCGCCGATGCCGACCATCGCGTACCAGTCCCACCGGTTGTAGGGACGGAAGTGATACTGCGCGGCCAGCGTCGCCGAATCGAGCTGGCGCGTGCCCATCGTCCCGTCCTCGAGCTGCTCCTGCACGTGATCGAGCGCGAGCTCGAGCTGCCAGCGCGGCGCGAGCCGATAACGCAGCTGCAGTCCGCCGCCGCCGTACTGCGTCTCCGCATCGGGGTTGCTCTCGGGCGCGAGCGTGAGTGACGTCATGCGCAGGCCGATGCCCCACTTCGGAAGCTGTGGCGCGGGCGCGACGACCACGACCGGCGCGGGGGCGACGGCGCAATCGCAGGCGCCGGGACCGACCTGCGCGCGGGCGGCGCCGTAGGTGCCGGCGAGGCCGGCGGTGGAAAGGGCAGCGGTGATGGCTAGGCGAGCTGTAGGAAACATCGACAGGGCTCCTCGGCGACGGGCGTCTGCGAGGGTAACAATCCAAGTCGCGTGCCAGGGGCAAAACTGCGGAACGCCTGCGCCCGGGGCGTGGCGCTGGTCCGGCCGCCGCGGCGGTGCCGGTTTGCGCCACGGGTGCGTGTGGCATAGTCCGCCGGATGCTGTGTACCCGCGGTCATGCCGCGCTCCTCGCCGTGACGGCCGCCGCGGCGCTGGCCGCGTGTGGGGGCGCCCGCTCCGACAACTCACCGTCCAGCGGCTCGAACCAGGGCCAGGAGCAGACCGCTCCCGCGCCGCAACCGCCGCCCGACGTCGACCCGTCGATCGCGCTGGGCCGGACCGTGTACGGCAAGTACTGCGCGCTGTGCCACGGCCCGGAGGCCAAGGGCTACGCCGCGGACAACGCGCCGTCGCTCGTGTCGCGCACGTTCCTCGAGAGCGCGGATGACACGTTCATCGCGCGCAGCATCGAGCTCGGCCGGCCCGGCACCGCGATGGCGGCGTACGGCACGGATCTCAACGGTCCGCTCGGCGAGCGCGACATCAAGGCCGTGGTCGCGTTCCTGCGCGATCTCGGCGACGTGAAGACGCCGATCGCCGCGCCGGCGCCGATGGCGGGCGACGCGACGCGCGGCAAGGAGCTGTACACGACGATGTGCCAGCAGTGCCACGGCGATCCCGCGGCGCGCTCGACGGCGGTGCACCTCGCCAACCCGACCTTCCTCGCGCTCGCGTCCGACGGCTTCCTCCGCTACGCGATCGTGTTCGGTCGCCCGGGCACGCCGATGGAGCCGTTCGCGAGCAAGATCGACGGCGCGCAGGTGGCCGACGTGATCACGTACCTGCGCAGCTGGTCGAAGCCCAGCGAGCCCAAGCCGCCCGGGCCGACACCCGGAATCGTCGACGGTCCGGTGGTGATCAACCCCAAGGGCAAGGCGCCGTCATTCACCTTGCGCGACGATCGCTTCGTGCCGGCGGCGCAGGTGAACGACGCGCTCGGCAAGAAGCAGCGCATGGTGATCATCGACGCGCGCCCGGCGTCGGACTTCGTGCGCGAGCACATCCCCGGCTCGATCTCGGTGCCCCACTACGAGCTCGACAAGCTCGACACGATCCCCAAGGACGGCACGGTCGTGATCGCGTACTGCGCGTGTCCGCACCACGCGTCCGGGATCGTCGTCGACGAGCTGCTGAAGCGCGGCTACAAGCGCGCGTACGTGCTCGACGAGGGCATCCTGTTCTGGCGCAAGCAGGGCTACGCCATCGCCGGGACGACCGCGGCGAGCGGCGCGGCCGGCGTTCCGGCGCCTCCGCCGATGCCGCACGCGCACGACCACGCCGGGCACTCGCACTAGCGTGCGCGCGCCCGCGTGCCCGTGCGCGAGACCTCGGATCTCCGACCTCGGACCTCAGCCAGAGGAAGAAGGCCTCGGACCTCAGGGATCGCGTGGGCGCGGCGGCGAGAACCAGATGCGTCGGGTGTAGAGGCCGAGGCGCGCGCGCCAGCGCTCGTGACTGCCGTCGCCCGTGGTCGAGACGTAGTAGAGGATGCCGTGCTCGACGTTGTAGGCGGAGCCGCCGAGTGGGAGACCGTGGGATTCGGCGGCCTTTTCGACGAAAGCCGTGGCCGATTCCTCGTCGAGCGGCCTGGGTGTCTTGCCGATCGCCAGCGCGCGCAGGCCGTCGTTGTCGTCGGTGATCACGACCAGGACGCCGAGCGCGTCGATCTCGCTGTCGAAGTCGCCTTCGGTCGTGATGCGCAGGTCTTCCTTGCGTGAGCCGCGCTGGAGCGTCATCTCGTAGATCCCGACGGCGCCGCCGTCGATCTTGTGCTTGTGGCCCTGCGCGGTGACCGTGATCTTCACGCCGTGACCGACGGAGACGGCCTTGTTCATCGCGAGCGGGGTGCGCTTGCCCTTCAGTGGCGCCGGCTGCTCCGTCGGGATCGACACGGGCGGCTCTGGTGCAGGTTCAGGTTCCGGCTCGGGGGCGGCGTCTGGAGAACCGGCGTCATGATCGACCGTTCGCGCGACCTCTGGGTCTGGGTCTGGGCTCTGGCTGAGGCCGGAGGACTGAGGTCCGAGGCCTGCCGTCGGCGCGGAGCCGGCTCCGCAGGCGGCGACGAACGCGGCGACGGCGAACCCCGTGGCCGCAACTGCCCAGCTTGCCCCCATTCACGTTATCCTACCTCGCCCCATGGGGGACGTTCTCCCGCCCGGCACGCGGCTCGGCCGTTACGAGATCGTCCAGCGGTTGGCGCTGGGCGGTATGGCCGAGATCTATCTCGCGCGCATGTCGGGGCTGGCCGGCTTCGCCAAGCACGTCGTGCTCAAGCGCATCCTGCCGTCGCACGCACGCGACGCCGAGTTCGTCCGCATGTTCTTCAACGAGGCGCGCTACGCGGCGACCCTCGACCACCCCAACATCGCCCACGTCTACGACCTCGGCGAGGAGCAGGGCCTCCACTACTTCACGATGGAGTACCTCCACGGGGAGGACTGCCGCACGCTGCTCCGCGAGCTCTCGCAGCGGAGCCTCAGCCTGCCGCTCGAGCACGCGCTCACGATCGCCGTCGGCGCCGCCACCGGCTGTCACTTCGCGCACGAGCTCACGGGCGACGACGGTGAGCCGCTCGGCCTCATCCACCGCGACGTGTCGCCGTCGAACGTCGTCGTCACGTACGCCGGCGCGGTGAAGCTCGTCGATTTCGGCATCGCCAAGGCGACCAACCTCGAGGACGTCACGGCGGTCGGTGTCACCAAGGGCAAGCTCGCGTACATGGCGCCCGAGCAGTGCCGCGGCGAGGCGCTCGATCGCCGCGTCGACGTGTACGCGCTCGGCGTCCTCCTCTACGAGCTCGCGACGCAGCGCCGCGCCTTCGCTGGACAGAACGACGCGCAGGTCATGTGGGCCGTCATCAGCGGCGAGGTGCCGGCGCCGTCGACGCACCTGCCCAGCTTCCCGCCGGTGCTCGAGGCGATCATCAAGCGCGCGATGAACGTCGATCGCACCAAGCGCTTCGCGACCGCGCGGGAATTCGCGCAGGCGATCGAGCTCTTCGCACGCGAATCGGGGCTGACCATCAACCCCGCCGCGCTCGGCGAGTTCCTCGAGCGCACGATGGGGCCCAAGCTCGAGCCCTGGCGCACCGGCGAGCGCGACGGGAAGGGCCGCAAGACGCCGAACCCGGGGGCGGTGGCGCTCTCGCTCGCCACGACGCTGCCGAACGGTGCCACACCGGACACGCCGACCTTCGCGCCGTCGAACACGCCGGTCGGTCCGCGCGCGGGCACGTACACCGAGGCGTCGAGCCCCGACGGCGCCACGCTCGCCAGCCGCCAGGCCGAGACCGCCGCCGAGATGGCCGTCACCACGCCGCGCGTGCGCACCGGCGCCAACGCCGCGCTGCCGTCGCGGACGCCGGTGCTGCCGATCGTCGGCGCGGTCGTGGTCGCGGGAGGCCTCATCGCAGGCACCTTGTGGTGGCGCTCCGACCAGCGGGCGCGCGAGCGCAATCGCGATCCCATCGTGCTCGTCGCCGAGCGTGGCAGCGCCGCGCTCGAGGGCCAGGGCGATGCCGCCGCCGCGCAGCCGGACCCGACGGACGCGGGCGTCGCCGCCGAGCTGGCGGATGCGGCACGTGCGAAGAAGCCCGATGCGGGCGCTGGCCGGCCGCCGACGCCCAAGGACCCGATCACGGCGGCGTTCGCGAAGCGCGAGGGCCTGATCACCCGATGCGTCAACGATCACCCTGGCTCGGTGACGCGAACGGCGGCGGTGTGGCTGGCCTTCCGTGTCGACGCCGACGGTGTTCCGAAAACGGTCGACGTGACCCCGGAAGAGATCGGCAAGACGCCGCTCGGCGCGTGCATCGCAGAGGTCGCTCGCGGTACACGCTTCGGTAAGCAACCCGGCGAGCAGATCGTCAGGATCCCGCTGACGATCAAGATCCGTGGAGGAGCTCCATGACGAGGATGTGGCCAAGCGTGGTGGTGAGTGTCGTGGTCCTCCTCTCGACCGCGACGATCGCGCGCGCCGACGGTGGGCTTCACGCCACCGGTCGCGTGCGCGCGGTCCAGCCCGGCCCCAGCGTCTCGATCGCGCTCGGCACGGGCTACGGGTTCACCGAGCAGGTCCTCGACGAGAACGACGCGCACCACCGCATCGGCGGCTGGGCCGCGATCGCGCTGCGCGCCACGCGCTGGCTCGAGCTCGGCGGCGAGGTGCGCGGCCGCTACGACAAGCACACCGGCGACAGCCCCGACGACGGCTTCGTCGGTGACCCGCGCTTCTGGGCCACCGCGATGCGCGCGCTCTCCACCCGCGAGGGCGGCGGCACGTGGCTCGGCTTCAAGCTCGGGTTGTGGCTGCCCGGTGACGACGTCCCCTCGATCAAGACCGACGCGATCTCCATCGACGGCTCGGCGATCGTGAGCGTGAAGCGCGGCGCGATCACGTTCACCGGCACCGGCGGCTACCGCCTCGACAACTCGGGCAAGTCGGTGACCAACCGCATGATCTCGTACGCCGACAAGCTCGGCCTCGGCATCTCCGACTACGACGCGATCCTCGTCGGCGCCGGCGTCTCGCGCACCAGCGGCGGCCTCGACGTGTACGGCGAGCTGAGCTGGGACGTGCTCGTCGGCGGCGAAGATACGCCGTCGGCGATGGAGAGCCCGCTGCGCCTCGGCCTCGGCGTGCGCAAGGCGCTCGACGACTCGGTCACGCTCGAGGGCCAGCTCGAGATCACGGGCAGCTCGCGCCCCGTGATCGACGAGACGCTCGTGAACGTCGAGCCGCGCGTCTCGGCGATCGTCGGCCTGTCGTGGCGTCCGCGCCCGACGACGAAGGTCGAGCCCATCATCGTCGACCGGCCGGCCGAGCCCGACGAGCCCGACCTGCCGCCGGCGCCCACCACCGGCACGGTGAAGGGCCGCATCGCCGATCCCGAAGGTGCGCCGCTGCCCGGCGCCACCGTGCGCCTCGGCGCGCGCTCGGCGACGACCGGCGACGACGGCACGTTCACGCTCACCGACGTCACGCCCGGCTCGGTCGACGTGCTCGTCGAGCGCCCGGGCCACGAGCCCACGCAGCGCACGCTCACCATCACCGCCGGCGCCGAGGCGCAGCTCGACGTCACGCTCGCGCGCGTGAAGCCGCCGTCGCAGATCCGCGGCCTGGTGCGCAGCTTCGACGGCAAGGGCCTCGGCGCGACCGTGCGCGTGGAGCCGGTGGGCCTCGAGGTCACGGCCGGCCCCGACGGCTCGTTCCAGGTCGACGTGCCGCCCGGCACGTACACGATCGTGGTGTCGATGACCGGCTACGAGACGCAGAAGAAGGACGTCGCCGTCGAGGATCAGGGCGTCGCGGTGAAGAACATCGAGCTACGGAAGGCGCGCCGGTGAGCACCGGGCGCGAAGCGCGAGCAGGTGCGAACCAACGACGTTCGAACCTGGCCCGCGCGCTCCGCCTGCTGATCGTCGGGGTGCTGATCGTCGGGGCGATCGCGCTGGTCCTCGCATGTGGCGGCACGAAGGCCGCGCCCGTCGCCGATCTGCTCGAGGGCCAGGGCGCCGTCGAGCGCGAGCACGGCGGCGCGTTCGCGTCCGCGCCGATCGGACAGCCGTTCTTCGTCGGTGACGCGGCGCGCACCGGTAACGCGGCATGGGCCCGCCTGCGTCTGCGAGACAAGGCCGTGGTGCGCCTCGGCGCCGACACGCTGGTGCGCTTCGTCGCCGGCGGCGCGCGGCTCGAGACCGGCGAGGCCACGGCGGAGAGCGGGCCGGTCGTCATCGCGACCGAGGCCGGCATGGCGCAGATCGAGCCGGGCGGCGTCCTGCGCGCGATCGGCGGCGCGGGCGGCACGCGCTTTCAGGTCGACATCGGCCGCGCGATCATCCAGCGCGAGGACGGCGCCGTGACCCTCGAGGGCGGCAACAGCATCGTCGTCGCCGTCGGCGGCGCGATCGTCGAGCGGATCGGGATCGCCGGCAAGGAGACGCTCGACGCGGGCGTCGCACCGAAGCCGGATGCCGGCGAGCCGGTGCCCCCCGCGACCACGCTCGCCGCGACCGTGAAGGGCCGCGGCGTCACGCAGAAGATCGGCGCCGAGCCGTGGAAGCCGCTCCCCGCCGGCGCCGCGACGCTCGCCGCCGGCGACCTCGTGAAGCTGCCGCGCGGCGCGTCGCTCGAGCTCGCGCGCGGCAACGATCGCGCGCTCGTCACCGGTCCCGCCGAGGTCGCGGTCGGCTCGGCCGACGGACCGCTGGTCACGCCCAGGAGCGGCTCGACGCGCGTGAGCGCGCGCGACGCCGACGTCACGATCGTCGTCCCGGGCGGCGTGATCGTCACGCGCACCGGCGGCGACGCCGGCATCGAGATCGGGCGCCGTGAATCCGTGGCGCGCGTCGAGCGCGGCGAGGTCCTCCTCGACGGCGAGAAGTCCGACGCCACCGCGCGCGCCGGCGAGACCGGCGTGATGGCCCGGGACGGCGCCGCCTCGGTGCGCGACCTGGTCCCGTCGAGCGCCGACGTCGTGCTGCCGATCAGCGAGCGCGCCGTCATCCACGATCCGTCGCGCAAGGTCGCCGTGAAGATCGATCTCGCGGGCGCGTGTCCCGGCGGCGGCGGCGTCCTCGAGCTCGCCGACGCGCGTGGCTCGTTCCGCGCACCTCGCCGCATCGGCGGCAACAGCGCCCTCTTCTTCGCGGCCGCCGGCACCACGCGCTATCGCGTGCGCTGCGACGGCGGGGGCGCCGTGAAGACCGGCATCGTGCGCGTGCAGGGCGACTCGGGCGCGGCCGCGGTGGTGCGTACGCCGCCGGCCAACACCATCGAGACCGACGGCCGCAAGTACACCATCAGCTACCAGAACCGCTTGCCGGCGATCACGGTGAAGTGGAACGAGGCGCGCGGCGCCTCGACGCTGCACATCCTCTCCGGCGGCAACGACCGCACCTTCGACAGCTCGAGCGCGCACGACCTGCCGGCGGGGACGCTCCCCGAGGGCACACACACGCTGTGGATCACGAGCGGCGGGCGCAGCTCGCCCAGGACCACGCTCAAGATCGACTTCGACAACGCCGCGCCCACCGCGCAGATCACGGCGCCGCCACCGCGCGCGCCGTGGGACGCCGACGTCACCGTCACCGGCGTCACCGTCGAGGGCTGGAACGTCTCGATCGACGGCGAGGCGGCCGCGCGCGACTCGAGCGGCCGCTTCCGCGCCACCGTCGCCGCCGCCGGCAAGAACGCGTTCGCGATCCGCCTCGCGCACCCGCAGCACGGCGTTCACTACTACCTGCGGCGTCGCAAGTGAGGAGCGCGCACGCTCTCGCGATCGTCGTGCTCGCCGCCGCGGCGGCGTGCGGCCCCAAGGACGCGCCGGCGCCGCCCGAGCCGCCGGCGACGCTCGCCGATCTCGCGTGGCTCGACGGCGGATGGAGCTACGAGTCCTACAGCGGCGGCGTGTACTTCATCCACCAGCCGGGCGTCGTCTGGGTCATCGAGATGACCGCGACGAGCTACGAGGTGAACTCCATCGATGCCGGCAGCGATGGCAAGCTCCGGTTCTGGCCGCACCGCGAAGGCGGCAGCAAGCTGGTCTACACCGCGTCGCGCCACGGCGATGGCTGGATCACGTTCGCGAGCTCGGCGCAGCTCGACATCTCGGCCTACACGTTCGAGCGCGTCACCGACGAGACCGGCGCGCGCCTGGTCATGACACGCCACACGCCGACCGGTCCCAACAACTCGGGGATGCGCGCGGCGCCCCCGTGCGCGGACGGCGCGGCGCAGGTCGAGGAGCAGCTCGCGATCGTCCATCGAACGCCCGTGTTCGTGTGCCCGTCGCCCTATGGCGAGGGTCGCTACGCCGCGACGGTGGCAACCGATGGCAAGACGACCTACGCGGCGGTGTGGGCCGACATTTCCGGGACCTTGACGCGGCTCCACGAGGAGCACCGGCCCTGACCCGGCCGGTGGTAAGCTCCCCGCAATGTTCGCGGGCACGATGGTCGGCCAGTACCGCATCACTGGCACGATCGGCAAGGGCGGCATGGGCGCGGTCTACTCGGCCGAGCATGCGCTCATCGGCCGCGTCGCCGCGGTGAAGCTGCTGCTCCCCGAGCTGTCGCAGAACCAGGAGATCGTGACGCGCTTCTTCAACGAGGCGCGCGCCGCGACCGCGATCCGCCACCCCGGCATCGTCGAGATCTACGACTTCGGTTATCACCAGGACGGCTCGGCGTACATCGTCATGGAGCTCCTCCAGGGCGAGCCGCTGGCCAACCGCATGGCGCGCGGGCGCATGGCGGCGCAGCCGGCGCTGGCGATCGTCCGGCAGATCGCGGGCGCGCTGCACGCCGCGCACAACAAGGGCATCGTCCACCGCGACCTCAAGCCCGACAACGTCTTCCTCGTGCCCGATCCCGAGGTGCCCGGCGGCGAGCGCATCAAGCTCCTCGATTTCGGCATCGCCAAGCTGGCCAGCGACGGGCCCAACAGCTCGAAGACGCGCACCGGCTCGGTGATGGGAACGCCGACGTACATGTCGCCCGAGCAGTGCCGCGGCGTCGTCGTCGATCACCGCGCGGATCTCTATTCGCTCGGCTGCATGCTGTTCGAGCTGTGCACGGGACGCCCGCCGTTCGTCGGCGAGGGCGTCGGCGACGTGCTGGCCGCGCACATCCACGTGCCGCCGCCGGCGGTGCAGTCGATCGCGCCCGACGTGCCGCACGAGCTCGAGGTGCTGGTGCAGCGCCTGCTCGTGAAGGATCCCGCGCAGCGGATGCAGAGCGCCGAGGAGCTCATCCACGCCGTCGATCTCGCGACCGGCGGCGCGCACTACCGGACCGGCCCGCGCCAGCCGAGCCACGGACCGCCGCTGCCGACGAGCCCCGCGATCCCGCCGCCGACGACGCTCTCGGGCGCCGCGCAGGCGTACCAGACCGGCGGCCACTACGGCCACGGCGGCACCATGCCGCCGACGAAGTCGAAGACGCCGATCTTCATCGGCCTCGCCGCGGTGCTGGTGATCGGCGGCGTGATCGCCATGGTCGCGACGGCGGGCGGCGGCGACAAGAAGCCGGAGCCTGGTGTCGCGTCGGCGAAGGATCCAGAGCCGCCGCCGCAGCAGCCGGAGCAACCGCCGGAGCAACCGCCGGAGCAACCGCCGGAGCAACCGCCGCAGCGCGCAGCCGAGATCGACGCAGCCGCAGCTCAGCCCGCCGCGTCGATCGATGCCGGCGCGGCTACGCCCGAACCTCCGCCGATCCAGGCCAGCGTCGACGCCAAGATCGCCAGCACGCCGCCGGGCGCGACGCTCCTCCAGAACGGCAAGGCGATCGGCAAGACGCCGTTCACCGGCTCGTTCCCGCAGGGCGATGGCGAGATCACGCTGGTCGTGAAGCTCTCCGGCTACAAGGACGGGAAGATGGTCCTGCACCCGAACGCGGCCATCGACACGTCGATCAAGCTCGAGAAGAAGAAGTCGGGCGGCGGTGGCGGTGGTCGCACGGGCGGCGAGGATCGCGATCAGAGCGTCAATCCGTTCGGCAACTAGCCCAGTATCAGGCTCCGTTCCTGACTCGACTCTTCTCCAGGGGGACTCCGGCGATGCGCAGTAGCAGCTTCGTGACGATCCTGTTGTGTGCCGCGGTCCCGACCGCGACCTTGTCGGTGCCCGCCGCGTTCGCGCAGCCCAAGCCCGTCGACAAGACGAAGGCGGCCAAGGAGTACGTCGACGCCGGTCTCGCCGCGCAGGGCAGCGGCGACTACGACACCGCCCTCGTCTTCTTCGGCAAGGCGTACGAGCTCGTCCCGCATCCGACCTTGCTCTTCAACATGGCGCAGGCGCATCGCCTCGCCGGCCGCGCGACGATCGCGATCGACTTCTACAAGAAGTACGTCGCCGCCGACCCCAAGGGTCCGCAGGTGAAGACCGCGAACGAGCTCATCACGGCGCTCGAGGTGCAGATCGCGTCGGAGGCCGCGAAGGCGGAGGCCGCGAAGGCGGAGGAAGCGCGCCAGGCCGAAGAGGCGCACGCCGCCGAGGAAGCACGCAAGGCCGAAGAGGCGCGGCTCGCCGAGGAAGCGCGCAAGGCCGAAGAGGCGCGGCTCCCGGGCAGCGGTGGTGGCAGCGGCAGCACTGGTGGCGGCGGACCGATCGAGCCACCGCCTCCATCCGACGGCGGCGGCAAGCCGGGCGGCGCGATGCGCATCGCCGGCCTCGCGACGGCAGGTGTCGGCGTCGGCGCGGTCGGTGTCGGCCTGTTCGTGTTCGGTGCCAAGGCGTCGAAGCTCTCCGACGAGCTCTCCGAGCAAGGCGCGGTCTACGATCCGCAGAAGATCGAGGACGGCGAGGCCGCGGATCGCAACATGATGATCTGCGTCGTCGCCGGCGGCGCGATGGTCATCGGCGGCGCCGTCATCTACATGATGGGTCGCCGAAACGGATCAACGGGCGCCGCCAGCGCCGAGCACACCGTCCTTGTCCCGACCCTGTCGCCCGACGGCGTCGGCTTCGCGTTGACGGGTACGCTGCCGTGACTCGCGCCCATATCATCCCGGCGGTCGCGGCGGTCCTGGTCGCCAGTGGGCTCACGGGCTGCTTCGATCCCGCGTTCGATCAACCGATGTGTGGTCCAGGCGGCGCGTGTCCGCCCGGCCTGACGTGCTCGAACGCCAACGTCTGCGTCGCCGCCATGAACGACGCGGTCGCCAATGACACCCTCACCACTGATTCGCCCGACCTGCCCGACGGCCCGCTCGACGTGGACGCGATGTGCACGTCGGTGTGCGTCGACAGCGCCACGCTGCGCGAGTGCGTGAACGGCGAGCCCATGGCGATGACCTGCGCGCACGGCTGCTCCGACGCCACCGCCCCGCATTGCCGCGTGCTCGTCCCGTCCAACGAGCCGCTCGTGACCACCGCGCTCCTGACCGGCGTGACCGCGTCCATCGACACCGGCACGATGAGCGCGCCGTGGCAACTCGACGCCGACACCGGCCAGCTCGTCAGCTCGCTGGGCACGACCGTCCGCGCCGCGGGCACCGGCGTCCAGGCCGGCATCGGCTATGCGCAGGACGCGAACGTCGGCGTGTTCACGTTCCGACGCTTCGAGATCAAGCCCGGCACCGAGATCCGCGTGACCGGCACACGCGCGCTGGTGATCTTCGCGGGTGAGGATCTGATCGTCTCCGGCCGGCTGATCGTGTCGAGCGTCGGTGGCGTGAACAGCACGCGCGGCCCCGGTGGAGGCCGTGGCGGTTCGTCGAGCGGTGCGGCCACGGGTTGCGGTCCGGGGACGCTCGGTGGCACGGCGGCCAACAACGACAGCGGCGGTGGTGGCGGCGGCGCCGCGACGGCCGGTGGACGCGGTGGCGGCTCGGACGCCGGGGTGTCGCCGCTCGGCGGCGTGGCGTGCGGCACCGCGGAGCTGGTCCCGCTGCTCGGCGGATCGGGCGGCGGACGCGGCGGCGGCGCGGCCGGCGGAGTCGGCGGTGGTGGCGGCGGCGCCGTCCAGCTCGTCGCGCTCGGTTCGTTGACCATCACGGGCGTCATCCAGGCCGGCGGACGAGGCGGCGGCTCGGGCGCGACCGACGACGCGGGCGGCGGTGGCGGCGCCGGCGGCGGCATCCTCGTCGAGGCGCCCGTGGTCAACATCACCAGCGCTGGTCTCTACGCGAACGGTGGAGCCGGCGGCGCGCCGGGCGTGAACGGCGAGGACGGTCGCGAGAGCGCGCAACAGGCTAGCTGCGGCTCGTCGCCGGGGTGGCCGAGTTGCGACGGCGGCCTCGGCGGTGCCGGAGTGCAGCCTCCCACCAACGGCTCGAACAACTGCGGCAATCCGCTGGGAACCGCCGGCGGCGGCGGCTCGTCCGGACGGATCCGGATCAACGCGGGAACCCTGAACAACGTCGGCGCCGTGATCTCACCCGCCGCCACCATGGGAAGCGTCTCCTACCAGTAGCTCGAGGCATCCATGCGAGCTCTTCGTCCTGCATCGTTGTGGATCGCGCTGGCGCTCGGCGCGTGCTTCAGCCCGACGTTCAACAACCCGACGTGCGGCCCGAACGGCGAATGCCCGAGCGGCACGACGTGCGTGCAGGACGTCTGCCGCTCCGACGGTGCCGACATCGACGCGCCCATCGACACGCCACCCATCGATCCCGACGCGATGGTCGACAGCGCAATCGACGCACCGACCGACGCGGCCAGCGACGGCGCGCCGCCAATCGATGGTCCGCCGATCGACGCGCCCGTCGACGCCCCGCCTCCGACCTGCCCGAACGGCCACATCCCGTCACCCACGAACCCCTCGCGATGCTTCAGCCGCGTCAATACCGCGGCCTCGTGGTCATCGGCCCGCTCGTTCTGCCAGGCCCTCACCGGCGGCGACCTCGCCGACGTCTTGAACGTCCAGGAAAACGCCGCGATCCAGCCCCTCTATCAGGGAGAGTCGAACGGCGTCTGGATCGGGCTCACCGACCAGACCTCGGAGAGCGCCTTCATCTGGATCAACACCAACGCTCCGGTCGGCTTCGCAGCGTGGGCCTCGGGCGAACCCAACAATCAGCCGGGCACGAACGCCGACTGCGTTCGCATCGAAGGCGGGACCGGCCAGTGGCTCGACGATGTCTGCGGCGACTCCAAGCGCGCTATCTGCGTGTTTACTATCCAGTGATCGGCGGCCTGGGGACCCCGTCCCCGCGCTGGTGTCAGTCGTCCCCTCCTGGGGGTTTGCCCCCCAAAAAACCCGCCCTCTGGCGTGCGCACTCCGGACCGCTGACATCATTCCGACATCAGGAACCCCGGTTCATCGCGCACTTGCGCAGAGATCGTACAGGCGGCTACCCGTCGCCGGCGGTCGGCACACTGGTTGCTGTAGTCCCGCCCCATGCTGACGGGATTCCAGAGCTCACGCGCACTTCCGGGTACCCGGAAGGCGATGCTGGACACCCTCTGCCGCCATCTCCCCATGGTTCGCCTTCGCATCTCGGCCATGGCCGCTCTGGCCCTGGCCGTCGCCGCATGCACCGGAGACATCATCGATCCGGAAGGTGACCCCCTGGAGCAGGCGGTGAGGGCGTTCGACACCACGGTCGGGCCGACCATGCAGACCAAGTGCGCGAGCTGCCACGTCTCCACCGAGAACCCGCAGTTCATGCGCCCGAACCCGACGCTCCGCGAGGGCGTCATGACGTTCAACATGGGCGGCCTCATCTCGATGATGGATCCGCAGGCGAGCCGCCTGTCGGTGTTCGCGTCGTCGCAGGCGCACGCGTCGGTCGGCGTCAACTACCTCCCCGCCGAGGCCGCCGCGGTCACCGCGTGGGTCGAGCTCGAGGCGCTGGCCGCCGGCGTCGTGGCCGAGCCCGTGGTCGAGACCTCGAAGATCTCGCCGGTCGTCGGCGCCAACGAGGTCGACCTGACCTCGATCGGCCTCACCGGCTCGAAGATGACGTTCGACTACCAGCCGCTCGCCACCGGCATGTACCTCTCGCGCATCCAGGTGATCGCGGCCACCGGCGGCGTTCGCCTCGTCCATCCGCTGTTCGTGGTGTGGGACGGCGCCACCGCCATCCCCGATCCGATCGACCGCTTCAGCGACATCGATCTCACCGTCGCCGAGATGACGACCAGCCAGGTCGGCGGCGGCACCGCGGTGTTCGTCGACATCCCGCCCTCGGGCCAGCTGTCGGTGCACTTCAAGACCGCGACGTTCGCCAACGGCATGCCCCCGTCGGACGGCGGCGGCATCGTGGGCGGCGGCTGCAAGGCGGTCCCGCAGTTCACGTCGACGGCGCGCCCGCAGCTCACCCCGTGCGCCGGCATGTGCCACGCCGGCACCAACGCCGCGGCGCGCGGCGCGACCGACATGTCGAAGCTCGCCGACGACGCGCTGCAGGCCGACGCCTGCGCCCAGATCCTCTCGCGCGTCTCGAAGCTCAACCCCGACCAGTCGAGCATCATCGTCTCCGTCGATCCGGCGGTGACCAACGTGCACCCCTACTACAAGGTGCCCGCGGCGAACTTCGCCGCGTTCAAGGCTCAGATGCTGATGTGGATCAACGCCGAGGCAGCCCCGTGATTCAGGAGAAGACCATGCGCAAAACTCGCTTCCTGGGGACTCTCGCTCGTGTGCTCGCTGCCGCCGCCCTCGCCGGCGCAGCTTGCTCGGGCGAAACCACCACTGGTGATGACTCCGGTGACGACGACGGCACCGGGCCGGTCGACGAGTGGGACCAGAAGCTCGCCGAGCGCGAGTACGACTACAACGCCGCGCTGCGCATCGCATCGCTGCGCCTCACCGGCAAGCTGCCCTCGCTCGCCGAGATCAAGGCGGTCGCCGACGCCGGCGACGTCGCGGCGCAGAAGGTGGTGTACGAGTCGTTCCTCCGCACCTACCTCGACACGCCGGAGTTCGCGAACCAGATGGTTCGCTTCTGGCGCGACAACTTCAAGATGGGCGAGTCGGCGATGCTCGACACCGCGCCGGTGTTCGCCGCCCAGCTCACCGTCGAGAACCGCTCGCTGTCGGAGCTGTTCACGGCGTCGACCGGCACCTGCCCCACCTTCAACGCCGCCGACGGCACGTTCACCGCCGCCGACTGCGCCAACGGTGTGACGACCCACGCCGGCGTGCTCACCAACCCGGGCGTGCAGGCGCACTTCTACTCGAACATGGCGTTCCGCCGCGTGCGCTGGGTGCAGGAGTCCTTCGCCTGCACCGCGTTCCCGGCCGAGATCGCCGACAACGTCGATACGGCGGTCGCCCAGGCCTACACCGCGCCGTGGCCGTTCCAGTCGATCGCCGGCACCGACAACGGCGGCACGATCGACTTCCACGACACGAGCGCCGTCGTGTGCGCGAACTGCCACGCGACGATGAACCACCTCGCGCCGCTGTTCGCCAACTTCGACGAGGACGGCGCGCTGCAGACCACCATCCAGGTGAAGACGCCGAACGACGGCGCCCCGAACGCGGTGATGTCCGACTGGCTCCCCGCCGGTGAAGGCACCGCGTGGCGCTTCGGCAGCCCCGCCGCCGATCTTCCGGCGCTCGGTCAGGCGATGGCCGCCGATCCGAAGGTCGCGGAGTGCCTCGTCGCTCGCTACTGGAACTGGGCGCTCGGCAAGGGCGACATCGTCGACACGCTCTCCCTCGTGCCGACGGCCACCATCGAGAGCCACGTCGCCGCCTTCACGGCGAGCGGCGGCCTGATGCAGGACGCGATCTTCGCGGTCTACACCAGCGACGACTTCACGAAGTTCTGAGACCGAGGACAGGAGCCAACCACCATGATGACCAAGCACAACCAGCCCCTGCTCCTCGGTGTCGCCGCGCTTCTGGCCGCAGCCGCGTTCGGCTGCACCGGTGAGGAGCTCGCTCCGCAGGAAGAGAATCCGTTGCCCGAAGGCAACGCGTCGGGCGGCGAGGACAACACCTTCGACCACCCGGGCACGAACGTCGATCCGTTCGAGCTGCTCGAGCGGCTGCGCCAGGAGGGCCCGGCGCGCTACTCGTCGCGCATCCACAGCTGCCCGAAGATGAAGTACGACACGCTCGGAACCATCCTCGCGTCGCGCGGCGTGAACCTCGCGAACACGACGGCGCTGTCGGCGGGCCGGCTCTGGCGCGAGAGCGACCAGGCGCTCGGCGCCCCCAACTACGCCGCTCGCCAGCGCGAGGGCCGCGAGCTCTCCACCGCGACCGCGTCGAAGATGTTCGACATCTTCGTGCAGGCCGCGCCCGAGATCATCGCGGCGATGCCGGGCCGCGCCGAGTGCACGGTCGCCGGCGTCGGCACCGAGATGTTCAACGGTTCGGACCAGTGCAACGCCGACGGCATCGCGTGCCTCCTCGGCGTGCCGGCCACCGCCAGCCACCTCGAGCTGTGCAACCTCACCGTCAGCCGCGCCAGCGACGTCGCGAAGGGCAAGTTGATTGCCGTCGCGTCGCTGCTTGCCGCCGCCAACACCTGCGAGTGACCGAGTAAAGGAACGAGGAGAACGCCATGTTCAAGAAGTCTCCGAAGCACGAAGTCCGCGAGCTCGGTCGCCGCGATCTCATCAAGTGGAGCCTCTTCGCCGGCGCGGCCATGGGCCTGGCGCGGTGGAAGGTCTACGAGGTCCTCGAGGACACCGTCGGCACCGCCGTCGCGGCCGACGCCTCGTGTCACCCGACCAACCGCAGCGTCCACATCGTCGCCGGCAACGGCGGCTTCGCGTGGTTCCAGCTGCTGTGGCCGCACAACGACATCGCGGCCGCGGGCAACGCCGACTTCGCGTTCCACGCGCCCGGACAGCAGACGATGGCGGCCGGCACCGATCGCCCGCTGACGCTGGCGCCCGAGTCGCCGTTCAAGACGTTCACCGGCGGCAAGCAGATGACGGCGTTCATGGCCGGTGGCAACGAGACGCACCGCCGCGACCCGATCACGGCGACCAACCTCGGCGGCAACTCGCTCATCGCGGTGGCCGCGTCGCTCCAGGTCACGAACCCGGCGGTCATTCCGGTCGTCACGATCGACAACACGCCGTTCGGCACCGCGCCGGGCGCGCCCCGTCCGTCGGCGGTCGGCTCGGCCGATCAGTTCGTGGGCCTGTTCAACAGCGCCGCGTCGCGCGCCGGTGGGTTGCTCGAGAACGCCGGCGACGCCGGCCTCTACGACGCGCACTACGCCGCGCTCGCGTCGCTCAACCGCGCCGCCGAGCGCCCCACCCAGACCAAGGCGTACGGCACGGCCAAGACCGCGGCCCGCCTCCTCGGCACCAACCTCGCCAGCCAGCTCGCGATCACCGACGCCGATCGCACGCGCTACGGCGTCGACGCCGGCACGCGCACGAACCTGAAGGAGCTCGCCGAGAACCTGATCGTGACGGCCAAGGCGTTCCGCATGGGCCTGACGTCGAGCGTGGTGATGCCCGCAATGAACGACGACCCGCACGGCGCGTTCAACGACATGAACAACCTGCGCATGACCGCGGCGACGCTCGGCCGGATGCTCGACGGCTTCTACGCCGACCTGGCGGCGACCGACGACGCGTCGTGCGCCGGCACCAAGCTCAGCGACAACATCGTCATGACCATCCACGGCGACACGCCCAAGAACCCGCGCGCGCGCTCGGGCTGGCCCGACGGCACGCCCGGCGACTCGAACTGGATGTACGCGATGGGCAACGGTCTCCTCAAGACCGGCTGGTTCGGCGGCATCATGCGCGACGGCACCGTCAAGGGCTTCGACCCGACGACCGGCGCCGAGAACAACGCCACGTCGCGCGACCTCGCGGCGTCGGCCTCGGCCGCGGTGGCCTACGCCATCGCCAAGGGCGACATGCGGCGCGTCGGCGACTTCGCGCGCGGCGTGAACATCAACGGCATCGTCAACGTCGTCCAGATGTGAGCCCCGGCCGCGACGAGTGGGGCCGCGAGCGAAGCGAGCACCGGGGTAGCGCCCACGAGGAAGCGGCCGAGCGCGCGCAGCGCGCGAGCAGGGGCGAACGAACAACGATGTGAGCCCCGGCCGCGAGGCCGCCTGAATAAATTGCAGGAGCGACGAGTCGTACGGCGTCGACCTGCTAGTCTGCCGCCGTGCGAGCCGTTGCCTGCATCTTCCTGATCGCGATCGCGGCCGTCGGCTGCAAGAGCGACACGTCCAGCGCCGCCGGCAAGGCCGTCGATCCGCGCGGGTCGGGCGACGGCGACGAGGGCGACCAGGCGCTGTTCGATCGGGATCGCCAGCCGCAGGTGGTCATCGAGGCGCTGCAGCTCGCGCCCGGCAAGCAGGTCGCCGACATCGGCGCCGGCACCGGGCTCCTCACCGTGCACGTTGCGCGCGCCGTCACACCAGGTGGCAGGGTCGTCGCGACCGACATCGACGGCGCGGTGCTCGAGTACCTGAAGACGCGCATGGTCGCGGCCGGCTACGACCACATCGTCGAGGGCCGCGTCGTGAAGCCCGACGAGCCCGGCCTCGAGGAGGGGCGCTTCGACGCGATCCTCCTCGCGCAGGTCGATCACTACTTCGACGACCGCACGGCGTGGCTGAAGAAGGCGGGGCCGGCGCTCAAGCCGGGCGGCAAGATCGCCATCGCCAACCGCCTCCATCACCGCGCGGCGGCGATCGCCGCGGCTGAGGCCGCCGGCTACAAGCTCGTGATGGAAGTTACCGACATCCCAGGTCAGTTCGTGGCAGTGTTCGAGTACAAGCCATGAACGCTCGCAACGTCATCCTCGCTGCCGCCGCTCTGGGCCTGGCTGCCTGCTCCGACGACGCGCCACCGAACGGCAACCCGCCGCGGCTGTGGCTCGCGCTCGACGGTTCGGAGATCCAGGTCCGGCTGGTGTCCGTCGAGCCGCCACCTTTTTGAGCTCCTGGTGTGGGGGCCGGGCGCTCCCAGGAGGCCGAGTACACGCTGCTGGATGACCTTCCGGCCGGCGAGTGGCGACTCGTTGCCGACGGGATCATCGTGTTCCCGGTCGACGTGACGTTCGAGATCCTGGTGCGTCCCGGCGACGGCAGTCCCGACGTGCTCATCGGCACGTGGGACCACCACTTCGATCCGCTGCCCGTCGGCTACACCGCGCAGGCGTACGAGGTCACGACCGACGGACCGTTCATCGATCAGCAGCCGGGTGACCAGCTCATCTTCCGCTACACCGGCACCAACACGCAGGCGACGCAGACGATGGCGTACATCCCGAACGGCGACGGCGAAGAAGCCGAAGGCCGGATCCCGTTCATCGTCCTGCCGCGCTGATCACTCTTCGCTGAGCTGCTGGTATGCGACGCCCGCGGCGGCGGCGCCGGCCGTCGGGAAGATCAGGAACACCCAGATGTGCTTGAGGTAGTCGCCGCCGGCGAAGATGGCCTGGCTGATCGAGCGCGCCGGGTTCACCGAGGTGTTGGTGATCGGGATGCTGATCAGGTGGATGAGCGTGAGCCCGAGGCCGATCGCGATCGGCGCGAAGCCGGCCGGCGCCTTGGGCGAGGTCGCGCCCAGGATGATGTAGAGGAAGAAGAACGTCATGATGAACTCGGTGAGCATGCCGGCGACCAGCTTGTAGTGGTCGGGGCTCTGATCGCCGACGCCGTTGGCGGCGAACCCACCGAGCTTCACGTCGGAGTGGCCGGTCTTCACGATGATCGCGATGATGCCGGCGCCGATGATCGCCCCGACGATCTGCGCGGCGATGTAAGGGCCGACGTTCTTCACGTCGAACTTCTTGGCCATGAACAGGCCGACGGTGACCGCCGGGTTGAGGTGGCAGCCCGACACGTGACCGATGGCGTAGGCCATGGTCAGGACGGTCAAGCCGAAGGCCAGCGCGGCGAGGCCCGCGCTACCCGTGAACACGGCCGTGCCGCAACCTCCGAGGACCAGCCAGCACGTACCGATCGCTTCGGCCGCGAGCTTCTTGTGCAATGCCTGCATGACGATTGCCCCTTCTGCGGATCCCTCTCCGCTCGCGCATCCTACTCCATCCCACGTCGCCATCCTGGCTAGTGCGGTCGCCAGGTGACGTCCAGAGGGGGGTCGGGTATACGCGGCTGGCCGTCATGATCATCCTCGCGCGACCGTCGGTGTCCCCCTATCTGTCGAAGACGCTCTTCGAGCTGGGCGAGCCCGCGATCCTCGCCGAGGACATCAAGGTGCCGATGAAGCCGGCGCTCCGGCTCGAGCCGGCGCAGACGATCGTCGACAGGCCCAAGGCGGCGTACCAGTCGCTCATCCTGACCAGCTCGGAGAACGCGCTCGCCTTCCTGCAGGAGGCCATCCCGAACGACGACCGCGTCCTGAAGGCGCGCCTGTTCAAGGACAAGGTCGCGTTTCGCCGCTCGCTGCAGAAGCTCTATCCCGAGTTCTACTTCAAGGAGACCACGGTCTCCGAGCTGCCGAAGATCGACGCCGCGTCGCTGCGCTTCCCGCTCGTCATCAAGCCGGCCGCCGGCATCTCGTCGATCGGCGTGCAGCGCGTCGAGCGCGCCGCCGACTGGAAGGACGCGATCGCGTTCCTGACCAAGGACCTGGCGACGTACGCGCAGAACTACGCCGGCATCGTCGTCGACGGTCAGAAGGTGATCCTCGAGGAGTGGATCCCGGGCATCGAGCTCGCCGTCGACTGCTACTTCGACGCCAAGGCCGAGCCCGTGATCCTCAACGTGATGGAGCACATGTTCAAGGACGCGGCCGACACCAGCGACCTCGTCTACTACACGCGCCGCTCGCTGGTGCGCCGTCACTACCAGGCCATCTACGACTTCCTGGTGCGGCTGGGCGACCTGTTCGATCTGAAGCGCTTCCCGATGCACCTCGAGCTGCGGCTCACGCCGCACGGGCAGCTCCTGCCGATCGAGGTCAACCCGCTGCGCTTCGCCGGCCTCGGGACGACCGAGATCGCGGAGTACGCGTACGCCATCAACGTGTACAAGCACTTCTTCCGCGAGACGCGGCCCGACTGGGGCGCGATCCTCGACGAACCGGACGACTCGGTCTACACGTTCCTGTGCACCGACGTGCCGACGGAGAAGTACCAGTCGGGTGTGCGCATCGACGATCGCAAGCTGTGGAAGAGCTTCGGCGAGGTGCTCGAGTACCGGATGCTCGACGAGAACGAGACGTCGACCTTCGCGGTCATCTTCCTGCGGGCCGATGACCTCGAGGAGAACCGGCGCTTGCTGAGCACAGACCTTACACGCTTCATGCAATAGCGCCGGCCGGGCCGGTGTCTCATCCGGTCATGAGGACGACGATCGTCGCGTGCGTGATCGTGGCCACGTTCGGTGTCGCGCGGGCGACGCCGCCGGGGCCGAGTGACGAGGCCGAGGCGTGGCTCGACGGGTTGACCGAGCGCGTGGTCGCCGACGTGGCGGCCGGCAAGCCGCTGGTCGTGCAGGCGCACGTCCCGCTCTGCGACAACGACGTCATCCCGTGCGGCAACGCGCGTCTGGGCGACGGCGACGATCCGGCCCGGAACCTCTACTGGGGAACGAGCGAAGGCTTCCTCGGGTGGTTCGGTCGGCGCGGCAGCGGGTGGAAGCAGGTGCTCGACGCCGACGGCGCGGCGATCGGCGAGGCCGACGTGCTCGACCTGCGGGTGTGGCGGCGCGACGTGGCCACCCCCGCCGCGTGGCGCCGCGCGCGCGATGGTGTGCCAGCGCGCTTCACGGTGTACGTCGTCGCGCAGGCGTGGCGCGGCGAGGAGATCCACGCCGCGTTCACGCACTACGCCGATGACCTGTACGGGGTGACCGCGCACGCCGTGACGCTCGCCGACGGCACCAAGATCGCCGCCGGTGGCGACGCGCACATCGTCGCCTACGTCGGCCACAACCACCTGATGGACCTGGCCGCGTTCGACTGGAAGGCCGTCGCGAAAAAGGCCGACGCGCGCCCGCGCGGCGCGATCGCCATCGCGTGCCACACCGCCGTGTACATGCAGGACGTGGTGCCGAGCGAGCGGCAGGTGCCGCTGGTGATGACGCGCGACTTCCTCCTCGCGTCGGCGGCGGCGCTCGAGGGCGCGGTGCTCGGCTTCGCGCGCGGCGGCGACTACGCGGCCATCCGCAAGGGCGCCGCCGCCGGTTACGCCGACGGCGGTGACAAGCCGCTGGCGCGCGTGTTCGGCGCGTTCTCGAACCCCGCCGACAAGCGCTGGGGCAAGCCGAGCTACTCGCGCAGCCTCAACGTGCATGCCGAGCTGCACAAGGCCGCGCAGAGTCGGTGATACGAACGGCGCGTGGCCGATGGCGTGGCGCCCGCGGCTGGCGTCAGGCCGGCGGCGTCGTCGTCGACAGCGCGCCCGGCGCCGGCGCCACGTTCCACGTGCTCTTTCCCCAGCTCGCGGCCTGACGCTCGGGCAGAGGCTCGATCGGTGGCGGCTCCGGCGGTGGCTCGGACGGCTTCTTGAAGTACTGGATGGCGAGCACGATCGCGACGACGAGCGCGATGGCGGCGAGGACGGCCAGCACGATCTTCGGGATGCTCCACGGACGATCACCGGCGACCTCGCCGGTGCGCGCGTTCACGACCACGCGGAACGTCTTGTGGTTGTACTTGAACGCGCTCACCCACACCGGGAGGAGCAGGTGCTTGAAGCGGACGTCCTCGTGGCGCACGTCCATGTTGTGGATGCGCTGCTCGTCGCCGCCGATGTCGCGGCGCACGGCGATGGCGATCGCCTTCTCCATGATCGCCTCGGCGGCCTGGAAGCCCTCCTCGAGATCGAGCGAGTAGCGCTCCGCGACGAAGCCGGCCAGGTAGGCGCCGTCGAACGGCTTGCACTCGCGGACCTGCCAGGGCTCGAGCTGGTCGAGGCGCTTGCGTGGCATGCCCTTCGAGGCGGGGACGAGCACGTCGTCGAACGCCACGCACACCGTGCCGGCGGCGGGGTACCAGCGCGTCTTGCGCACGCGGCGCGTGGCCCGCTTGCCCTGGCTGTCGGTGTACTCCTCGTCGACGTAGTAGTGCTCGCCGCGCGCGCCGGTGTAGCGCGTGGTGGTGTCGGAGTCGTAGGCCCAGTACGGCACGTACACGCCGTCCATGCCGTCGGCCCGCGATCGGCGCACGAGGTCGCCGGGCGCGAACCAGCGCGAGCGCAGCCACGTCGCGTAGCGCTTGCCGGCGTCGGCCTTGTCGATGCCGAAGGGCAGGACCGCGTCGGGGAGGATGGTGTCGGCCTCGGGCTTGATCTCGACGACGAGCGGCTCGTCGCAGAACTGGCAGCGATTGGCCTGGAGCGCCGTGACCGCGCGCGCACCGCACTGCTTGCACTGCACCTCGCGGGCGCCGCGGGTCATCTCGGTGGCGGGGCCGCGGCGCACGCGACGGCGCGCCTCCTCGAAGTCGTGCTCGTGGACCGGACGCGCGGGCGCGTCGATGCGCACCTGGTGGCCGCAGTGCGCGCAGCCGAGCGCGTCGGCGCCGGGTTGCAGCGCCTGCGGGGCGCCGCACTGCGGACACTTGTAGCTGGTGTGGCCGGTCTCGGTCGCCGTGGGAGGCGCGTCGCTCACGCGCCTGATGATACGCCACGATCGGCGTCGGCCTCGAGAAAGTCGAGATCCTTGCCGTAGGTCTCGTCGAGCAGCCACAGCGCGACCGCGCCCAGCGCGATCGCGATGACGCCGACGATCACGGCGCCCTCGAGGATGCCGACCGAACCCCGCAGCTCCTTGTAGCCGAGCGTCATGGGCACGACGGCGCCGCGCACGAAGTTGGGCGCCGTCGTCGTCACCGTCGCCCGCAGGTTGGTTCCGAACTGCTCGGCCGCCGTCGTGATGAAGACCGCCCAGTACCCGGTCGCGAGGCCGAGGAACGTGCACACCACGTAGAACGTCGTGAGCGACCTCGCAGCGACCGTGAAGTAGAGCGCGACCGCGACCGCCGTCATCACCAGGAACACGGCCAGCGCCTTGCGCCGCGACCGCAGCACCTGCGAGAGCCCACCCGACGCGAGATCGCCGACGGCGAGCCCCGCGTAACACCACATCAGCGCCTCCGCCGGCTTCGGGATGTCCTTCATCCCCATCTCCTTGCCGAGCTCCGACGAGAAGAAGATGAGGATGCCGACCGCGTACCAGATCGGGACACCGACGAGGATCACCGCCACGTAACGACGCAGCCGCTTCGCGGAGCGGAACAGCGCCCCGAGATCGCCGCGGCGCACGCCGCTCTCGGCCTTGGCCGCGGCGGCGAACATCGGCGACTCGCGCACGCCGACGCGCAGCGCCAGGAGGGCGAGCCCCATGCCGCCGCCGATGAAATACGCCGTGCGCCAGTGCACCTCGCCACCGACCAGCCCGGCGAGCACGCCGCCGCAGATGCCGACCGTCGCGACGATCGTCGTGCCCCACCCGCGCCCTTCGCGGTGCAGGATCTCGCTCACCAGCGTGATGCCGGCGCCGAGCTCGCCGGCGAGCCCGATGCCCGCGAGCAACCGCAGGACCGCGTACTGATCGAGGTCCTGGACGAACCCGTTGGCGATGTTGGCGAGCGAGTAGAGGATGATCGAGCCGAAGAGGACGGACAGCCGCCCGCGCTTGTCGCCGAGGATCCCCCAGAGGATGCCGCCCACGAGCAGGCCGGACATCTGGAAGTTCAGGAGCCGTTCGCCCTGCGCCAGCATGTCCTCGGGCGTGACGCCGAGCGCCGCGAGGCTCGGCTTCCGCACCACGCCGAACAGGATCAGATCGTAGATGTCGACGAAGTAGCCCAGCGCCGCGACCAGCACGGCCAGGGCGACTCCCTCGCGCTTTTCGCGCGTCTCCGCTGCGACCGCCATGCGCGCGAATGTAATGCATTCGCTCCCGAGACCGGCAGCCGACCTCGGCCGTATGATCCCTTGCACCATGCGCTTCTTGCTCGCCGCCCTCGCCTTCGTGGTCGCTCTTGGCGCCGCATCCGGCTCCGCCGCCGCCGACGAGCGCCGCGTCTGGGTCAAGGGCGTCCCCGACGAGGCGACGTGGAGCCACTACTCGCGCCAGCTCAACGCCGACGAGTTCGGCAAGTTCGTCATCGACGTGAAGTCGAACGAGATCTACTTCATCGACGTCAACCTCTTCGAGCTGCACGCCGACTTCGTCCTCGGCGTGCTGCTCAAGCAGGCGTGGACCTCCGAGAACGTGCGCGAGTACAACAAGAACTACGAGGCCGACAAGCCGCGCTTCATCCTCGGCTACCTCACCCACCACCTGAAGGTCGACAAGTGGGTGTTCTCGTTCTGGGAGGGCGACAAGATCAAGGCCGCCGACGTGCTGCGCGTCCACAAGCGGCTGAACGACGCCTTCTACAAGAAGAACCTGGCGTTCCGTCCCGACTCGCCGGCGCAGGAGAAGATGGCGAAGGAGGTGGCGAAGAAGGGCCTCACCGTCATCACCAATAGCGAGATCTACAACCTCAGCGACTTCCAGGCCTTCCACAAGGGCTGGTCGGTCGGCAAGTTGCGGGTCGTGCCGGTCGGCACCAAGTACGAGGACCTCATCTTCGATCGCAGCGAGATCGCGCTGCTCCAGGAGAGCTACCCCGACATCACGCCGGTGTCGGGTGTGCTCTCCACGACGTTCTCGACGCCGCTCTCGCACGTCAACCTGCGCGCGACGGCGTGGAACATCCCCAACGCCGGCTACAAGAAGGCTCGCACCGAGTTCGGGAAGCTCGACGGCAAGGTCGTGTACTACGAGGTCACCGACACCGCCGTGACCGTGCGCGAGGCGACCGCCGACGAGATCAAGACGTACGAGGCCAAGCGCGCCAAGGCGAGGCACGTCGATCTGCCGGCCGCGGACCTGACGGAGACGCGGCTCGCGATGCTGACGCGCATCCGCGCCAAGGACGTCGTGAAGTACGGCACCAAGACGGCGAACCTGGGCGAGATCCGCACCGCGAGCCTGCCCGACGTGAACATCCCCGACGGCTTCGGCGTGCCGTTCTTCTACTACGTGCGCCACATGAAGCAGAACGGCCTCGACAAGAAGGTCGAGGCAGTGCTCTCGGACCCGAAGTTCGGCAAGGACGCGGTGTGGCGCAAGGCCGCGCTCGAGGAGCTGCGCAAGGCGATCGTCGCGGCGCCGATCGACCCCGCGGTGCTCGACATGCTCTACAAGCGCGTGCGGCTCAAGCTGGGCGGCAAGGGCGTCTTCGTGCGCAGCTCGACCAACGCCGAGGACCTGCCCGGCTTCAACGGCGCCGGGTTGTACGACACCGTGCCCAACGTGCGCGGCAAGGCGGCGCTGGGCGAGGCCGTGAAGACGGTGTGGGCGTCCCTGTGGAACTCGCGCGCCGTCGAGGAGCGCAGCGCGTTCGGCATCGATCACCGCCAGGTGTACGCGGCCGTGATGATCCAGATCGGCGTCGCCGCAACCGCCGCCGGCGTCCTGGTGTCGAAGAACCTGTGGGACGAGCGCGACGACGACGGCTTCACGATCAACGCGAAGTGGGGCCTGGGCATGCGCGTCGTCGAGGGGCAGAAGGTGCCCGAGCAGATCATCTTCGACGCGACCAACGACGGCACGCGCATCATCTCGCGCGCCGACGACCCGGTGATGCTGGTGTTCGACCCGGCGGGCGGCCTGAAGGAAGTGCAGGTGCCGGCCGGGGAGATCATCCTGACCGAGGCGCGCGCCAAGCGGCTGGTCGGGGCGGTCCGCAACTTCATCCCGCTGTTCGACCCGGGAGCGCCGCTCGACGTGGA
Organism: Kofleriaceae bacterium; assembly: GCA_035525615.1. Lineage (GTDB taxonomy): Bacteria > Myxococcota_A > Polyangia > Haliangiales > Haliangiaceae > UBA2376. The sequence goes on along the minus strand of DATLEB010000077.1, from coordinate 8,790 downwards.
GTGGGTGCTCGAGGGGGAGACGATCTGGATCGTGCAAGCCCGCCCGTACGTGGGAAGATGAAGGTCATGCGCTATCTCGAGGGGTCGATAGCTGTCGTCGTGTTCGTGTTCGGGTTCGGGTGTGGCGCGTCGCCGAAGCCGGCGACGACGTCGAACGGCGGCGATCCGAGCGGCGGCGGCGGCGGCGAGGTGTCGACGGTCGGCAGCGATCCCACGCCGGAGTCGATCTGCGCGCGCGTGTTCGAGCTGAAGGCGTCGAGCTGCGATCTCACGTCCGGCTACGACCTGACGCACGACGAATGCGTCGCCGATTTTCACAAGTCGTTCGAGGATCGCGGCCCCGACGCGCGCACCGCCAACATCAGCCTCGGCCGCTGCCTCATCGACAACGCGTCGTGCGAGGCCGCGGCGCAATGCGTCGACGGGCTCTCGACGGCGACGGCGCCCGACCAGTTTCGCGAGTGCGGGACCGGGGGCATCGAGCCGATCGCGATGCCGCGCGACGAGTGGACCAAGCGCAAGGCCGCGACGGTGACGCGCTTCAGCCAGGCGACGTCGACCAAGGAAGAGCCGATCGAGACGTGCGGGATCTGGGAAGACGAAGGCCAGCTCGACTGGCTGATGAGCATGCGCTGCGAGGACGGTAGCCAGCCCTTCGACGGCGCGCACCAGGCGCACGCCTCACGCGCCGGTAACGTGGGCGCGGGCGGCCGCTGCGGATCGATCATCGACCTCTACGAGGTCCCGTGCCCCGAGGGCACGTACTCGATCTACATCGACGCGTACGTCTGTCCGAAAGACTAGGTTCGCAGGCGCTCGCCGAGGTGGCGCAAGAGCGCCGCGGCGAGGCCGGGCTCGTCGTCGACCAGCTCCTCGAAGTCGACGCGCGCGACGCGCACCACGCGCGTCGCCGCGCGCGCCACGATCGATGCGGGTAGCGGGCGCGGCGCCATGGGCGCGAGCTCGTCGACAGCCTGGCCGGTGGCGACCGTACGATCGCCCACCGCGAGCTCGCCGTCGGCGACGATGACGAGCGAATCGAGGCGCTCGCCCTCGGCGTGGAGCGTCTCGCCCTCGGCGAGGTCGACGACCTGTGCGCGCTCGGCGAGCGCGGCGATCTGCGGCGTCGTCAGCTCGCCGAGGAGCGGCAGGCTGGACAGGAGCACCATCTTCTCGACCGCGGCGGGCACGTCACCGGCATCGTCGTCGGGAAGGGTGATCCGGCGCAAGAGGTCCAGCGGGCTGACCTCGGCGGCGGCGGCGCGGGCGGCGTCGGCGATCGCGGAGCGGTAGCGTGCGCGTTCGGCTCCGAGCGCGCGCACGAGGAGGCCACGCAGCAGCGGGTCGGCGCCGGCGAGCTCGACGCGCACGGCGGCCTCCTTGCGCGGCAGGTCGCCGCGAGCGCTGGCGCCGCGCGCGCGACTGGGCAGATCGCCGGTCTCGAGCGTGGGCAGGATGCGGATCGCGACGGCGCGTGGCAGGGCCGCGTCGAGCGCCTCGAGGGCACGGGCGCGCTCGTCCTTGCCGCGGGCGAGGCGAAACAGGCGAGCGCCGGTGGCGATGGCGGAGCTCTTCTCGCGCGCGGCGATGAGGAGCAGCGAGGTGTGGCCGATCTCGTCGAGGCGCTCGCCGAGGCGGCGCACGATCCACGGATCGCGCAGCGACGAGAGCGCGGCGCTGCGCAGCGCGGCGCCGTCGAGCGCGTCGAGCTCGGCCGCGACGAGGCGGTCGAGGATCGTGGTGGTGACCGGCAGCTCGCGGAGTAGCGCCAGCGCGCGATCGCGAGCGGCACGGCGGCCGAAACCGGCGGCGCGGGCGAGGTCGGGCGCGACGTCGGCACCGAGCGAGCGCAGCACCGTGGCCGCAGCCTCGCGCACGTCGTCGTCGCGATCGCCGAGCGCGTCGGCGAGGAGGTGCACGTCCTCGCTCTTGAGCGGGCGCCACGCGGCGAGCGCGGCGAGCGCGGCGGCGGCGACCGGCGCAGGCGCCGGCTCGTGACGACGATCGGCGAGGCGGCGGCACAGATCGAAGGCCTCGGTGCGAAAGAGGATCGCTTCCGCGGAATCGGCGTCGCGTGCGACGGCGCCGAGCTCGCCGATGGCGACGACGGCGCGCGCGCGATCGTCGACGGCGCCGGGCCGCCCGCGCCGCGTGATGCGCAGGAGGCGGCGGCCGAGCTCGAAGGCGCGCTCGGTCGGCGTGCGTGGCGGGGCGATGGTCGCGGGGACGGCGGGAAGCTTGTCGGTGCGGTACGAGGTCTCGCCGGCAGAGCGACGCATCGACAGCATCGACGTCATCGTCGGCGGCGGCGTCGCGACCCCGGCCGGCGCCACGTCGGCGGCGGCGAGGCCGACCTCGACGGCGAGCTCGCGCACGCCCGCCGCCTGCACGTCGGGATCTTCATCCTCGAGCGCGCGATCGAGCACGCCGTCGAGCGCGCCGTCGTTGCCGAGCACGCGCGCGCGCGCCATGGACAGCGCGACCTCGATGACAGCGTCGCGACGGCCGCCGGCGGCGCCGACGCGCGCGCCCTCGATGGCGATGCCGGCGTCGCGGCCGAGGACACCCGCGGCGCGCGCGACCCACTCGGCGGCGTCGTCGGTCAGGCGCGGCACGACCGCGGCGATCGCGCGCGCCGTCGAGGGATCGCGCCCGCGCGCGCATGACCACAGGGCGGTCGCCACCGCGGCCTGCTCTTCGGGCGGCGCCTTGGCGAGCAAGCTCGCGATCACGGGGCGCGCATCGATCGCGCCCGCGTGGTGGAGGCGCGCCGCGAGCTCGGCCGCCATCGCCGGATCCTGCTGCTCGAGGCCGGCGATCACCTGGCGCGCGGCGCGATCGCCCAGGATGACCTCGTCGTCGGGGTCGGCGCCCGTCACGCCGGGACCGCCCACGGCCTCCAGCGCCCAGCCCGGCAGACGCGCGCGCAGGAGCAGCGCACCGAGCGCCCAGCCGATCGCGACGGCGACGAGCGCGCCGTGGAGGACATCGGGCCATGCGAGCAACGCGGTCGCCGCGAGGCCGCCGCCGATGGCGCCGGCGCGCTTGGCGACACCGTCGAGGAAGCCGCCGACGCGCCCGCGGACCTCGGCGGGCAGGAGGTTCTGCGCCAGCTTCTGCGCCGGCGCGTCGATCGAGCCGTCGAGCACGCGGGCCTGCACCTGCACCACCGCCGACGACGGCAAGCCGCCGAACAGCGCGCACGCGATCGACGCCGCGACCGCGCCGATCGGCGCGACGACGAGCGCGCCACCGACGCCGGCGCGCGACAGCACGCGCGGCGCGATCACCAGCTGGACGAGGAGCATCGCCGCCTGCGAGACGGCGCGCACCGCGCCCAGGAACTGCGCGAGGCCCGCGGAGTCGGGATAGCGCGCGGCGGCGTCGGCGCCGAGCACGAAGTACGCGAGCGACGCGAACGCGCCACCGAGCGCGACCACGAGCGCGAGCCCGCGAGCGAGCGGCTGCCGCTGCAGCTGATCCCAGCCCGCGCTCCAGCGCAGCGACGACGACGAGGGCGCGGCGGCGACGGCACCGAACCGTCGCGACGGGTCCATCCTCGACGAGAGCACCGCGGCGAGCGCCATCACGCCCGCGCCGGTGACCAGCGCGGCGCTCGCGCCCCCGACGTGCGCGAGCGGCACCACCAGCGCGGCGCCGATCACGGCACCGACGCCGCCCGCCGCCGAGAGCCACGGCACCAGCCGGCGCGCCGTGCGTGCGTCGAAGCGTTCGGCGATGGCGACCCAGAACGCGAGGTCGACCGCAGCCTGCAGCTGCTTGACGATGATCATCGACGCGATCGCCGCCGCGCTGGCGCCCATGCGGTGCGCCAGATCGAGCGCGGGGAGGAGCACGGCGCCGGCCGCGCACAGCCCGATCAGCGTGCGGCGCCGATCGCGCCGGTCACTCGCGGCGCCGACCAGCGCCAGCGTGATCGCGACCAGCAGGCTCGACGCGGCGAGCGCCGTCCCGAGGTGCCGCGGCCCGATCGCCGCGAGAAACCAGGCATCCGCCGCCGACGCGGCCAGCTGCGCTCCGGCCGAGGCGCACGCCAGCACGAGGGCTGCAAGGCGGGCCTGGCGGTCCTGGATCACGGTGCGTGAATATCAGGGAACCTCGCTGGCGTGGCGGTGTCCGAGTGGCATCATCGTATGGTCGTGCGCCGCCGCGTCGCCGCTGTCGTCCTCGCCACCCTCGCCATCGGTGCGGGTGGCGTGGTGTGGGCGCAGCAAGGCCCGAGGCCGGCGCGCAAGCTGCACGAGGATCTCCCGTCGCCGGGCGGCGACCTCCCCGGCCCGCTCGTCGGCTCCAAGCCCGAGGCCGGCAAGAACCCCGAAGGCTTCGCGTCGGGCGACAAGCTGCTGCCCGAGCCCGAGCTCGCGCCCAAGTCGCGCAGCGAGGAAGTGTTCGGCCGCGACGGCTTCTCGACCGACCGCCAGACCTCGGCGCGCCCCGACTACCAGACCGGCTCCGACGGCACGCTCCACTACGTGAGCGTGTTCAACCCCGACGTGATGCCGTTCAAGCGCATGAGCTCGCTCGACGGGGTCGCCGACGACTACACCGCCGTCATCCGCAGCGGCGCCCTCACCGACGTCCCGATCGGCGGCGCCACCGACGCGAGCCGCGATCGCTTCTGGGCGTCGCTGATGATCGAGCTGCGTCCCGGCCAGGACATCGCGATCCCGTCGGTCGCGCCCGAGATGCGCATCCTCTCGTACGAGACGCAGCCGAGCACGCGCGTCACGTTCTCGAAGGACTCGGCCGACAACTTCTACGTCCGCTCCGACGAGTCGTCGGCGGCCGGGCAGTACCGGCTGGTGTTCCTCGCCGACGCCGACGCCGGCTACTTCGCGCCGCGCCTGCCCGATCGCATCTACTCGGTCCGGAAGGTGCGCGAGCTCGCGAAGCGCCAGGACCTGCTGCCGGACCTGCCGGCGCCCGTCATGACCATGGCGCGGCGCGCGCTCGTCGATCGCGGGCTCTCCGAGGATGACGAGCTCGGCACGGCGTTCAACAAGCTGGTCTATTACTTCCGCGGCTTCGAGGCCAAGGACATCCAGCACCCGACCGGCGACGTCTTCTGGGATCTGTACTCGAACCAGGCCGGCGTGTGCCGCCACCGCAGCTCGACGTTCATGATCACGGCGAACGCGCTCGGCATCCCGACGCGGCTCGTGCACAACGAGGCGCACGCGTTCGTCGAGGTATGGTTCCCGGAGCGCGGCTGGCAGCGCATCGATCTCGGCGGCGCCGCGCTGCGCATGGAAGTGCAGAACGGCGCCGACAAGACGATCCACCGCCCGCGCGATCAGGATCCGTTCGCGAAGCCCGACGAGTACGACAAGAGCTACACGCAGCTCGAGGGCGACATCCGCGGGTTGTCGCAGCAGCAGCTCGACGAGGCGCACAAGGCGCCGGGCGAAGGTCCGGCGAGCGGCGAGTTCGGCGAGCTGTTCGGCGACGGCCCCGGCTCCGGCGGCGGCAGTGGCAGCGGCTCGGGCGGCGGCGACGAGGACGACGAACCGCTCGGCCCCGGCCAGGGTCCTCTTGGCAAGGAGCCCGACCCCACCAAGATCACCCCGACGGTGTCGGTGACGCTCGCCGATCCGGTCGGCTACCGCGGCGAGTCGCTGCGCGTCGAGGGCCGCGTCGACGCCGTGCGCGGTCCGGTCGCCGGCGTGCGCGTCGACGTCATGCTCTCGCCCGCGGGCAGCGGCGGCGCCGCGCCGGTCCGCATCGGCCGCAGCGTGACCGCGCCCGACGGCACGTTCTCCATCGAGGCCGAGCTCCCCGCGGATCTCGATCTCGCGCGCTACGAGCTGTACGTCAGCTCGAGAGAAGACGCGCGCCACAACGCCGCCATCTCGGAGTAGGGCACGGGCAGCCCGTCAGACGCGGTAGGCAAAGAGCGGGTGCGTGCGCTCGGGTTCGTGCGTGCGATCGAAGGCGACGAACACGTCGCGGAGCCAGGCGAGGTTGCGATCGTCGGCCTGTGCGCGGGCGGAGGCCCAGGTGTCCGGGGCGCGCGGATCTCCGGCGCGCTCGTAGGCGCGCGCGCGGAACGGCGCGAAGTAGGCGCGCATGCCGCGATCGCCGGCGCGCTCGAGGCCGGCGTCGGCGGCCTCGCCCTCGCGCATCGCCGTGGCCGTGTCGCCGGCGAGGAGCGCCACGACCGAGCGGTAGCCGCGCGCCATGGCCGCGAAGCGCGCGTCGAGCGGCGCGAGCAACGCCGCGATCTCGTCGAGCTCGGTGGCGGCGCGCGCGAGGTCGCCGGCGCGCGCGACCACGAGCGCGCGGTAGATGCGCGCGATGCCGACGAAGCGACGGTCGCCGACGGCGGCGACGCGCTCGATCGCCGTATCGAGGTAGCTCTCGGCGCCGGGCTTGCCGTGCTCGCCGAGCACGTTGCCGAGGTTGGCGAGGATGACGCCCTCGATGCGGCGATCGCCGACCGAGCGCGCGACCTCGAGCGCGGCCTGGTAGTGCTCCTCGGCCTCGACGATGCGGCCGGCGTCCTGGAGGATCGCGGCGAGGTTCTGACGGATGCGCGCGAGCACGCGCGGATCTCCCTCCTCGGCGGCGCCGAGCGCGGCGCGCACGTCGGCCTCGGCGGCGCGCAGGTCGGCGACGTCCTGCGCGAGCGCGGCCCGGCCGTCGCGCGCGAGGGCGATGACGGCGGCGTCAGCGGTCGCGTCCGCAGCCGCGACCGCCTCGTCGAACGCCGCCGCGGCGGCCGCGCGCTCGCCGCGGCTACGCAACATGGTCGCGCGCTCGACGCGCACGCGCGCTCCGAGCGACGCGTCACCGCACGCCGCGACCGCCAGCTCCGCCGCCGCCAGCGCCGGCTCGATCGCCGCCGGCTCGCCGCGCAGGCGGGCCGCACGAGCACGCGCCAGGTGCACACGCGCCGAGAGCGACGCGTCGCCTGCGACCGCCGCCGCCTTCGCGGCACGCTCGAGCACCGCTGCGCGCTGCTCCGCCGGTCCACGCACCGCGAGGATGTCCTCGAGCACGAGCGCGGCGCGAACGGCGAGCGCCGGCGCGCTCGCGACATGGCGCTCGAACGCCGCGTGCAGGTTGTCGACGTCCTTCATCAGCACGCCGACGTGCAGCACGGCGTCGCGACCTGCGGCGCCCTCGCGCGCGATCTCGCCGGCCTCGACGAAGTGCTCGGCGTGCCGCGTGATCGCCCCGGCCAGCGCGCCCTTCTGGGCCCTGGCCGCGGCGAACGCGCGCACGCTCTGGTACATCGCGAAGCGCACGCCCGCGACGTCGTCCCGCGTGCTCCCCAGCAGCGACTTGTCGCGCAGCGCCGTGATCACGTCCAGGACATTGGGTTGTTCGCTCGGGCCTCCGGGGCTATCGTCCGAAAGCCGGACGACCGCCTCCGCCGCGTCGAGCGTGAAGCCGCCCTGGAACACCGTCGCCTGCACGAGCGCGTCGCGCTCGAATCCGTCGAGCGCCTCCCACGAGGCCGCGATCGCGGCATCGAGCGACGCGTGACGGCCGCCGGCGCCGTCGCGCGCGCCGCCGCGCAGCACGTCGAGGCCCTTGCCGAGCCGGTCGACCAGCTGCGCCGGGGCGAGCACGCGGAGGCGCGCCGCGGCGAGCTCGAGCGCGAGCGGCAAACCATCGAGCCGTTCCGCCAGCTGCGCCAGCGCCGGTCCGTCGCCCTTGCCGAGGCGCGCACCCGCGCGCGCGGCGCGCTCGCGCAGGAGCGCCACCGCGTCGGCGTCGCCCATCGCGCCGATCTCGATCACGCGCGCGTCGGCCAGCCCGGGGTGCTCGCGCGTCGTCACCAGCAGCACCGCGGCCGGCGCCAGCTCGAGGATGCGCGACGCCGCGTCCGCCGCATCGGGGAGCGCGCCCTCGCTGTCGTCGAGCACGAGCGCGATCGGGCCGCGCGCCGCGACCGCGTGACCGATGCTGTCGACCGCGGCCGATGGCGACGCGCTCGCCGGCGCTGGCACGCCGAGCACGCCGCCGATCGCCGCGGCGACGTCCACCGCCGAGCGCGCGCTCGACAGATCGCACACCCAGGCGCCGCCCGAGAGCTGCGCGGCGAAGCCGTGCGCCACCTCGCGCGCCAGCCGGCTCTTGCCGCCACCGCCCGGCCCGACGAGCACGACCAGCCGATCGCCGTCGCGGATCGAGCCCTCGATCTCGGCCCGCTCGGCGGCGCGCCCGACGAAGCCCGCCTGCGGCGCGATGTTGGTGTGCCGCACCTCGCGCACCTTGAGCGCGGCGAGCAGCATCTCCATCGAGGGGAAGCGCTCGGCGCGATCGACCGCGAGCCCGCGCCGCAACGCCGCGATCACGTGCGCCGGCACGTCGTGCTGCGCCGGAAGCTGCGGCGCCGTGCCGCTGCACACCAGCTCGGCCAATAGCTCGAGGGACGTCACGCCGGGCGGGAGATCGAACGGACGGGTTCCGAACAGCGCCTGCCACAGCGACACGCAGAAGCTGTACTGATCGGTGCGCGCGTCCACCTCCTGCGCGCGGAACTGCTCGGGCGACATGTACGCGGGCGTTCCCAGCAGCGCGCCCGCCGCCGTGAGCTCGGCGCTGGACGGTGCCGGCGACGCCGGCGACTCCGGTGACGGCGCCGACGACGGCGCGATCGTCGCCTCGATCGCGATCTGATCGGCGCTCGCGCGCTCCTCGACCTGCGCCAGCCCGAAGTCGGTGACGACCACGCGCCCGTCGGCGTCGATGAGCACGTTGTCGGGCTTGAAGTCGCGATGCACGAGCCCCGACTTGTGCGCCGCCACGAGCCCGAGCCCC
>DATLEB010000055.1:0-57893 GCA_035525615.1 Kofleriaceae bacterium | reverse complement strand
GCAGCCGCAGCCGCAGCCACAGCCACAGCCACAGCCGCAGCCGCAGCCGCAGCCGCAGCCGCAGCCGGATCGGCATCGGCGTTGGGATCGGGATCGGGATCGGGATCGGGATCGGGATCGGGATCGGGATCGGGATCGGGATCGGGATCGGCATCGGGATCCGGATACGGATCGGGATCCGCATCCGCATCGCCCGCCGGGTCCGCCCACGTGGGCGCGCGAACGGTCGGCGCACGTCCCGACGCGTTGACGACGACCGTGTGGGCACGCCCTACGCGTTCGTGGCTGCCATGGCTCTTCGCAGGCGCGCTCGCCGTCGCGCTCTCCTTCGGCATCTGGATCGTCTTCGGCACCTCGGCGCGCACTCGCAACACCGCCTCCGCCGGGTCCGATGACGAGCTCGCGCGAAACGCCGACCTGGCCTCGCGCCGAGGCTCGAGCTTGAATTCCGGCACAGTTTCCGGTTCGCAGGGCTCGGGCTCGAATTCGAATTCCGTCGCTCCCGATTCGCTGCCGGGCCCGGGCTCGGACTTGAATTCCGGCACAGTGCCCGGTTCGCTGCCTGGTCCGGGCTCGAACTTGAATTCGGGCGCAGTTCCCGAGTCGCTGCCGGGCCCGGGCTCGGACTCGGATTCGCGCGCAGCTCCCGATCTAGTGCGGGGCGGAGGCACTGGTTCTGGTTCTGGTTCTGGCTCTGGCTCTGCTTCTGGTTCTGGTTCTGGCTCTGGCTCTGGCTCTGGCTCTGCTTCTGGTTCTGGCTCTGGCTCTGGCTCTGGTTCTGCCTCTGGTTCTGGTTCTGGCTCTGGTTCTGGTTCTGGGTCTGGTTCTGCCTCTGCCTCTGCCTCTGCCTCTGCCTCTGGTTCTGGCTCTGCGTCTACTTCGCGGCCCTCGGCCGGCCGCGCTCGTCCGAACGGTCGCGGTGCGCGCGAGGTCGGCAGCGTCAGCATCGACTCGACGCCGTGGGCGGAGCTGTTCATCGACGGCAAGCGCGTCGGCATCACGCCGTACATCGACAAGCCGCTCGCGGCCGGCAGGCACGACGTCAAGGCTGTCCTCGAAGACGGGCGATCGCGTACGTTCAGCGTCACCGTGCCCGAAGGAAAACGCGCCAGGGCGGTCGACCTGCGATGGTGAGCGATCATCGCCAGCGCGCCAGCGTGCGCGGCACGAGCGCGCGTCGCGCCAGCGTGTGCGGCACGAGCAGGCGTCGGGCCGGCGCCGCGCTGTTCGCGCGGGCGGGTCTCGCGACGCGCCTCGGGGCGGGCCTCGCGACGGCAGGCCTCGCGGCGGCGGTGCTCGCGGCGGCGGGCGTCGCATTCCCGCGCGAGGCGCGCGCCGATGATGCGGGGGTCGCGAGCGCGATCGCGCGGGTGCGCGCCGATCGCGCGGCGCTGCGATATCGCGATGCCCTGACGCAGATCGATCGGACGCTCGCGCTGGGGAAGGCGTCGCCGGCACAGCTCGCGGAGCTGTATCGCATGGCGGGCGAGCTCGCCGCCGGGGTCGACGAGCCCACGCGCGCGGAGCAGTGGTTCGCGCGGTGGCTCGCGCTCGTGCCGGATGCGCGGCTGCCGGCCGACGCGTCGCCCAAGGTCAAGGCGCCGCTCGAGGCGGCACGCACGGCGCTCGCCGGTGCAGCGCTCGCGATCCGCGTGACACCGACCGCGCCCGCCGCGACGGTGGCGATCGCCGTCGCCGGCGATCCGCTGCGGCTCGTGCGCAGCGTGCGCGTTCGCGCCGCCGGCAGCGACGGCAAGACCGGCGGCAACGGCGGCAGCGGCGGAGACGCGCCCGCCGAGAGCGGGCTTCCGGGCGCGCCCATCTCGATCGCCACCATCGAGGGCGACGCGCTCGTCGCCGCCGCGCTCGACGAATACGGCAACGAGCTCGTCGTGCTGCCGTTCTCGCGGCCAGGCACGGCGGGCACGGCGGGCACGGCGGGCGCCGTCGGGGCGGCCGGAGGGAACGCCGCGGATGGCACGGGCACGGGCGCGAGCTCGGGCACGGGCACGGGCACGGGCGGCACGGGAAATCGTCCGATCCATGCGCGCTGGGAAGCCTGGGCCGCCGGCACCGTCGTCCTCGCCGCCGGCGGCGCGGTGTTCGCGTGGCGCACCGACGTCGCGCAGTCCGAGTTCGACCGCCTGCGCGGCGAGAGCGACCTGCACACGTTCGACGAGCTCGAGGACGTGCGCACCCGCGGCGAGCGGCACGCGCTCCTCGCGAACGTCGCGTTCGGGGCGGCCGCCGCGACCGCGGTCGTGACCGTCGTGCTCGTCGTGCGCGGCTCGCGCGTCACGGCCGCGCCGACGGTCGGCGCGGATCACGCCGGTGTCGCGCTCGCCGGCTCGTTCTGACCGCTGGCCACGCTGCGCGCCATCACCACGCGACCCGCGAGCAACACCGTCGTCGCGAGCGTGAGCAGGAACGCGCCCGCTACCAGCGCGATCGCGCTGCCGAGCGTCCAGCCGCGCGCCGCCGCGAGCGCCGGGATGCCCGGCGCGACGAACGCGGCCACCATCGCGCCCGCGTGATACGCGATGCCGACCGCACGCGCGCGTACCGCCGCCGGGAAGATGTCGGTCAGCACCATCGGCACGACGCCCGTGAAGCCGACGCCTAGCGCACCGCCCAGGAACGCGCCGATTCCGAGCGTGCCCGGCACCGCGCCCACGTACAGCGGCAGCGCCGGCAGCGCGAGTAGCGCTGGCGCCGCGATCACCGCGCGCACGCCGTACTTCTTGGCGGCCCATCCAGTCACGATGGCGCCGCACAGCATCCCGATGTTGAACGTCGCCATCAGGCTCCACCGGTCCGATGGGCCGAGGCCGTGATCACCGGCGAGCATGAGGGCGTACGCGCTGGTCAACGCGTAGTACACGCCGAACCCGAGCGCCATCAGCAGCGACGCCGACACCAGCTTCCCCAGCACCGGCGCGAGCGGCGCCACCGGCACGCACGCGTCCTTGCGCGTGTGACTCTCGGGGACGAGCCAGCGGATCGGCATCGCGAGCAGCGCCGGCGCGATCGCGACGACGAACAGCGCACGCCAGCCGAACGCCGGCACCACCACCGCCGACACCAGCGCGGCCAGCAGGAAGCCGATCGCCCAGCTGCCCTGCAGGATGCCTGACGCGATGCCGCGGCTCCGCGCCGGCCAGCTCTCCATCGCGAGCGTCGATCCCGCCGTCCACTCGGCGCCCATGCCGAAGCCGAACAGCGTGCGCAGGATGATCACCCACGCGAAGCTCGGCGCCAGCGCCACCAGCCCGTCGAAGACCGCGAACCACACCAGCGACAGCATGAGCGGCAGCTTGCGGCCCCAGCGGTCCGCCATCGCGCCCGCGGCGACGCCGCCCGCCAGCCGCAACAGCAACGTCAGCGTGAGCGAGCCCATCACGGCGGTCTGGCTCACGCCGAACTCCTTCGCGATCTCGGGCGCGACGATCAGATAGATCGTGAAGTCGAACGCATCGAGGATCCATCCCAGCCACGCGGCCAGGAACGCCATCCACTGTCCACGCGTGGGTTCCTTCCACCACGGCATCTCGTTCTTCACGCGACCCTCCGGCGCCGGATGGATCCGACGAGCAAGAGCACGACGACGCCGAGCCCGACCGCGCTCGCGCCACCACCGCTACAGCCACAGGGAATGGGATCGACCAGGTTGGGGTCCACGCCGCCACCGCCGCCTTCGCCGACCATCACGTCGATCTGGTCCGACGCCGAGACCTCCCAGCGGTCGTACACCACGGCCTCGATCGCGTGCGAGCCCGCGGTCACGTTCGCCGTCTGCCAGCGGTAGCTGTAGGGCGCGGACCCGTCGGAGCCCTTGAGCACACCGTCGACCTTGAACTCGACGCGCGCGATGCCGTCACTCGCCGACGCGGTGGCGCTGATCGTCACCGCGCCGCTCACCTCGTCGCCGTCGCCGGGCGCCGTGATGGACACCGTCGGTCCACCCGACGAGCCTCCATCCGGGCCGGTCCCGCCGTCGGGCGGCATCCCGCCATCGGGCATCCCGCTGCCGTCCTGCGGCGGCTCGACCGCGCCCGTCAGCCCGAAGAACACCGCCGCGCGCCACGCGGCGCACATGCCGCGGTTCTCGATGTACGAGCCGCCGGTCGGCGGACACGCGTGCTCCGGGTCTGCGCCCATGCTCACCGCGTGACCCATCGAGGCCACGCGCCACGACTCGACCACCGTCGTGCCGCCGGCCTTGTGGCGCACGCGCTCGTGGCCCGCGATCGTCGTCATCTCGTCGGCGGCCTGGTCGGCGCCGAGCACGTTGGTCCACTGCTCGACCAGCTCGAGCTGGTTGTCGGGCGACACGATCGCGTCGCTCGAGCCGTGGAAGATGATCACCTTCGGCCGCGGACCCGTGTAGCCGGGGTATGCGTTGCGCACCAGGTCGCCCCACTCGGCGGGCGTCTTCTTCAGCTCGGCGTGGCTGGCCAGCGCCTGGCAGTTGTACGCGCCGTTCACCGTCGTCGCGCAGCGATACGGGATGCCCGCCATCACGGCGCCGGCCGCGAACACGTCGGGCCACGTCGCCAGCATCACGTTGGCGAACGCCGCGCCTGCGGAGAACCCCGCGACGTAGATGCGCGACGCGTCGATGCTGTGATCGGCGCGCATCTTGTCGACCATCTGCTTGAGCGACAGGTTCTCGCCCTGACCGCGCACCAGGTTGGCGGGGTCGCCGTACTCGCCGGCCCAGTTGAAGCAGCGGATCGGGTTGTTGGCCGTGTCCTGCTCCGGGAACACGACGTAGAAGCCGAATTGATCGGCGAGCTGCGTCCACCCGACGGCGGCGGCGTCGGTGTGCGTCTGGCTACAGCCGTGGAGGAACAGCACGAGCGGCGCGTTCGCCGCCGGCGTGGTCGGCCGGTAGCGCCACATCGTGAGCGCGCCCGGGTTGGACCCGAAGCCGGTGACTTGCTCGAGCGTGCCGGCCGACGCGGCCGTGGCGGAGGCAGTGGCGGTCGCGACCAGCGCCGCGAGGACGACAGAGATACGCATGTCGGTGCTCCTCAGATCTGGGTGCGAAGGGTCATGAAGAAGCTGCGCTCGCCGTCGACGGTGCAGCCGTCGCCTTCGAGGTCCTCGCAGCGGCGGTAGAGCCCGAATCGCGCACCCAGCGCGGTGGTCTCGCCCAGCCAGTAGGTGGTCCCGACGTTCACGAACAGCTGGTCGGCGAGCGCGCGCGCGCCCTGGCGATCGCGCACCAGCGACATCATCACGCCCGCGCCCGCGCGCCGTCCGCCGATGGGCGGCGCGTCGACGTCGACGCCGCCGCCGAGGCTGGTGCCGGTGTAGATCTCGCCCGACAGGCGCGTGCCGTCGTCGGGATCGACGACCTCGTTCTGGACCATCGACATCGACCCGAACGCGCGCAGGCGGCGATCGAGGAAGCGCGCCATCGCCGTGATCCGCGCGTTGTAGCCGTCGATGTTCTGATCGTCGGTGCGCGAGGTGTTGGTGTTGACCTGGAACATCTGCAGCGCCGCGTGGACCGCGAAGCGCTCGCGATCGAGGAGCGCCGACGGCGACACCATGACGAAGTGGTACTCGTCGGCCGGGAAGTTGGCGGCGTCGCGGCCGACGTACTGGTAGGGCGCGAAGTAGAAGCGCGCGAACGGCGGGAACGTGCCGCCCACGACGAGGCTCGAGGTCGTCGACACCGGGTTGGCGGCGTTGATCGCCAGCCCGATGCGTCCGCCCGGGATGAGCTCGACCTGGCCGAGCACGCCGTTACCGCGGTTGAAGCCCGAGGCGAGCAGCGACCCGCGCGTGTAGCCGTCGGTGAGCAGCTGGTCCTGGACGTGATCGGAGATGAAGTCGAGGCTCGCCGGATCGGTCACGCGGCCGGCGTCGACACGAAAGCGCCCGCGTTCGATGCGCACCAGCTGGTTGCGCACGCTGAGCGCGGCCTGGCCTTCCCACGCGCTCGACCCGTGCGGGCCGGCGTTGGCCTCGAACTCGCTCTCGATGTAGATGCCGGTCGACACACCGGCGCGCAGGCCGAAGCGCGACAGCGCGACGGTGACGGCCCGACCTTCGCGGTGATCGCCGGGACGGTTCACGAGCGTCTCGATCTCCAGGCCACCCACCACGGCGACGAACGGCCGGATCCACGGCTTCTCGGCCACCGACGGGGCGGTGTCGTCCTCGATGCCCTCGGGCTCGGGCGTCGCGGCGTCGACGGTGGGACCTTCGCGTGTGGCGGCGGCGACGCGTTCGGTCTCCTCGGCGACCGCGGTCGACGTCAGGAGCAGCAGCAGCGCGGCGGCCTTCACGGCAGCACCTCGTCGATGATGTCGAGCGCGGCGGCCGAGCGGCACGCGCCGTAGTGGTTCTTGAGGAGGCCGCCGAAGAAGTAGCCGCTCTCGTCGGTGTCGGTGAGCGCGAGCAGCCGGTTGTCGGCGCCCTCGAGCGCGGTCGACGCCTCCGACACGAACTCGTCCTGGTACGAGCCGTTGGCGATGTCGCGCATGACGATCGTCGTGTACGTGACGCGATGCCCGTTGCAGGCGGCGTCGCCGTACGCGGTCTCGCCGTCGGCGCACGGCGTCTCGTACGCGTGATCGGGGCCGTTGAGCGCGAGCGAGAAGTCGGTGGGCGAGAAGCTGTCGCGGCTGCCCATCTCGCAGGCGACGCGCCCGCGCATCGTGGGGTTCCTGCCGCACAGGCGCGCGAAGGACGACACGCCGTGGTTCGCGCCGGCGAGCAGGACGACGTCGTCGAGGCGTGGCCACAACGTGACGTCGCCCGCGGCGTGGATGCGCCGGAGCGCGTCGCGTATGGTGGTCACGCCGAGCGAGAAGCCGACCAGCGAGACCTGCCGGTCGGGCTCCGCCTCGAGCACGCTCTCGATCAGGTGCTGCGCCAGCGGCACGGCCCAGCCGTGGTCGACGTTGCGCGCCGCGTTCTCCGTGTCGTTGTTGTTCTGCGGGTCGTCCACCTCGTCGATGCGCAGGTCGAGCGCGTAGACGCGCAGGCCGCGCGCCGTCAGCCGCTCGGCGAGCATCGGTGCGCCGCCCTCGAAGCTCTCCCACGAATCGGGCGCATCCGAGTTGCCGTGCACGAGGATGACGATGGGCGCCGACGTGTCCTCGCTCGTGCCCGACGGGAACGCATACCTCTTGGCCGCACAGCGGTACCCGTCGATGTCCGCCGCGGTGTAGCTCAACCCCTCCGTCGTGCAGCCGGGGTGCGCGTCGAGGTCGCGATACTCGATCGCGTCGTCGATGGACCAGGCGCCGTCGTCGTCATCGCCACCCGGCGGCGCCATGCCGGAGAAGCAGCCGGCCGCGGCGATCGCGGGTACGGCGAGGAAGAGGGTGCGCAGGTTCATGCGCGCCGACCGAGCACGATTCGGACCACGCGTGTCGCGCGCGTTTCAGCGTCATTGCGCGCGCCCGCGCTGTTGGCGCGCGCCAACACCTGTCTCCTCGCCTGTTGGCGCGCCCCAACACCCGCCTCGTTCTCCTGTTTCCTGTTTCCTGTTTCCTGTTTCCTGTTTCCTGTTTCCTGTTTCCTGTTTCCTGTTTCCTGTTTCCCGTTTCCTGTCGCCTGTTTCCTGTCGCCTGTTTCCTGTTGAGCTCTTCCTCTTCTCTTCTCCTCTCTTCTGTTCTCTTCTCTTCTCTTCTCTGAACTCTCTATGATGCCGCGATGGATCACGCAGGACCCACCACGTTGCAGCAGCGCCCGGTGCGCGCGGTGCGCCTCGTGGCGGTGCGCGTCGATGGTGGACCCGACGCCGGGCGGGACGCTGGCGGCGATGCGAAGCGCGTCGTCACCGTCGGAACCGCGCAGGATTGCGACCTCGCGCTGACCGACTCGACGGTCAGCCGCTATCACCTCGAGGTGCGTCACGCCGCCGACGGGCTCGCGCTCGTCGACCTCGGCAGCCGCAACGGCACGTTCGTCGGCGGCATCCGCATCGAGCGCGCGGTCGTGCCGCCCGGCACGCGCGTGAAGGTCGGCGCCAACACGCTCGTCGTCGACGACGCCGGCGCGCGCGCCGCACCCGCCGCTGCCGAGCCGCTGCCCGGCGTCATCGCGCACAGCCCGGCGATGCGCGACGTGGTCGCGCTGGCGCGTCGTCTCGCCTCGGTGTCCACGTCGGTGCTGGTCGAGGGCGAGACCGGCGTCGGCAAGGAAGTCGTCGCGCGCGCCATCCACGAGGCGGGTCCGCGCCGCGCCGGCCCGTTCGTCGTCGTCGACTGCGGGTCGCTGCCCGCCACGCTCATCGCGTCGCAGCTCTTCGGCCACGAGAAGGGCGCCTTCACCGGCGCCGACGCGCGCCGCGCCGGTGCGTTCGAGCGCGCGAACGGTGGCACGCTCTTCCTCGACGAGATCGGCGAGCTCCCGCTCGATCTCCAGCCCGCGCTCCTCGGCGTGCTCGAGCGCCAGCGCTTCACGCGCGTCGGCGGCGCCGAGCCGGTCGACATCGACGTGCGCGTGCTCGCCGCCACGCACCGCGATCTGCGCGGCGAGGTCAACACCGGCGGCTTCCGGGCCGACCTCTACTTCCGCCTCGCCGTCGCGCGCATCGTCATCCCGCCGCTGCGCGAGCGCCCCGAGGATCTCGAGCCGCTGGTCGAGAGCCTGGTCGAGCGCTTCACCGGCGTGCCCGTGGCCGTCGCCGGCGAGCACCCGCTCGCGTCCGCGATGGACGCCATCCGCCGCCAGCGCTGGCCCGGCAACGTGCGCGAGCTGCGCAACGTCGTCGAGGCCGCGATCGTCCTCGGCGAGCTCCCCGTCGGGATGGAGGCCGCGCAGGTCGCCGCCTCGGCGACCACGCTCACCGGCCCGGCGATCGCGCCGAGCGCCGGCGAGCTCTCCAGCTATCGCGACGCCAAGGCCGCCGCCATCACCGACTTCGAGCGCGCGTACCTGACGGATCTCATGACGCGCGCCGGCGGCAACGTCTCGGCCGCCGCGCGCCTCGCGCGCATGGATCGGCCGTACCTGATCCAGCTGCTACGTCGTCACGAGCTCAAGTAGCCGCGTCGACGCCCGCGACGCCGGGCCCCAGCACCCGTACGGCGAGGTCTTCCATGATCCGCGCGGTCGCGCCCCAGATCCGGCGGTCCTCGTGCAGGTACGCCTTCAGCGTGTACCGGTTCCCGCGCCACTCGCGGTCACCGATGATCTCGGCGCGCGCGGGATCGGCGAACGCGTCGAGCGGCGCCTCGAACCACGCGGCGACCTCGGCCGGGTTGGGCACGAACGGCACGTCACCGGCCAGCACGCACACCACCGGCGTGATCAGGAACCCCGTCGGCGTCGGCACGTCGTCGAGCGTGCCCAGCACGCGCGGCGCGTCGAACGGCACGCCGAGCTCCTCCATCGCCTCGCGCCGCGCGGTCGCTCCGAGGTCGACGTCGTCGGGCTCGACGCGGCCGCCGGGCAGGGCGATCTGTCCGCCGTGCACGGGCGCGTCGTTGCCGCGCACGATCAGCGGTACGCGGCACAACCCGCCGCGATCGACCAGCAGCACCGCCACGGCGGCGCGGCGCAGATCGATCGGCTCGAGCCTTCGCCCCGGACGTGCGCCGAGCGAGGTCGTCGCGCGCGCGACGAGCTCTCGGTGCGAAAGCTCGCCGACGCGTTGCTCCGTCACTCCGAGCACGCCGCCCGTCGCGCCGGCAGCACCTTGCCGGGGTTGAGCAGGTCGTCGGGATCCCACATCGCCTTCCACTTGCGCTGCCACTCGAGCACGCGGTCGCTCTGCTCGAGCGGCATGTAGTCGCGCTTCACGAGCCCGATGCCGTGCTCGCCGGACAAGGTCCCGCGCAGCGCGACCGCGTCGGCGAAGACGCGGCCGCAGGCGTGCTCGAGCTTGGCCATCACGGCCGGATCGCCCGGATCCTCGTCGGACATGAGGTTGACGTGCAGGTTGCCGTCACCCGCGTGCCCGAACACCGCGGTCGGCACGCCGGTCTCCGCCGAGATGCGGTCGACGCGCGCCAGCATCTCGACGATCGCGCTGCGCGGCACGCAGATGTCCTCGCCGATCTTGTAGCGATGCGCTTCCTTGAGCGACGGCGAGATCAGGCGCCGCGCTTCCCAGAGCGCGCGCCGCTCGGCCGGATCGTTCGCGGCGAAGATGTCGATCGCGCCGTGCGTGTCGCAATCCTCGCCGATGCGCTCGATCTGCATCCCGAGCGTGTCGCCGTCGCCGTCGACCTCGACCAGCACGATGGCTTCCGCCGTCGCCGGGAACTTGTAGCGAGACTTCGGCCGGATGTGATCGATCGACGACTTGTCCGCGAGCTCGATCACGCGCGGACGGATGCCGCGGCCGATGAGCGACGTGATCGCGCGCCCGGCGTCGCCCACCGACTTGAACACGGCGAGCAACGTCGCCTGCGCCGGCGGCTTCGGCAGCAAGCGCAGCGTCAGCTCGGTGATCACGCCGAACGTGCCCTCGCTGCCGACGAACCCCGCGGTGAGGTCATACCCGGTCACGCCCTTGGTGCAGCGCCGGCCGACGCGCAGCACCTCGCCGCCCATCAGGCCGACCTCGAGCCCGAGCACGTACTCGCGCGTGACGCCGTACTTGAACGCGCGCGGTCCACCCGCGTTGTTGGCGGCATTGCCGCCGATCGAGCAGTACTCGAGGCTCGCCGGATCGGGCGGGTAGAAGAGGCCCTGCTCCTCGACGGCGTTCTGCAGCGTCTGCGTGATCACGCCCGGCTCGACGACGGCGACCATGTCGTCGGCGGAGATCTCCTTGATCGCCGTCATCTGCTCGACCGACAGCACGACGCCGCCGCGCACCGGCAGACATCCGCCGGTGAGCCCGCTGCCCGCGCCGCGCGGCGTGACCGGCACGCGATACTCGCGACAGAGGCGGAGCACCGCCGCGACCTGCTCGGTGGTGCGGCACAGCGCCGCCGCATCACACGGATGCGCCGGCATCGGGCTCTCGTCGCGCTCGTAGTCGTCGAGGCGCTCGTCGCCGCGCAGGATCACCTGGTCGGCGCCGAGCTCGCGCGCGAGGATGTGGCCGATATCAGCCACGACTCGTTACACGCTGAAGGAGCTGCCGCAGCCGCAGGTCGACTTGACGTTGGGATTCTGGAACTTGAACCCGGCGCCCTGCAGACCCTCCACGTAATCGATCTGCGTGCCGACCAGGTACATGAGGCTCATCTCGTCGACGACGACCTTCACGCCCGACACCTCGAACTGCTGATCGACCTCGGTCGGCGTATCGAAGTAGAGGTCGTACGAGAAGCCCGCGCAGCCACCACCGACGACGCGCAGACGCAGCCCCATCTCGGTCTCGATCGCCTCGGCGTCGCGGATCTCGTTCACCTTCGTGGCCGCAACCGGCGTGAGGCTGACGAGCGTGTCGAGCGCCGCCGGCTCGTCGACGGGCGGCGGCGGGGGAGTAGCGTTGGAATTCTCGCGGAACAGCGTGGCCATCGAAGCCTCCGGCCGGGGTAGAACCGGCGATCAGCCAAAGCTACTCATCGTGACGCACCTTGGCAACGCACCGGACCGACTGAACCTGGTGCTCGTCGGCCGGCGATGATCTGCCCGCGCCGCCGCGCGAAGTTCAGCAATGCTGCAAGTTTCTGTTGTTCCTGGAGAATCCCTGAGAACCTCACGAACTTCTCTCTGGCGACCTACACGCGGCGTTGGTGAAACTAAGGTCAGGGGGAACACGAATCGTGATGCATCCCGAGCATGCCGAGATCGAGAAGATGACGCTTCCGCAGCTGGCGGACCGACTCGAAGACCTCGACGGGCGCCGCACACCGGTGGGGTGGGTGCCGGAGGACGCCGTCGAGCGAGCCACCGTCGAGCGCTGTATCATCGCGCTGGTCGCCGCCGAGGAGACGCACGGCGCGAAGCCGATGCCGTGCAACATGGAGGTGAAGCTCCGCTCGAAGGAGCAGACCGTCACCGCGCGCGTCACCGGCATCGGCGAGGGCGGCATCCGCATCGAGGCGCCGAGCAAGTGGGTCGTCGGCACGCACATCGAGATGCAGGTGAAGGCGACCGAGTCGGACGAGATGGGCCTGCGCGTGCGCGGCGTCATCCGCGAGATCCACGGCCCGAAGCTGCGCATCTCCGTCTCCGAGCAGCCGAGTGAAGGTCACGAGCGCCGGCTGCGCCGCTTCATCGTCGAGCTGATCCGTCATCGTTCGGGCAGCTGAGCTCGCCACGCGTCGTACGCGTCCGCGTCGAACAGCACGAAGCGCACCTCGTCGAGGTCGCGCGGCGTGCGGGCGGCGTCGAGCGCGATGCGCGCCGCGAGCTTCAGCGGGAACCGGAACGCGCCGCACGAGATCGCTGGAACCGTGACACGACGCGCGCCGTGTGCGACGGCGGCATCGAACGCGCTGTCGAACGCTCGGCGCAGGAGAGCGGCATCGTCGGGCACCCCGTGGATCGGGCCGACCGCGTGTACGACCCAGCGCGCCCGCAGCTCGCCGAAGGCCGGCGTCACGCGCGACTCGCCCGTCGGACAACGCGTCGCGCGGATGGGACGCGTGCCACCGGGCCCGGGCACGATCGGTAGTGCGAGACATGCGTCCTGTAGCTGCCGCCCCGCGGCATCGTGGATCGCTCCGTCCACACCGCCGCCGCCCGCGAGCGCCTCGTTCGCCGCATTCACGATCGCGTCGCAGCTCTCCTTCGTGATGTCGCCGCGGACGATGGTGACGCTCGGCGCGCGCAACCGATCCGGGAACAAGCTGCCGCGCCGCAACTGCAACACCAGCGCGTCGCAGCACCACGCGAACTGCGCCGCGAGCAGGCCGTCGTCGTCGTCGGCCTTCAGCTGCGCGGGATCGCGGTTGACGGTCAGCCGCGCCACACGCTCGCACCCGAACCGCGCCGGCTCGAACGTCGCGCGGTAGAGGTGATGCCCGGTCCAGCTGCGGTGCACGTCGAGCCCGCCGTCGTTCCACACGACGAGCCACTTGTCCTCCATCTCCTCGGGCAACAACCCGTCGCGCAGCCGCGCCATCTGCTCGGCATCGAACACGCGCCCCGACGGCACGTCGCGACGCGCCTCCGGCATGGGCGTGATCTTCCAGTCACCTGGCTTCGCGCCCGCCCGCGCCACGATCAGCGTGCCTCAGCGTGCCTGTGACAGATCGACGATGCGATTGCCGCCGTCGAAGATGCCGTTGCCGTCCCACTGCGCGAGGCCCGGCGACAGGTGCTGGAGCGCCGACCACAGCGGCGCGACCAGCTGGAGCGTCGCGTCGGTGCCGCGATCCCCCCAGTCGAGGTTCACGACCACGGTCGCGCGGCTCGCGCGCAGGCGCGGCACCACGGCGTTGCCCTGGCCCGTCGCCTCGACCGTGTGCACGGTGTGGCGCAGGTCGTCCTCGAACAGGTCGCCGCCGGCCTGGTTGACCTCGAGCTGACCCAGCGCCGCCTCTCCGCGCATGAGCTCGCCGAGATCGATCTTGAACGATGGGTCGTACTGCTTGAGCGTCTGCTCGATCGCCTTGGTGGTGAGCGGCTGAGCGGCGAAGTAGCGGACGTAATACGCCATCGACCGGAGCCTACATCGAATCGCGTTATGATCGGGTCTCGTGCGGGCAACACTGACGCTGGCGGTGATCGCGCTCGCTGGCTGCCCGGCGGCGGTTCAACCGCGGCAAGCGACGACTCCCGATCCGACGCCGACCGACCCGACGACGCCGGACCAGACGCCGACGCAGGCGGCGCCGCCGTCGATCACCTGGGGGCGCGTCGAGTCGCCGGCCGACGTGCCATCCGAGCCGCCGCCCGCGGGCACGTGGCGCATCCACATGATCGACGTCGGTACCGGTCTGGCCATGCTGGTCCAGGGCGCCGACTTCTCGCTCCTCTTCGACGCCGGGTCGAACGATCCCGACGCGAAACCGCTGCACGTGATCTCGTACCTGTCCGCGGCGCTGGGCCCGTCGGGCGACGAGCAATGCGGCGGCGTCGCGGGCGCGCCGACCGGCACGCGCCGGCGGATCGATCACGTCATCCTGAGCCATCCGCACCAGGATCACGCGTCGGCGCTCGACCTCGTCCTCCACTGCTACGACGTCGGGCACGTCTGGGACTCGGGCGCGATCAACGACGCCGTCTTCTATCGCGATTTCCTCACGGCGGTGTCGGAGGCCACCGGCGCGACGTATCACACGGCGGCGCCGCCACCCGACGATCGCACGCTGCGCGTGAAGGGCTTCGGCGTCACCATGCCGTCCGACGTCATCTGGCAGGCGTTCGGCGAGGGTGACGAGGTCGCGCTCGGCGCCGGCGCGCGCTTCACGCTGCTCCACGCCGAGGGCAAGAAACACTCCGATCCCAACCAGAACTCGATCGTGGTCGCCGTCGACCTCGGCGGCGCGCGCCTGCTCCTCACCGGCGACGCCGAGTCGGGCGACCGGGAGGATCCGTCGGCGCCGATCGGCGACGTCGAGGAGCACGTGGTCTCGCACTTCCCCGAGCTCGTCGACGCCGACATCCTGCAGGTCGGTCATCACGGCTCGAAGACGTCGTCGCGCCGCGCCTTCCTCGACGCCGTCTCGCCGCGGCTCGCGCTGGTGAGCGCCGGCCCCAAGCTCTACCGGAAGGTGCGGCTGCCCGACGCCGAGGTGCTCGGCGCGCTCGAGGCGGTCGGCGCAACCGTGCTTCGCACCGACGAGCACGACCCCGAGTGCCGCGCGTGCGACTCGTGGCTGGTCACGATCGCGCCTGCGCCGTAGAGTGCGCCCGGAACGACCATGACCGACGCGCCCCGCGAGATCGCATCCGAGGAGCTGGCCGCTGCGCTGCCGTCCGCGGCGGCGCTCGTGATCGACGTGCGCGAGCCGCACGAGCTCGGCGGCGGTCGCATCCCGGGCGCGCTCACCATCGCGAAGGGCGAGCTGGAGGCGCGCATCCACGCCGCCGCGCCCGATCGCACGCGTCCCATCGTCCTCTACTGCGCCAGCGGCGTGCGCTCGCTGCGTTCGGCGGTGGCGCTCGACGCGCTCGGCTACAGCGACGTGCGCTCGCTGCGCGGTGGCTTCAAGGCGTGGACGAAGGCCGGCCTTCCCGTCGACGGCGTGGACGGCGGGCTCACCGCCGACCAGCGCGATCGCTACTCGCGCCACATCCTCCTGCCCGAGGTCGGCGAGGACGGCCAGCAGAAGCTGCTCGCCAGCAAGGTGCTCTGCGTCGGCGCGGGCGGCCTCGGCTCGCCGGCGTCGCTCTATCTCGCCGCCGCCGGCGTCGGCACGCTCGGCCTGGTCGACGACGACGTGGTCGACGCGTCCAACCTCCAGCGCCAGGTCGTGCACGCGACCGATCGCATCGGTATCCCCAAGGTCGAGAGCGCCGCCCGCACGCTCACCGCGCTCAACCCCGACGTGAAGGTCGTGGGCCACAGGACGCGCCTCACCTCCGACAACGCGCTCGAGCTCGTCGCGCCCTACGACGTCATCGTCGACGGCGCCGACAACTTCGCCACCCGCTACCTCCTCAACGACGTCGCGCTCCGCCTCGGAAAGCCGATCGTGCACGCGTCGGTCTTCCGCTTCGAGGGCCAGCTCACCGTGTTCCCCGCGACGGGCGCGCCCTGCTACCGCTGCCTCTTCCCGGAGCCGCCGCCACCGGGCGCCGCGCCGTCGTGCCAGGAGGCCGGCGTCCTCGGGGTCCTTCCCGGTGTGCTCGGCGTGCTGCAGGCGACCGAGGCGCTCAAGCTGCTGCTCGGGATGCCGACGATTGCCGGCCGCCTGCTGATCTGGGACGCCGTGCGTTCGCGCTTCCGAGAGCTCATGTTGCGCCGCGATCCGCGATGTCCCACATGTGGCGAGGGCGTAGATCGTGCGGCGATTCCGTTGCAGGACTACGTCGCGTTCTGCGCCGGCGCCTAGCTGCTACACTCACGGCCGGAGTGGCTGTCGCCGAGGGCCAGCAAGTCGGCAACTACCGGGTCCTGAATCGCATCGGGACCGGCGGCATGGGAGCGGTGTATCTCGCCGAACATCCCGTCATCGGCAAGAAGGTCGCGCTCAAGGTCATCCACCGCGAGCTCGCCGGCAACAAGGAAGTGATCACGCGCTTCTACCAGGAGGCGCGCGCCGTCACGAAGATCGGCAACGAGCACATCGTCGAGATCCACGACTTCGGGCAATCGCCCGAGGGCGATCACTTCTTCATCATGGAGTACCTGGAGGGGCAGACGCTGGCGCAGCTCCTCGCGCGCGAGCGCGTGCTCGATACGGGCCGCGCGCTGCACATCGCGGCGCAGGTCGGTGACGCGCTGTGCGCCGCGCACGCCGCCGGCATCATCCACCGCGATCTCAAGCCCGACAACGTGATGCTGTGCATGAGGCTCGGCGATCCCACGTTCGTCAAGCTGCTCGATTTCGGGCTGGCCAAGATGTACGACGGCGGCGCGCGCAACCTCACGGCGCAAGGCGTCGTGCTCGGCACGCCGCAGTACATGTCGCCCGAGGCGTGCGAGTCGAAGAAGAACATCGATCACCGCACCGACATCTACGCGCTGGGCGTCCTCCTGTTCCAGATGCTGACGGGGCAGGTGCCGTTCGACGGGCAGACCATGGGCGAGGTGCTCATCAAGCAGGTGATGCACGCGCCGCCGGCGCCGCGCGCGCTCAATCCGCACATCCCGCCGTCGGTCGAGCAGATCATCCTGCGCTGTCTGGCCAAGTCGCCCGACGCGCGCTTCGCGACCATGATCGCGCTGCGCGAGGCGCTCCTCGATCCCGATCGCTATCTCATGAGCTCGCCGCCGATGATGCCGGCGGCGATGCCGAGCGCGCAGGCGCAGGCCGTGACGATGTACGCGACCGCGGCGATGCAGGCCGCGCCCGCGCCGCAGCTGCCGACGCAGCCGGCGCATCCCGGTCTGGCGCTCAAGCCGCCGAGCGACCAGCAGACGATGGTCAACGCCGACATGATGGGGCACGCGGCGACGGCGGCGTTCTCGGTGCCGATGTCGGCGCAGGCGAGCGATCCGATGATGCGCGTGCCGACGGCGCCGCCCGGCGGGCACCACGCGGGTGGCCCGGGTGGTGGCACGGGGCAGGTGCCGGCGTACGGCACGCGACGGATGTCCGTTGCGCCCGATCAGGCCGCGCCGATGCAGCCGCAGAACCAGACCATGGTGATCGCGACGCCGCCCGGCTTCTCGAAGCATCCGCCGCGGCGCGGGCTGGCGTGGACGATCGTCGGCGTGGCCGTGGTGCTCGTCGTCGCGGCGATCGTGATCGTGATGACGATGGGCAACGCGAAGACGCCGGTGGGTGGAACGGCGAACGCGAGCGCGAGCGGCGGCACCGCGTCGGGCTCGATGGGTGGATCGCAGGTGTCTGGTAGCGGAGCAGCGTCGGCGTCGGCTGCCGGATCGGGCACGGGCACGGGCACCGGTTCAGATTCCGGATCCGTCGGTTCTTCTGGCTCTGGCTCTGGCTCTGCTTCTGGTTCTGGCTCTGGTTCTGGCTCTGGTTCTGACTCTGGCTCCGCCTCCGCCCCCGTCACCAAGATGGCCCGCATCACCATCACCTCCATTCCAAGCGGCGCCGATGTCTTCGATTCCTCCGGCACCAAGCTCGGCACGACACCGACCGAAGTGGGCCTGCCGGTCGACGGCACCGCGCAGACCTTCGTCCTCCGCCATCCGAAGGCCAAGGAGCGCGAGAAGACCATCACGCCGACCGGCGACACGACGGTGGAGGTGCCCCTCGAGCTCTTGCCCCGCAGTGGCCGCGGCAGCGGCAGCGGCAGGTCCAGCGGCAGCGGCCGATCCAGCGGCAGCGGCAAGGCCAGCGGCGGCGGGAAGAGCTCCAGCACCGACATCATGGAACCGGGCTTTCTAAAGTAGGCGAGCGCGCGCTACCCTCGGCTCGTGCTCGTCCTCGCCGTCGTCCTCGGGCTCCTCGCGCTGGCGACCGCATTCGCGGTCGGCCGGGCGCGTGCGCAGCGCGAGGCGCAGGCCATCACGGTCGCCGCCGCCGCCGAGCGCGAGGCGCTGGTCGAGAGCGCGCGTATCGAGGCCGCCGCCGCACGCACCGCCGCCGACACCGCCGCGCGTGAGGAGAGCATCGCGCTCCGCGAGCAAGCGATGAGCGACCTCGAGCGCACCGCCGCCGCCTCGCTCGCGCGCGAGGCCGCCTCCGCGCAGGCGCGCGCCGCCGTCGAGGCGCAGCTCGACACGCTCGCACAGCGCGAAGAGGTCCTCGACGCCGACGAGCGCGAGCGCCGCTCGCGCCAGGATCGCGCCGGTGGCCTGAACGGCGACGCCGAGCGCCGCCGCCGCGACATCCGCAACCTGCTCGAGCAGCGCGCCGGCACCACCGGCGACGCCGTCGTCGCGCAGATGGCCGCGGCCTGGACCGAGACCGCGCGCTCGGAGGCGTCGGCCGCGCTCCGCAACGTCGAGCAGATGAGCGCGGACCCCGGCACCGATCGCGAGGCCAAGCGCGTCCTCGAGATCGCGTCGTCGCGCTATCGCAACCACTTCCTCACCGAGCGCAACCAGTCGACCTTCCGGCTCGACGCGCCGGTGTTCGAGACGCTCATGCGCGACGGCGGCAAGCTGCACGCGGTCGTCGAGGAGGTCGCCAACGTGAAGCTGCTCGTCACCGAGAACGAGAACACCATCCGCCTCGATGGCCTCGACTCGCTCGGTCGCGAGGTCGCGCGCCGCGTCTTCGGCAAGCTCACCAAGAAGCCCGAGAGCGCGAACGAGGCGCTGGCGCAGCCGCGCGAGTTCACGCAGCGGATCAAGGAGCACCTCGACGGCGAGGTGCGTACGCTGGGCAAGAAGGCCTTCCAGACCCTCGACATCGGCAAGGCCGACGCCGAGATCGTGTGGCTGGTCGGCGCGCTCAACTGGCGCACCAGCTACACGCAGAACCAGTGGCTGCACGCGGTCGAGGCGTCGTTCCTCGCCGGCATGATGGCGGCCGAGCTCGGCCTCGACGAGAAGCTCGCCCGCCGCGCCACGCTCATGCACGACATCGGCAAGGCGCTCACCCACAAGATCGAGGGCTCGCACGCCGTCATCGGCGCCGACATCGCGCGCCGCGTCGGCGAGCCCGAGATCATCGCGAACGCGATCGGCGCACACCACGCCGACGAGCCGTGCAACTCCGTCTACGCGCACCTCGTCGCCGCCGCCGACGCCATGAGCGGTGCCCGTCCCGGCGCCCGCCGCGAGATGGCCGAAGGCTTCAGCGCGCGCGTCGAGGATCTCGAGCGCATCGGCGCCTCCTATAAAGGAGTGGAGTTCGCGCACGCGGTCCACGGTGGGCGCGAGCTTCGCGTCTACGTCCACGAGCGAGATGTCGACGACCTCGCCGTGATCGATCTGTCGGCCCAGATCGCCGCCCGGATCGCGGATGAGCTGACCTTCCCGGGTCAGATCAAGGTGACCGTGATCCGCGAATTTGCGGCCATCGCCACCGCCTCGTGAACCCTCACGTAAAGGTGAGATTCCCGATTGACTCCCGTGGGCTTCGCCCCCATAGTGCGAGGCGTTAGCTCAAAACCTCACCTTAACGTAAGGGTTTGAGCGAGCCAAGCATCAGGAATCATGGACAAGGCGGCATCCAAGCTTCTACGCGTCGGTGAGCTGGCGAAGGCGGTCGGGAAGACCGTGCGCGCCATGCACCTCTACGAGGAGCTCGGGCTGCTGGAGCCGGCCGCGCGTTCGGATGGCGGCTTCCGCCTCTACGGACAGGACGCGGTCGACCGCATCAACTGGATCGTCAAGCTCCAGGCGATCGGGTTCACGCTCCCCGAGATCCAGGGTTTCGTCGCCGACTTCCGCGACGCCGGCTCCGGTCGTCAGGCGACCGACCGCGTGCGCGCGGTCTTCAGCCAGAAGCTCGCCGAGATCCGCGAGCAGATGACGCAGCTGCAGGTGATCGAGAACGACCTGCACGAGGCGATCGAGTATCTGGACTCGTGCCAGACGTGCGCGGACTTCACGCCGCACGAGTGCGGCACCTGCGATCACCACGGACACGAGCAGCACAAGGCGCCGCCGCTCTTCGCAGGACTTTCTCGCCGCGAGGATCGCGTCGGGGCTCGCCGCGAGGATCGCGTCGGGGCTCGCCGCGAATCGGCGCCCGCCGCCCGCAAAGAGTTCGACGTCCCCGTCACCCTGCTGACGCGGACCACCGAGGACAACTGACATGGCCGTCATCCAATCCCACGGACACAGCGTGAAGCTCCCCATCTTCATGGACAACCACTCGACGACGCCGGTCGATCCGCGCGTGCTCGAGGCGATGATCCCGTACTTCACCGAGCACTTCGGCAACGCCGCCAGCCGCAACCACGCGTTCGGCTGGGCCGCCGAGGCCGCCGTCGACAACGCGCGCGCGCAGGTCGCCGCGCTCATCGGCGGCGACGCCAAGGAGATCGTCTTCACGTCGGGCGCGACCGAAGCGATCAACCTCG
This sequence comes from Kofleriaceae bacterium, assembly GCA_035525615.1. GTDB lineage: Bacteria > Myxococcota_A > Polyangia > Haliangiales > Haliangiaceae > UBA2376. The sequence continues at coordinate 37,463 of DATLEB010000055.1, read as the reverse complement.
CCATCAAGGGCGCCGCGGCCTACTACAAGAAGCAGGGCAACCACATCATCACGGTCGAGACCGAGCACAAGGCGACGCTCGACACGTTCAAGCGCCTGCAGCGCGACGGCCTCGAGATCACGGTGCTGCGTCCGGCCAAGGACGGGCTCGTGACGCCCGAGCAGGTCGCCGAGGCGGTCACCGACAAGACCGTGCTCGTGTCGATCATGATGGCGAACAACGAGATCGGCGTGATCCAGCCGATCGGCGACATCGTGAAGGCCGTCAAGGCGAAGAACGGCAAGACGCTCGTGCACTCGGACATCGTCCAGGCTGCGGGCAAGATTCCCGTCGACGTCGAGGCGCTCAAGCTCGACCTCGCGTCGATCTCGGCGCACAAGATGTACGGCCCGAAGGGCATCGGCGCGCTCTGGGTGCGTCGCAAGCCGCGCGTCCGCATCGACCCGTTGATCGATGGCGGCGGCCACGAGCGCGGCATGCGCTCGGGCACGCTGCCGGTGCCGCTCATCGTCGGCTTCGGCAAGGCCGCCGAGGTGGCGCAGCAGGACCTCGAGGCCGAGGCGCTGCGCATGCGCGCGCTGCGCGACCGCCTGCTCCACGGCATCCAGTCGAAGCTCATCGAGACCTACGTGAACGGCTCGCTGGAGCACCGGCTGCCCGGCAACCTCAACATCTCGTTCGCGTTCGTCGAGGGCGAGAGCCTGCTGATGGCGCTCAAGGACGTCGCGGTCTCGTCGGGCTCGGCGTGCACGTCGGCGTCGCTCGAGCCGAGCTACGTGCTGCGCGCGCTCGGCGTCGGCGAGGAGCTGGCGCACACCTCGATTCGCTTCGGGCTCGGTCGCTTCAACACCGAGGCCGAGGTCGACTTCACGATCGACCTGGTGGTCAAATCCGTGGCGCGGTTGCGCGAGCTATCGCCGCTCTGGGAGATGCACCAGGAAGGCATCGACATCAATTCCATCCAGTGGACACCTCACTGATTTCGTTGGGGGAAGCGGGACGCTTCCCCCAAACCCCCATCCGGGAAGAATCAACATGGCGTACTCCGATAAAGTCATCGATCACTACGAGAATCCCCGCAACGTCGGCTCGCTCGGCAAGGACGAGGATGACGTCGGCACGGGGCTCGTCGGCGCGCCGGCCTGCGGCGACGTGATGAAGCTGCAGATCCGCGTGGTCGACGGCGTCATCGCGGACGCCAAGTTCAAGACGTTCGGCTGCGGCTCGGCGATCGCGTCGTCGTCGCTCGCGACCGAGATGATCAAGGGCATGACCCTCGATCAGGCCGCGTCGATCAAGAACACGCAGATCGTCGAGGAGCTCAACCTCCCGCCGGTCAAGATCCACTGCTCGGTGCTCGCCGAGGACGCGATCAAGGCCGCGGTCGACGACTACAAGAAGAAGCAGGCCGCCCGAGGCTCATGATGATGTCCACGAACACCGCCAACAACGCGTCGGTCCAGACGCCGCCCGCGGCGGCGATCACGGGGATCGAGATCACGGCTGCAGCTGCGGAAGAGATCGCCAAGCAGCGCGACAAGCGCGGCACGGCGGGCGCGGCGATCCGCGTCGGCATCCGCGGCGGCGGCTGCACCGGCTTCACCTACGTCTTCGAGTGGGCCGACGAGCCGCGCCCGACCGACAAGGTCTTCAGCGCGCACGGCGTCACCGTCGTGACCGACCCGAAGAGCTTCGTCTACCTGCGCGGCATGCAGCTCGACTTCGTGCGCGGGATGATGGGCCACGGCTTCAAGTTCAACAACCCGAACGCCAAGGGCGCGTGCGGCTGTGGAGAGTCGGTCCAGTTCTGACGAACTGGTCGTGAGGAATGATGTTGTCGGCCGAGATCCAGACGCCTGACCCGTTCGCGATGCTCGGATTGCCTGCGCGCTTCGATCTCGACACGCAGTCGATCGAGACGCGCTTCCGCGAGCGCAGCCGCGAGCTGCACCCGGACCGGTTCGTCAACGCGCCGGCGGCCGAGCGCGCCCACGCGCTGGTCAAGGCGCGCGCGCTCAACGACGCGTACCAGGTCGTGCGCCGCCCGCGGCGACGCGCCGAGGCGCTCCTCGAGCGAGCCGGGCTGAGCATCGGTGACCACGAGAAGCTCGATCCGGCGTTCCTGATGGAGATCCTCGAGCTGCGCGAGGAGCTCTCCGACGCGCGCGCCGCCGGCAAGCTCGACGACGTGCGCCGTCTGTGCGCGGCCATGCAGACGCGCCAGCGCGCGCTCGAGGCCGGCCTGACGCCGCTCTTCGCCGCCGGCGACGCCGAGTCGCTCGCCGCGGCCAAGCGCGACCTCATCACCCTGCGCTACGTGGTGCGCTATCTCGACGAGTGCGACGCCGCGCTCGACGAGGAGTAATCAATGTTGTTCCAGATCAGCGAGCCGGGCGAGTCCAAGGACAAGGCCGCCTGCAAGAAGCGCGTCGTCGGCATCGACCTCGGCACGACCAACTCGCTCGTCGCGCACGTCGCCGAGGCTTCGCCTTCGATCATCACCGCCGGCGAGGGCGGCACCGACGCGATGGTGCCGTCGGTGGTGAGCTATCCCACCGGCGGTGAGCCGATCGTGGGCCGCGGCGCCGTGGCGCGTGGCATCGAGCATCCCGCCGACACCATCGCCAGCGTGAAGCGGTTGATGGGGCGATCGCTCGCCGACGTGGCGGCGATCCAGCCGCTGGTGCCCTACCAGCTCGTCGACGACGCGGGCCGCATGGTGAAGGTGCAGCTGGGCGACGGACGCGAGCTGTCGCCGGTGCAGGTGTCGGCGCAGATCCTGGGCGAGCTGCGCGCCCGCGCCGAGGCCGACCTGGGCGGCGCGCTCGACGGCGCCGTCATCACGGTGCCCGCGTACTTCGACGACGCCCAGCGTCAGGCCACGCGCGACGCGGGCCGGCTGGCGGGCCTCGAGGTGCTGCGCCTCGTGGCCGAGCCCACGGCGGCGGCGCTCGCCTACGGCCTCGACCGCGGCACGCGCGGCACGTACGCCGTGTACGACCTGGGCGGCGGCACGTTCGACGTCTCGATCCTCACGCTCGTCGACGGGGTCTTCGAGGTGCGCGCCACCGGCGGTGACTCGGCGCTCGGCGGCGACGACATCGATCGCGCCCTCGTGCGCTGGGCGCTCGGCGCCGGCGCCGAGGAGGCCGTCCTCGAAGCTCCGGCCAGCCAGCTGTCTGCGCGGCGCGACGTCGCACGCGCGATCGCGGCGGCGCGCGCGGCCAAGGAGCGGCTCACCGACGCCGAGACCGCGCCACTCGCCTTCACGCTCGGCGGCCGCACCGTCGACCGGACCATCTCCCGCGAGGAGCTCGCGCTGGTGTGCGCGCCGCTCCTCGAGCGCAGCGCCAAGGCCTGTCGCCGCGTCCTCAAGGACGCCGGCTTCGCGGCCGCGGATCTCGACGGGGTCGTGCTGGTCGGCGGCTCCACGCGCTCGCCGGTCATCCGCGACCACGTGCGCGCGGTGTTCGGGCGCGAGCCGCTGTGCGAGCTCGATCCCGACCATGTCGTCGCGCTGGGCGCGGCGGTGCAGGCCGACGTCCTCGCCGGCGGCTCCACCGACGTCATCCTGATCGACGTGGTTCCCCTCTCGCTCGGCCTCGAGACCATGGGCGGGGTCGTCGAGAAGCTCATCCCGCGCAACTCCACCATCCCGTGCGGCGCGACCCAGACGTTCACCACGTACGCCGACAACCAGACCGGCTTCGACCTGCACGTGCTCCAGGGCGAGCGCGAGACCGCGGATGCCTGTCGCTCGCTGGCGCGCTTCACGCTGCGCGGCGTGCCGCCCATGGTGGCGGGCGCGGCGCGCGTCGAGATCAGCTTCCAGGTCGACGCCGACGGGATCCTGCACGTCGCGGCGCACGAGCAGATGAGCGGCGTGGCGGCGACCATCCAGGTCAAGCCGTCGTACGGCCTCACCGACGAGGAAGTCGAGCGGATGCTGCTCGAGTCGTTCGATCACGCCGAGGACGATCTCGCCGAGCGCAACCTGCGCATCGAGCGCATCGAGGCCGAGCGCATCCTGGCCGCCACGCGCGCGGCGATGGAGAAGGACCGCCATCTGCTCGACGCCGACGTCGAGACCGCGACGCGCGCGGCGATGGCGGAGCTCGAGACGCTGGCGGCCGGCACCGATCACGTCGCCATCCGCCACGCGATCGAGGCGCTCGATCGTGCCTCCAAGCCGTTCGCGGAGCGCCGCATGAACCTGGCGATCGAGGCGGCGATGAAGGGCAAGACCGTCGACGAAGTGGTGAGGTGATGGCGAAGATCACGTTCCGAAATCCGCAGGGGCGCGGCTCGCTGCCGCTCGTCGTCGAGGTCGCGACCGGGACGTCGATCCTCGACGCCGCCGAGGAGTGCGGCGCCCGCGTCGGTCACGCCTGTGGCGGGAACCTGGCCTGTTCGACGTGCCACGTGTACGTCGAGGCCGGGCTCGACTCGCTCGACGAGGTCGCCGACAAAGAGAACGACATCATGGACAAGGCCTTCGATGTCAGGCCAGAGTCGCGGCTCGGATGCCAGGCTCATGTCGCCGACGAGGACCTCGAGATCGAGATCAGCGAGGAGAGCCTGAAGGCATGGCTCGACGAGCATCCCGAGCTGCGCAAGGTCGCGCGCTAGGGGCGGCGCTGCTCGCGGTCGCCGCGGCGGCGGGAGCGTGTGGCGGCGGTGGGCCGCAGCCCGGGGCCGTCGTGACGGTGTCCGTGGCGATGCCGGGCGCGAGCGCGGCCGAGGCGGAGACGCAGCTGCTCGAGCCGATCGAGCAGGCGGTGAGCCAGGTGAAGGGTGTCCACGGGCTGCGTGGCCATGCCACCGAGGGCGGCGCGGCCGTCGACGTCACGTTCCGCCGCGGTGTCGACGTGCTCGGCGCCAAGCAGGCGTTGCAGGCGGCGCTATCGTCGGTCAGCGCCGCGCTGCCGACCGCGGCCGAGGTGCCGTACCTCGCCGAGCGTCCGCGGGCGTGGGTGCTGGCGCGCGTGGGCGACCAGCCGCAGCTGTATGACCGCGTGCGCGCCGAGATCGAGCGCGCCCCGGTCGCGCGGGTCGAACAGTGCGGCGTGCGCGAGGCGCGCATCGTCGCCGACGTGGTGCCCGTCAAGCTCGCGCAGTTCGGCCTCACGCTGGCCGACATCGCGCGCACGTTCCGCGAGGCCAGCCTCGGCATTCCGGCCGGACGCATCGACGCCGACGCTTCGAACCTGCAGCTCCGCGTCGTCAACAGGCCGACCTCGTACGATCAGATCGCCGACACCGTCGTCGGCGTCGTCGGAGGCGGCGCCACCGTGAAGCTGCGCGACGTCGCGGTGCTCACGCAGCGGTCGGAGGCGACCTGCCTGGTCGAGCTCGCGTCCGGCGGCGCCATCGACGCGAAGCTGCCGGCGCTGATGCGTGTCGGCATCCGTGCGCCCGAGGATCGCGCGCTCGTCGAGAAGGAGCTCACGAAGCTCGGCCTTGTCGCCTTGAAGGACGCGGCGACGTTCACGACCCCCGGGCGGCCAACGCGCGTGACGCTCGTGGCCGCGCCGATCGGACCCGTGGTCGAGGCGGTGTTGACCGGCGACGACGCCGCGGCGCTGGGCGAGGCCGGCCGGAAGGCGCTGGCCGGGCTGCGCGAGGCGCCCGGCGTGGCGGCGGCCTGGTGTCGCGGCTGCGAGCTCGCGCCCGGGCAGCGCATGGAGATCGATCGGGCCGCCGCGGCCGAACGCCAGATCCGCGTCGAGACGGTGGCGCATACGCTCCGTGCGGCGCTGGTGGGCGAGCGCGTCGCGACGTTCCTCGAGCGTGACCTCGAGATGGACGTCGTGGTGGCGGTCGAGGAGGGCGAAACGCGCTGGGGCGAGCTGCCCATCCGCTCCGAGGACGGCAAGGTCCACCGGCTCGACGAGGTCGTGAAGGTGACCGCCACGACCTCGCCACGCGACCTCCTCCACGTCGATCGCCGGCGTGCGGTGGCCGTGGTGGTGCGCGGCCACGCGAAGACGCCGGCCGCGGCGCTGCAGAAGCTCCTCGCCGCTGCGCTCCCCGGCACCCGACCACACACCGTCGACGCTCGGCTGGTCGACGGCGAGACCTGGTAGCCGCTCAGGCGCCGGCGGAGGGAACGACGAGATCGGCGAGGAGCGCCGCGATGCGCTCGGGCACTGGCACCGACTTGAACGCGCTCAGATCCACCACGGCGGTGACGACCTTGCCGGTCGCGCACTGCACCCGCTCGCGCCCCGGCTCGGCCGCGCGCCACACCTTGTACTGGAACGTGATCGACGAGCGCCCCAGCCGCTCGACCGTGAGCTCGATCTCGGCGGTGTCACCGAACGCGAGCGGCGCCTGGTACTCGGCCTCGGCGCGCACGGCGGGGAACCCGACCCGGTCCTTGTCGAGGAGATCGACGTACGCGCGGGCACCGAGGCGCACGCGAAACAGCTCCTCGAAGGCCAGGTGAAAGTAGTGGAAGAACCGCGGGTAGTACACGATTCCCGCATGATCGACGTCGGCAAATCGGACGGGGGTGGTGAACACGAACGGCGTCACGACCGTCAACGTACCATCCGTTGACCTGGCGCGCGCACGCGGCTAGAACCAGCGCAATGTCCGACACCGACGACGCCCAGCGCCTGGCCCGGATCCAGGAGGTGGTGACCGCCCTCATCGAGCGGCGGATCGCGCTCTCGCTGGGCGACCTGGACGCCAGCCTCGCGGCGTGGCGCAAGGGTGAGATCGGCGCGCTCGAGGCGCACGACGCGGTCGTGCGGCACGCCAACCACGCCGAGGGCCTGGTCAAGCGCGTGATGGCGGCGGCGGCTCATGCCGACGGCGTGATGCGCGACGCGTTCGACGCGGGCGTCATCTCGGCGGACGACGTCCGCGAGATCACCGGCCGCGAGCCCGAGGCCATCGAGGCGGCCAACTCGCTGGCCGAGCCCGTGCTCCCGCCGCCCGACAAGCGCACCGTCGTCGACGATCTGCTCAGTCGCGGCCCCGTGCTCGTCCACTTCGACGCGCGCCGCAACGACGTGCAGGTGCCGCCGCGCTTCGTGCGCGAGGCCAAGCTGGTGCTGCGCTTCGGCTACGCGCTCAGCCCGCCCATCCCCGACCTCGTCGTCGACGAGACCGGCATCGCGGGGACGCTCACGTTCGGCGGCGTGCCGTTCCGCTGCGTGCTGCCGTGGGTCGCGATCTTCGCGGCGGTGCAGGACGGCGACCAGCGCGGCATGGTGTGGCCCGACGACATCCCGGACGATCTCATCGACGCGGCCGGCGCCGCGAGCGTCACGCCGGGTAGCGGTGACCCGGCGCACCGCGATCCGACGCCGGTGCCGGCGCCGACGCGCAGCAAGCGCCCGAGCCACCTCAAGCTCGTCGACTGATCAGGAGCGCTGTAGCGCCCAGCGCATCATCGATTGATCTTCGGCACGAGCTGCCGCAATTGCCAGAACGCGAGCTCGGCCTTGCGGGTCTGATCGAGGAAGCGTTGCCGGATCCGGCCGGCGGCGACCGTGACCATGATGATGAAGATGATGGTCACGCCGACCGCCGCCACCGACGTCTGCGGCTCGACGAACTCGACCACGCTCGAGCGCACGTGGATCGCGCCGCCCTCGATGACCGTGGTCCGCTGGACGATGCCGGCCGATTCGAGCAACACCGGCGTGACCGCCGCCGCGGTGCTGATGCCGACCGTCGGCCACAACCACGCGCGGCGCGCCGCGACGACGAACCCGACGGTGTTCATCGTGAACAGCGTCGGCGTCAGCACGAACGCGCCCGCGATCTGCGACGTGAGCGCGATCGCGATGTTCGACAGGACGAGCCCGGCGAAGAACGGCCCGGCGTCGGCCTTTCCGCGCGAGCGCGCCATCATCATCGTCATCGCAGCGGCGACGGTGAAACCGACCCAGCCGAGCATCGGGTCGACGCGCTTCACGCCCATCCACACCAGGACCAGCGCGATCGGCAGCCACAGGATGTAGATCCACGCGCCCGCGGTGGCGAGCGCGGTGTACGTCTTGTCCTCGGCGGCGTTCACGGCGCGCTCGACCTCGGGAGGCGTGCGCCGCGGCGCTTGCACCAGGAGCTCCACGAGGATCGCCTGGGCCTGCGCGTGCGAGGGATCGAGCGCGAGGGCGCGCCCGACCGCCGACAGCGCCGCCGCACGTGCGCGGTCGTCGCCCTGCTCGGCGCGTGTGGCCTCCTCGGCGGCCTCGGCCGTGAAGCCGTCGGCCAGCGCGGCGCGACGCTGGTGGTCGCGGTCGCCGTCGAGGAACCGCTCGATCGCCTCGCGCATCGCGGCCACCGTCTGGTAGCGATCCGCGGCCTGCGTCGCCGTCGCGCGGATGCAGATCTCCTCGAGCTCCGGCGCGATGCCGGGCGCGCGCAGCGACGCGCGCGCGTCGACGCCGGCCAGCGTCGCCGCCAGCACCTCCTTGGTCGCGCCGCGCGGCACGAGCGGCTCGAGGGTGAGCACCTCGAACAGCGTCGCGCCCAGCCCGTACACGTCGGCGCGCCCGTCGACGGATTCGCCGCGCGCCTGCTCGGGCGACATGTAGCCCGGCGTGCCGAGGAACTGCCCGGCGACGGTGAGCCCCTTCGCCAGCGCCGGCGGCAGGCTCGGCCGCGACGAGACGTCGTCGGTGCCGCGCACCTTCGCGAGCCCCCAGTCGAGGACGTACACCTCGCCGTGATCGCCGAGCATGACGTTGCCCGGCTTGATGTCGCGGTGCACGAGCCCGTGATCGTGCGCGACCTCGACGGCGTGACAGGCCGACAGGAACGCCGTGAGCAGCTTGCGCAGGTTGTAGCGGCGGCGGGCCACCTCGTCGCCCTGCGCGAGCCGCCCCGCGATCGTCGCGAGCGTCTCGCCGCGCACGCGCTTCATCGTGAAGTAGACCGTGCCGTCCTCGCGCGTGCCGACGTCGTGCACCGGCACCACCGCCGGGTGATCGAGCTGACCCTGCACGCGCGCCTCGCGCAAGAAGCGCTTGATGTCCTCGTCGTCCTCGGGCCGCGCCACCTTGACCGCGACCTCGCGACCGATGCGCTTGTCGAGCGCGAGCCACACGTCGCCCATGCCCCCCGAGCCGAGCAGGTCGCGCAGCTCGTAGCGCCCCTTGTCGATCTCTCCGGGTTTGGCGGCCTGCGCGACGGCCGGCACGGTGGCGACGCTGTCGTCGTGTTGCGGCCGCTTCACGCGCGGCGGCTCGAGCGCACGGGTGGGATCGTCGGGGTCGCGCGGCACGCCGCGAGGGTAGCCTAGGAGCCCGTAGGGCATTGGCGTTTCTTGTGAAGCGCAGAAGGAGACAGACACCGGGCCCCACCGGTGACCCCGCACACCCAGAGTCATTGTTGAGCGCTCGCTGATCGCTCGCTAGGCCGGGGTGCGAGCGGCGCGTGTCAGGCGGACGCCGCACGCCGCGGGGACGCCGGGGCAGGGCGGGGCGAGCTTCTCGAGCTCGATGGTGACGATGACGTCGGGGTAGAGGTCCTGGATCGCCTGCGCCATCGCGCCGGCCAGCGCCTCGAGGAGGCGGAAGGTCGACTTGGTGCCGATCGTCACGACCGCATCGCTCACCTTCCAGTAGTCGACGGTGTCGCCGATCTTGTCGCTCGCGCTCGCCGCGGTGAGGTCGCGCTCGAGCGTCAGGCTGACGCGGAAGCGGCGCGTGCCGCGGCGCTCGGCAGCGGAGTAGCCGTGGTTACCCTCGAACTCGAGGCCGCGAACGAAGACCGCATCCATACGAGGTCGGCCGCGCTCAGACTTCGGCGCGATCGGCGTTCTTCTGCAGCTTGCGCTTGATCATCTGCCGCTTGAGCGGCCCGACGAAGTCGACGAGCAGCTTGCCCGTCAGATGGTCGTACTCGTGGAGGAGGCAGCGCGCCATGAGCGCCTCGCCCTCCATCTCGAACCAGTTGCCGTCGAGGTCCTGCGCCTTCACGCGCGCCTTCATGGGGCGCTCGACCTGGATGTAGATGTCCGGGAACGAGAGGCAGCCCTCGTCGGACTTCTGCATCTCCTCGCTGGTCCACACCACCTCGGGATTCACGAACGCGACCGGCGGATCGTCCTTGGACTTGCCGGCGAGCTCGGGCTCGACGAGGAACATGCGGCGCGGATCGCCGATCTGCAGCGCCGCGATGCCCAGGCCGCGCTCGGCGTACATGGTGTCGACGAGGTCCTGGAAGAGCTGGCGCAGGGACGGACCGAAATCGGTAACCGCCTCCGACGGCTGTCGAAGCCGTGGATCGGGCCAGATGACCATGTCGCGGACAGCCATGAGCCCACCCTACGGCTGCGGCGTGGGGCTGTCAACGCGAGAGAATCCGGCTGGTTGCGATGCTTTCCCGAGCTTTCCTCGCCGTTGACAAGGGCGGGGCCGGGTGCCAAGAGTAGCGACCCGATGGACGTCGTCCGCTACTCCGAGGCGCGGCTGCCTACTCCCCGTGGCGAGTTCCGCCTGGTGGTGTACCGGACGCCCGACGCCATGCCGGGGTTCGCCGACGGTGAAGAGCACGTGGCGATGGTGATGGGCGACGTGACCACCGCGAACGGCGAGGACGTGCTTACGCGCGTCCACTCGTCGTGCTTCACGGGCGAGGTGCTGGGGAGCTTGCGCTGCGACTGCCGCGACCAGCTCGACGCGGCGCTCGCGCGGATCGCGAAAGAGGGTCGGGGCGTGGTCGTGTACCTGGTTCAGGAAGGGCGCGGCATCGGGCTCGGCAACAAGGTCCGCGCGTACGCGCTCCAGGACGAGGGCCACGACACCGTCGACGCCAACCTGCAGCTGGGGTTCGACGCGGACCTGCGCAGCTACGATCTGGCGGCGTCGATCCTGCGCGAGCTGGGTGCGTCGTCGGTGCGGTTGATGACGAACAACCCGGCGAAGATCGCCGGGCTCGAGCGGTCAGGGCTGAAGGTGACGGCGGAGCCGCACTGGGTCGGCGTCACCGAGCATGCTGCGGACTACGTCGAGGTCAAGAAGGCCAAGATGGGTCATCTGGGCTGAGGCTCTGCCGCCTGAAACGAAGAACATGAACGAAGCGAAGGTCAAGGAAGTCCTCTCGACGGTGATCGACCCGGCGCTCGGCGTCGAGATCGTCGGGCACCGCATCTACAACGGCTGCGAGATCGACGGCGACAAGGTGCTGGTGAAGCTCGCCATCCCGACGCCGGCGTATCCGCAGCCGCTGCGCCGCGAGCTGATCGGCAAGATCGAGGCGGCGCTGAAGGGCGCCGGCGCGAAGGCCGTGACCGTGGTGCCCGAGGTGGTGACGGCGTTCCAGCCGGCCCCGTCGGAGAAGGCGCTGCTCAAGGGGCCGAAGAACGTCATCGCGGTCGCCGCCGGCAAGGGCGGCGTAGGCAAGTCGACGGTGGCGACCAACCTGGCGCTGGCGCTGCACCGCCATGGCGCGCGCGTCGGGCTCCTCGATGCGGACGTCTTCGGTCCGTCGATCCCGACCATGCTCGGTCCGCCCGAGCGTCCGCCGGGGACGACCGAGAACCAGAAGATCACGCCGGCGATCCACCACGGCATCGAGGTCATCTCGGTGGGCTTCTTCGTCGACAAGGGCGAGGCGGTCGTGTGGCGCGGTCCCATGGTGCACCGCCTCTTGCAGCAGTTCCTCGGCGACGTGCAGTGGGGCGAGCTCGACTACCTGATCTGCGACCTGCCGCCGGGAACCGGCGACGTGCAGCTGTCGCTGTCCCAGCTGATTCCGATCACGGGGTCGGTGATGGTGACGACGCCGCAAGAGGTGTCGATCGTCGACGTGGTGAAGGGCATCGCCATGTTCGAGAAGGTCGAGATTCCGATCCTGGGGATCGTCGAGAACATGTCGTTCTACGTGTGTCCGGCGTGCGGACACCACGACGAGATCTTCAGCCACGGCGGCGGCAAGCGCCTGGCGCAGGAGGTCGGCGCGCCGTTCCTGGGCGAGATCGCGATCGACACGCGCATCCGCTTCGGCGGCGATGCCGGCGTGCCCATCGTGGTGGCGAGCCCCGATAGCGCGATCAGCCAGAACTTCATGAACCTCGCGTCGACCGTGGCGCTGAAGATCGCGTCGACGGTGCTCGGCAAGCCGAAGCGCTCGCCGCGGCTCGCGGTCATCAAGTAGGCGCGGGGGTCGCGGGGGCGGCATTCTCGCGCGGCGCGGCCGGTGCCAACGAGCACGCGGTCGTTGCCGAGCAGGGCGCCAGCGCGTCGGTTCACTCGAACACGCACGCGCGAGGTGCGCGAGAGAACGTCTGAGAGCAGGCCGAGATCGTCGTCGTTCAAGTACATGGTGTCGACGTCGACGGCGTCGAAGCGGTCGTCGACGAGCCCGAGCCACGCCGTGCTGCCCTCGCGGCCTCGGAGCCGGGCGCGGACCGCAGAAAGTCATGCGCGTTCGCGAACGTTCCGTGCTCCGGCGAGCAGCCCGCGACTCGCCACGGGAGTCCGCTGGACGGGTAGATCGCGAGGTCGCGCGCGTGCGCGAGACTCCACGTCGCGGGCGTCGCGGGGCGGATGCGACAGAGCCGGTGGCACGCATGGTTCAAGGTGCGGACCTGCTGGCGATCGACGAGCGCGGGCAACGAGAGATCGAGCAGCATCAGCGACCCACGTGGGTCGCCGCCGTCGCGAAGCACCTCGGCGTACGTGTGCCACGCGTCGAGGTCGCCCTCGGTGGCGGGCAGTCGCGGCGGCGGCTGAGGTAGTTCCGGAACAGCGGGCGTGTCGCCCATGCCGACGAGCGTAGCCGACCGCGCGCCGCGCGCGGCTCGGATGCCGGCGATTGCCGCGCGTGGCCTCAGTCGACGAGGCCGCGTAGCGGGCCGGGTGTCTCGTCGAGGCGGATGAGCGGGTGGTGCTTGCGCCAGCCAGTGGTGAGGAGCCAGGTCGTCGCGCCCGAGACGGGGATGGGCTCGTAGTTGGCGGGGACCTTGAACGGCCTCGTCAGGCCGGCCCAGCCGTCGAAGAGGATGCTGGTGGAGTACTTGTCGACCTGGGCCGGCGCCTCGTAGTCCTCGCGGTGGCGGCGCCAGTTGTTGAGAACGTAACAGAGCGCGTTTCGGACCTGGAGCGGCGTCGTGAGCGGGACCGCGTGGTAGCGGCCGTCGAAGGCGGTGCCGCGACGGCCGGTGATCTGGTTCAGGTAGCGCGCCGCGGCGATCATGAAGGCGCGCACGCCGTTGGCGAGCGCGTACTTGTCGTCGGCCTCGACGATGAGATGGATGTGGTTCGACTGGATGCTGACGTGGACGATCCGGAAGTCGCTGCGCCCGATGCACGCACCGACGGCGCGCCGGATCGCAGCGAACGGCTCCGGTCGCCGGAGGCGACCGACCTCCTTCACGACGCGCATCGACACGTGCACGGGCGTGTCCTTGGGCAGGTCGGGTCGCGCGTCGTGGCGGATCGCGTTCTTCTTCCGCGGCCGCCCGGCGCCGGGCCGCTGCCCGCCCCATTTGCCTTTGCGCTTCGTGATCGCGAGCTCGAGCTGCTCGCCCGCCTTCGGCGCCGCGTTCGTCGTCGAACCTCGCTTCGTCCGCCTCGTCTTCTTCGCCCCCGCCGCGCCGCGCCGCAACATGATTTCCCGCTTATATCGCGAGTTAACGCGAATGACAATCAGTGCCGCGCATGGTCGCTCGTGGAATGCGCGACGAGCTCCGCGCCGTACCGGCATTCCCAGGAACGAAGCAACGCCAGAACGGAGGCGATGGCTTCCCATCGTCCGGGTCGCGTTCCTCTTCCTCGAAGGCCGTCATCGCGGGGGGCGGCGCTTGGCCTTCCCGACGGTGGGTGCGGGCGGGCGGGTTGCGCGGCGTGGCGTACAATCCCCGGCCCATGGCGGAAATCCGGTTGCCCGCGGAGAAGAAGTACGAGGACGAGCTGAAGGCGCTCGCGAAGGCGGACAAGGACGCGAAGCCGCCGGGCTGGGCGCTGTCGCCGCGGGCGGTGGAGACGTACATCCTGGGCGCCGACAAGGCGGTGGGCGGCGCGACCATCACCCCGAAGTACGTCGGCGACCGGTCGCTGGTGCAGGTGGCGATCGCGACGCTCGCGTCGGACCGCGCGCTCATGCTCGCCGGCGAGCCGGGCACGGCGAAGAGCTGGCTCAGCGAGCACCTCGCGGCGGCGATCAGCGGGACGAGCACGCTGGTGGTGCAGGGCACGGCGGGCACGAGCGAGGAGCACATCAAGTACGGGTGGAACTACGCGCTCTTGCTCGCCGAGGGGCCGAGCCAGAAGGCGCTCGTCGCATCGCCGGTGCTGCGCGCGATGCGCGAGGGCAAGTGTGCGCGCTTCGAGGAGATCACGCGCACGTCGTCGGAGATCCAGGACTCGCTGATCTCGATCCTGAGCGAGAAGCAGACCAGCATCCCCGAGCTCAACGAGATGGTGACGGCGCAGCGCGGCTTCAACATCATCGCGACCGCGAACACGCGCGACCGCGGCGTCAACGAGATGAGCGCGGCGCTGAAGCGCCGCTTCAACTTCGTGACGGTGCCGGTGGTCGAGGATCTCGAGCAGGAGATCAAGATCGTCACGCGCCGCGAGGCCGAGCTGCGCAGCGATTACCAGGTCGGCACCGAGCCGCCGGCCGAGATCGCGCGGATGCTGGTCACCCTGTTCCAGGAGCTGCGCGCCGGCGTCACCAAGGACGGCAAGACCAAGCTCAAGACGCCGAGCGCGGTGCTGTCGACGGCGGAGGCCATCTCCGTGCTGTTCAACAGCGGCATCCTGGCCCAGAGCTTCGGCGCCGGGAAGGTGACGCCCGACGACGTGACGCGCTCGCTGGTCGGCGCGATCGCGAAGGAGAACATCGACGACGTGAAGGTGCTGCGCGAGTACGTCGAGACCGCCGCGAAGGGACGGCCGAGCCCATGGAAGGAGCTGGTCGCGTCAGCCCGGCAGCACGTCAAGTCGGGCACGTGAGTGCCTGAGTTGCTCCGGGTAGGCTGACGACGACCAGCTGCGCTGACCAACAACGATGGGCGCTGACCTCACACGACTGCGCGACTGCGCGATCTTCCCGGTGCGGCATCACTCGCCGCGCACGAGCGCGGCCCTGCGCGCCTTTCTCGACGCGGTGAAGCCGACGGTCGTGATGGTCGAGGAGCCGAGCGATGCAGCCGCGCTGATCCCGCACCTGTTCGACGCGGACACCGAGCCGCCCGTCGCGTTCCTGGGCTATCGGACCGACGGCCCGCCCGAAAGCGCGCTGTGGCCGATGGCGACGTACTCGCCGGAGTACGTCGCGATGAAGTGGGCGCACGAGCGCGGCGTTCGCGTCGAACCGATCGACATCTCGACGGGCGAGGCGATCGCGCAGGACGCGAAGGATCGGGCCGAGCGGCACGCCGCCGAGAACGCGGACGCCGACGCCGACGCCGAAACCGAAACCGAAACCGAATCCGAGCCCGAATCCGAGCCCGAAGATTTCCTCTCCGACGAAGCCATCGCTCGCAACAAAGGCTTCCGCAGCTTCGAGGAGCTCTGGGAAGCCTGGTTCGAGGCGCCCGCCTACCACCACGAGGACTTCCGGCGCGCCATGTTCGAATGGTGCGAGCTCGTGCGCCTGCGCCACTCGCGCACGCGTGACCGCGCCCGCGACGCGCGCATGGCGCGGCACATCCTGGCCGAGATCGATCGCGGAACGCCGCCCGGCGAGATCGCCGTGGTCGTCGGCGGCGCGCACGCCGCGGCGATGGTCGCCGCCGACATCGACGCCACGCTGGAGGCCCAGATCCCGCCACCCGTGGCCACCGCGGTGACGCTCATCCCGTACTCGTTCACGCGGCTCGCCGCGCAGGTCGGCTACGGCGCCGGCAACCGCGCGCCGCGCTACTACCAGCGCGCCCACGACCGCGGCTGCGACTACACGCGCGCCACGCTCGAGGTCCTCATCGAGTTCACGGAACACCTGCGCGTTCGCGGCTTCGCGGCGTCCCTCGCCGACACCATCGAAGCGTACCGGCTCGCCGTCATGCTGGCCGGCTTGCGCGGCAAACACGCGCCCGGGCTCGACGAGATCCGCGACGCCTCCATCTCCACGCTCTGCCGCGGCGAGAAGCAGCACGTCGATGGGTTCCTCTGGCCCACGGTCATCGGCAAGACCGTCGGCAGGGTCGGCGCGCGCATCGGGCGCAACTCGCTCCAGGAGGAGTTCTGGCGCGAGGTCAGGGCCAAGGGCCTCCCGCGCTCCGACGAGGCCGAAGCCTTCACGCTCAAGCTGGGCGACCCGGTCCAGGTGGACACCAGCGTGTTCTTGCATCGCCTCCGCGTGGCCGACGTCCCGTACGCGACGTACCGCGGCTCGCAGACCGTCGCCGGCGCCGGCCAGACGCCCGACGACGTCGCCGGCGGCTTCGACGCGCTCGCACGCGTGCGCGAGCACTGGGACGCGCAGTGGACGCCGTCCACCGATGTCGCGCTCATCGAGAACATCGTGCACGGCGACTCGCTGGTGCAGGTCGCGGAGCGCCGCCTCGCCGACCGGCTCACCGGCGTCACCACCGCCGCCGAGGCCGCGCACGTGCTCATGGAGGCCGTCGTCACGCGCGCGCCGCGCGTCATCGGCGAGGCGCTGGCCGCGACCGAGCGGCTCGCCGCGATCGACGACGACCTGGCGTCGCTCGCCAAGGCTGCCCGGGCGCTGTCGGGGCTCGTCAGCTACGGCAGCTCGCGCGGCGCCGACGACGCCAGCGAGGAAGTGATCCTCGCGCTCTGCGAGAAGACGTTCGCCCGCGCCGTCCTCCGCGTCGAAGGTGCGTGCCAGGGCGACGACGCCGCAGTGCAGCCCGCCCGCCAGGCCATGCGCATCCTGCACGAGCTCGCCCTCGCGCAGCGGCGCATCGATCGGGACCTCTGGTTCGACACCGCGGACCAGCTGTCGCGCAGCGACCGCATCCATCCGGCGTGTGGCGGGCTCCTCGCGGGCCTCCTCTACCTGGCCGAGAAGCTCACCGAGGACGAGGTCGTCGCCCTCGTCTCGCTGCGACTCTCGTCGCTCGTCGACCCGCGCGCCGGGGCCGCGTTCCTCGAGGGGTTCCTCGGCGTGAACGCGCTCGTGCTCGTCAAGAATCGCGCGGTGGTGGGCGCGCTCGATCAGTTCGTGCAGGCCATCGCCGCCGACCGCTTCCGCGACATGGCGCCGCTCTTGCGCCGCGCGTTCTCGGGCCTCGGCGCGACCGAGCGCCGCTACCTCCTCGAGAACCTGCTCGCGCACCGCAAGATCGGCGCGTCGGCGCAGGCGGCCGCGCAGGTGCTCGCCGAGAAGGACGTCGAGAAGCTGAAGGAGATGAGCGCCGACATCGCCGCCGCGATGGATGACCTGGATGACCTGCTATGACGAAGAAATCCAGCAAAGGGCCGTCGCAGACGCAGGCCCCGGCGGTGCCGCTCGCACAGCCGGACGCGGAAGCCTTGCTGCGCTGGCGCCTCGCCCTCGGTCCCGAAGCCGAGAAGGTCGCGCCCGAGCTCTCGCTCGGCGGCCTCGGGCAACTCTCCGGCGTCGGCGGCGTCGACGAGGGGCGCCTCGGTGACTTCGATCAGGCGCTCGGCTTCGTCTACGACGACGAGCGACGCGGCGGCACCGGCGCCTCGCGCCCGTACCTCCCGAAATGGCTCGGCCTCCTCCGCGAGTTCTTCGCCAAGGACGTGGTCGCCCTGGTGCAGAAGGACGCCATCGACCGCAAGGGGCTCACCGAGCTGCTCTTCGAGCCCGAGACGCTGCCGTACCTCGAGAAGAACGTCGACCTCGTCGCCACGCTGCTCTCCGCGCGCGGGCTCGTCCCCGACAAGGCCAAGGACATCGCGCGCCAGATCGTGCGCGAGGTCGTCGACGATCTGCGCAAGCAGCTCGAGTCGGAGGTCCGCACCTCGCTCCTCGGGGCCGCGCGCCGCAGCCACGACAGCCCGCTCAAGATCGCGCGCAACCTCGACTGGAAGCGCACCATCAACAAGAACCTGCGCGGCTGGGATCGCGAGCACAAGCGCCTCGTCCCCGAGCGCGTCTACTTCTGGGCCAACCAGCGGCGGCGTCACGACTGGGAGGTCGTCATCGCCGTCGATCAATCGGGCTCGATGGGGCAGAGCGTGGTCTACAGCTCGGTGATGGGCGCGATCTTCGCGTCGATCGACGTCCTCCAGACGCGGCTCCTGTTCTTCGACACCGAGATCGTCGACGTGACGCCGCTCCTCGTCGATCCCGTCGAGGTGCTGTTCGCATCGCAGCTGGGCGGCGGCACCGACATCAACCGCGCCGTCGCCTACGTGCAGACGCACTTCATCGAGCGCCCCGAGAAGACCATCTTCCTCCTCATCACCGACCTCTACGAAGGCGGCAACGCCACCGAGCTGGTCGCGC
This sequence comes from Kofleriaceae bacterium, assembly GCA_035525615.1. Classification (GTDB taxonomy): domain Bacteria; phylum Myxococcota_A; class Polyangia; order Haliangiales; family Haliangiaceae; genus UBA2376. The sequence continues at coordinate 19,109 of DATLEB010000055.1, read as the reverse complement.
GCGTGCGCGAGCTGTGCGAGTCGAAGGTGAAGGTGCTGGTCCTCCTCGCGCTCACCGACGGCGGCAAGCCGAGCTACGACCACAACCTGGCCGCGCAGATCGCCGCGCTCGGCGCCCACTGCTTCGGCTGCACGCCCCGGCTGCTGGTGCGCGTGGTCGAGCGCATCATGAAGGGGCAGGATCCGGGCGGCGTCATCCGCGAGCACGCCGCGGGAGGCGAACGTGCCTGAGACGCGGGACATCCCGAAGCTCGGCCTCAAGCAGCTCCGCGAGATCGTCACGGATCCCGGCGAGCTGGCCAAGGGCGCGCGCATCGCCGACGAAGGCGGGCTCGCGCACCTCGCGCGCTACGAGCACAAGCTCTTCGCCGACGCCGCCGGCTCGGCCACGTACAAGGTGCAGATCCTGTTCGAGGACAAGGGCGTGCGCGGCCGCTGCTCGTGCATGGCGGCACGCAGCCGCCCGTTCTGCAAGCACGCCGCCGCGCTGCTCGTCGCGTGGTCCAACGCGCCCGATTCGTTCGCCGTCTCCGACAGCGCACCGGCCGGCATGTCGGACGGGAAGAAGAAGGCCGTCAAGAAGGGCAAGGTCGACGCCCGCGAGCTGATGGGGAAGGGCATCGAGCAGGTGAGCACGCTGGTGCGCGAGCTCGCGGTGGCCGGCGTCGCCGCGATGGCCGACGACCGCGCGGCGCAGGTGCGTGCGCTCGGCGAGAACCTGCGCGAGCACAAGCTGCGCCGGCTCTCCGGCAAGACCGTCGCGCTCGCCGACATGCTGGATCGCGCACGGAAGGCGGGTGACGCGTTCGACGAGAGCGCGTATACCGAGCTGCTCGCCGACCTGCTGCTGACCGCGCGCAAGCTCGAGAAGCACCTCGGCGGCGAGGCGCTCGACGATCGCCACGTCGAGGAGCTCATCGGCAAGACGTGGACGAAGAAGGATCGCGCGCCGGTCGCGGGCCTGGATCTGGTCGAGGTCGGCTTTCTGTCGCGCCAGACCGCGGACGATTTCGTCATCCGGGAGAGCCGCTTCGTCGAGCTCGGCAGCGGCGAGCACTACGCCGAGAAGCAGATCCTCCCCGCGTTCCTGGCCAGGCGCACGCCGCCCAAGCCGAGTTACGCCGGCACCGTGCTCGGCAGCGCCGGCGGCAGCCTGTACCCGTCGTACGCGCCGCGCCGGATCGATCTCGAGGCGCCGGTCAGGGGCGCGCTCGACGTCGGGGCGCTCCAGCGCCTCACGGAGAAGGCGCTCCCCGGCGTGAAGGCGGCCATGACCGCGCTCCAGGAGCACAAGAAGGACGTGTTCGCGCCCGAGACGCTGCCGGTCGCGATCGCATGCGACATGGTCATCGCCGATCGCGGGCGACTCCAGCTCGCCGACGCCGATGGGTCGGCGGCGTTCCTCCCCGACGACGAGCGCATCGCCGATCGCGTCGCGACCGCGCTGGCGGGTGCGACCTTGCGCACCGTCGTCGGCGATCTCTTCCTCGACGGCGCGCTCCCCACCATCATCCCGCTCGCCGTCGTCGTCGAGGGGCGACGCGGCCTCGAGCTGCGCTCGGTGCTCGTCGTCGATCCGGCGCGCGGCTCGCGCAAGATCCGCCGGGCCGAGGCCGAGGAACCCGGCCGCTCCAACTGGGCGCACACGGCGCGCGCCATGGGGCTCTCCACGGCCGCCATCGCGCTCGGCGAGGTCCGCGAGGAGCTGGCCGGCTTGCTCTTCGCCGGACTCACGTCCGTCACCGCACGCCGCGTCGAGCCGCTCGCCACGCGCCTCAGGGAGCTCTCGCTCGCCAAGCAGGCGGACGTCTTGACGTCCCTGGCCGCGCGCACCGAACCGGCCGAGCGCCTGGACGATCTCATCAAGCTGCACCAGGTCCTGGGCATCGCGCTGTCGCGCCTCGCCGGCGCCGCCATGATCGACAAGGCCGCGCTCGAGGCGTCGGCGATGTTCCAGAGCGTCTTTGTCCGAAAGTCGGACGAAGTGCTCGAGCCGGCGGAGATCGCGGCGCGCGTCGCCCGCGGCGAGATCAACCGCTTCGAGGCCGCCACGCGCTACGCGCGCCACTACGAGTCGCTCCCCGCGGAGGAGCTGATCGGCAAGGTGTTCCCGACGTGGGCCGACGGCAGCGCCTCGCCGTTCGTCGCCCACGCCGCGCGGCGCCACCCCGAACGCGCGCTCGAGGAGGCCAACGCCATCATCGCGGCCGGCATCGGCGGCGAGCGCAAGGGTCGCTACGGGCGCATGCTGGCGCCGCCGCGCATGGCGACGCTCACCGCGCTGCGCGTGCTCGAGGCGCTCGGCGAGCCCGGCAAGGCCGGCCTGCGCGCCGCCGCCGACCGCCACACCGACCACACCATCCGCGGCCTGGCGCGCGTCGCGATGGGGCGCCTCGCCGGCGCCCAGTCCCTCGACCTGACGCAGGCCGCCGAGCACCGCGGCGACCTGCTCAACGCGGCCAGCAAGGACACGCGCGCCCGCGCCGCCGGCCGGCTCGCCGACATGGGCGACGTCGACGCCATCCCGCTCCTGCGCATCAGTTTCGGCGGCGACGTCGTCGCCGACGTGCGCGATGCCGCCGGCCGCGCGCTCGGCCGCCTCGGCGACGCCGACTCGGTCGACACCTTCATCCAGGCGCTCCATCGCCGCGCCGAGGACGTGTCGACGGCCGTCACCGCCGCGATGGCGCTCGGCTACCTCGGCGACGTGCGCGGCATCGACGCGCTCCTCGCCGCCTACGAGGCGACCTGGCGCCCCGAGATCATCGCCGACGCGCTCACCGCCGTCGGCCCTGCCGCCGTCCCGCTGCTGGTCCGCTTCGTCGAGGACCGCCCCGGCCTCATCAAGCGCTCGACCGCGCGCGCCGTGTTCGACACGCTGCCGGCCGACGCGCTCGAGGCCGCGCTCGTCGAGCGTCTCGACGAGCTCGTCGCGCTCGACGACGCCGCCTACGTCGAGCGCGCCGGTACCCTGTTCGAGCTCGTCGCCAAGCGCGGCGAGATCGCCGGCCCGGTCGGACGCCACATCACGGCGGCTCGTCCGCACCTCGGCGCCAAGGCCGCCGGCCGCGAGGCGCGGGCGCTGTTCAAGAAGGCCGGCGGCAAGCCAGCCTGACGCACCGCACCTCCGGCGCGGCCGTCACGTCGTCTTCCACTCACCATCGCCGATCGCGTAGCGCCGCAGCTTGGTCGCGAACGTGCGCCCCGGCATCGCGATGAGTCGCGCGGCGTGGACGTGAACGCCATCGCTCGCGCGCAGCGCCTCGATCATGCGTCGTCGCTCGAGCTCCTCGAGCTCCTCGGTGATCGGCCGGAACGATCCGCCGGGCGCCGCCGTCGCCGTGCCCGCCGTGCGTGCGGCTGTCGCGTCGGTCGCACCAGCCTGCGTCAGCTCGGCGGGCAGGTGCCACGGCGCGAGCTCGCGCGCGTCGTCGTCGGTCAGCGCGACCGCGCACTCGAGGACGTGTCGCAGCTCGCGCACGTTGCCCGACCACCGCCGCACCTCGAGCGCGCGGGTCGTCGCCGCCGACAGCCGCAGCGGCCGCCGTCCCATGCGCGCGCAGGCCCCCTCGACGAACCGCGCCGACAGCGCCGCCAGATCGCGCGGTCGCTCGCGCAGCGGCGGCAGCTCGAGCTGCGCGACGCCGAGCCGGTAGTACAGGTCCTCGCGGAACCTGCCGGCCGCGACCTCGTCGCGCAGGCGCCTGTGCGATGCGCACACCACGCGCACGTCGATGCGCCGCGCGGCGCTCTCGCCCAGCCGCCGCACCTCGCCGCACTCGAGCGCACGCAACAGGCGCGCCTGCATCGCGAGCGACAGGTCGGCGACCTCGTCGAGGAACAGCGTCCCCCCGGACGCCTCCTCGAGCTGGCCCGCGCGCGGCGCGATCGCGCCGGTGAACGCCCCGCGCGCGTGACCGAACAGCTCGGCCTCGGCCAGGCTCTCGGGAATCGCGGCGCAGTTGATCGCGACGAACGGTCCGCCCGCGCGCGCCGAGAACACGTGCAGCGCGAGCGCGACCAGCTCCTTGCCGGTGCCGGTCTCGCCCTGGATCGCCACCGGCACGTCCGCGCGCGCGAGCCGCCGCGCCCGCGCGTACACGTCGCGCATCACCGCGTCGGCGACCACGACGGTGTGCGCGCCGAGCTCGACGAGATCCTGCGCCGTGTCCGCGGCGTCGTCGTTGACGAGAAAGAGCGCCATCGCTGGGAGAAGCGAGAACGGCGCGCCATTCGGCTCACGCGACCCGCGCTTATTTCACAAGTGCCCGTCATTGCTGGCTCAGTCCGTGGCCTGGGCCTCGGGCTTCTCCTGGATGTGCCAGTCCTCGGCGCCTGACTTGACCACGTCCTTGTGGAGGTTTCGCACCAGGCCGAACTGCGCGTAGATGTTCTCCCACGCCCAGATGTCGGAGGCGCCCGTCGAGGCGTCCTTGCCCGGCGCGCGCCACGGGATGCTGACGTCGATCGCGTTGCCATAGACATGCTTCGACACGCCGGCGCCATTGCCGAGCGGCGCGCGCTTCGGATCACCCTTCTCGTATCCACCGGCGGCGCGCGCCTTCGAGTTCTGGGCCGTGTTCGTGGGCTTGCCGCGATCGGCCTCGCCGATGGCCCTGGCGTTGGCCTGGACCTCTTCCCACGTCCAGCCCTCCTGGTACCACTGCGTCCCATCGGCGTCCTTGCCGCCGGGGAGCGCCTTCACCGCGTCGTAGGTGACGTTCGAGTTGTAGACGATCTCCCACGCGACGCACCATCGATGGGCCGTGGGCTTGCCGCGGCAGCCGCTGGAGATGGTGATGCTGCTCGTCACCATGTCGTTCTGGATCGCCCAGGACAGGAGCTGCTGCACCTTCGACCAGAGCGAGCTGTCGAGCACGGTCTCGTCCTCGCTGGTGAGGAAGCCCGGGCCGAAGCCCCACTTGAACGGGCTCGTCCCCGGGTTGCGTCCGGGCGGCAAGTCGCCGTCGACCTCGGTCTTCACGTCCTCGCCCTTGCCACCGAGGTTCGCGATGGACGTCCACGTGTCGCTATCGGCGGTAATGGCCGGCGTCACGCCCTCGGGCGTCGCGATCTTCGCCATCTGCGAGCTGCCGTTCTTGCGGGTCTCGAGGATGTAGACCTTGGTGCCCAGCTCGACCTTGGTCGTGAGCTGCGCGCCGGTGCCGTCGCGGAGCCACGCGCACTTGTCGATGACCTCGAAGACACCGGGGAGCGCCGCGCCGCTGGGCGCCGGCGCGATCGGTTCCTCGGCGGCGCCGTCGCCGGCGGCTGGATCCTTCGCGGCAGGATCCCCCGTGGCCGGCGCAGCGTCCTCGGCCGGAGCGGGGCCCTCGCCGATGAGCAGATCGAGCGCTGCGTTGATGATGTCCGACGGGAGGCCGAGGATCGCCTTGCCCACGTTGATCGCGCCGTCGACGGCGCCGGAGATGGCACCGCCGATCGCGGCCAGCGGATCGTCGAAGAAGCCGGGCTCGGCCGCGGGCTGCTCACCGGTGGTCGGCGTGCCCGGCGCTGCAGGGACCGTGGCGGGAATCGTGGCGGCGTTCGCGGCCACGTACGTGCAGAGCGTGGTCCACGCGGCCTCGTTGGTGAGCTTCGTGAACTCGACGCCGACGCCGCGCCCGGTCGACGACGCGATCATCAGGAAGCCGCCGGCGGGCGTGATGCGATAGCTGCGCTTGGCGGAGGTGTCGGCGGTGTGCTCGAACTCGGCGCCGACGCGCGCCATCACCTCGGGGGGCATCGCGCTCGCCGCTGCAGCAGGAGCCGCCGGCGCGGGCGCGGCGGGCAGATCCTCGCCCTGCGCGACCGGCGCGGCGACGGCACCGGCGCGCGCCGCGCCACCGAAGTCGAGGAACCCGTCGAGGTCGAAGCCCTGGGCCACCTTCGCGCCGGTGGCGTGAGCTTCGGCCTCGAGCGACGGGTCGGTGTTCACGGCGATGCCGCCACCCGTGGCGCCGCCGCCGGCCACGCCGGTGGGCGCGACGCGACCCTCGCGCTGCTGCGCCACGTGCGCGAGCTCGTGGCCGATGAGCGAAAGGCCCGCCGGCGATTCCGGCTGATACGCGCCCGCCGCGAAGTGCAGGGCGTCGCCCTGCGCGAACGCGCGCGTGCCCATCGCGTCGGCCTTGCCGTCCTGGTGCACCGTGACGTTCGACACGTCGTGGCCCAGGAGCGCGCCCATCGGCGTCGAGACGTCGGGAGGGAGCATGCCGTCGGTGGGCGCGGCCTTGCCGGGCGCGCGTGCGGCAGATGACGTTTCCTCGGCGGAAGAAGCGGAGCGGGAGGCTCGTGCGTGCATGCGCTGGGCATTCAGCACGCGGCGCGCCAGCCACAAGCGCGCGGATCGACATGCGGGGTGGGACCTCGAGTGACCGATTCGGCATGCCGAATCAGCGGCTCGCGTATAACTGGAGGTCCATGGCAGAGCGCGGCGTCACCGAGCTCGGACCGCAGGTCTACGAACAGCTCCGGCAGATCGCGGCTCGTCACCTCGCGCGCGAGCGGTCCGATCACACGCTGCAGCCGACCGCGCTGGTGCACGAGGCGTTCGAGCGGCTCGCCGGCGCCGATCCGATCGCGTGGCAGGACCGCGTCCACTTCGTCGCGACGGCGGCGCAGCTCATGCGCCGCATCCTCGTCGATCACGCGCGCCAGAAGCGCGCCGCCAAGCGCGGCGGCGGTCTCACCGTGCACCTCGACACCGACCGCGAGCCTGCCGCGCCCGCGCGCGATGTCGATCTGATCCGCCTCGACGAGGCGCTCGAACGACTGAGCGCGTTCGCGCCCGAGCAGGCGCGCATCGTCGAGCTGCGCTACTTCGGCGGCCTCACGATCGAGGAGACCGCGGCCGCGCTGCAGAGCTCGCCCGCGACGGTGAAGCGCGCGTGGGGCGTGGCACGCGCGTTCCTCCTGCGCGAGCTTGCGACGTGACGCCCGAGGACTGGCAGCGCATCACCACGGCGTTCGACGAGCTCTCGGCGCTCGACCCGCACACGCGCGCCGAGCGCCTGGCGGCGATCGGGCGCGAGGATCCCACGCAGCGCGACGAGCTGGTCGCGCTCCTCGACGCGGTCGCCGCCGCCAAGACCGAGGGCTTCCTCGAGCACGGCCCGGGGCTCGTCGGTGATCTCGCCGGCGACGTCGCGGCGCGCGGCGACCGCCTCGGTCCGTACCAGGTGGTCGAGGAGATCGGGCGCGGCGGCATGGGCACGGTCTATCGCGCGCGGCGCGCCGACGGCGCCTACGAGAAGGAGGTGGCGATCAAGCTCATCGCGCGCGGCATGGACACCGAACGCGTGGTGCGCCGCTTCCTCGCCGAGCGCGCCATCCTCGCCGAGCTCGACCACCCGTCGATCGCGCGCCTCCTCGACGGCGGCCAGACCGACGACGGCCGCCCGTTTTTCGTGATGGAGCTGGTCGAAGGGCTTCCGCTCGACCGCTGGATCGCCGCGCGCAAGCCGCCGCTGCGCCGTCGCCTCGACGTGTTCCTGGCGCTGTGCGACGCGGTCCAGCGCGCGCACCGCTCGCTCGTCGTCCACCGCGACCTCAAGCCCGCCAACGTGATCGTCGGCGACGACGGGACGCCGCGCCTCCTCGACTTCGGCATCGCCAAGCTGCTGGTGCCGGGCGCCGGCGCGACGCTCGACGAGCAGCGCCTCGCCACGCCGGCGTACGCGAGCCCCGAGCAGGTGCGCGGTCAGGCGGTCACGACCTCGACCGACATCCACGGCCTCGGGATCCTCCTGTTCGTCCTGCTCACGGGGAAGGGACCGTTCGCGGGGGAGGGCGCGGCGCTCGCGCGCGCCATCTGCGACGAGCCGCCGCCTCGTCCCAGCGCGGTCGCCACCGACGAGGCCGCCCGCCTGCGCGGCGACCTCGACACCATCGTGGCGATGGCGATGCGCAAGGAGCCCGAGCGCCGCTACGCCAGCGTCGCCGATCTCGCCGACGACGTGCGCCGCCACCTCGACGGGCTGCCGGTCCGCGCGCGCGGTGACGGCGTCCCGTATCGCGCAGGTCGCTTCGCGCGCCGCCACTGGATCCCGCTGGTGGCAGCGTTCGCCGTCGTCGCCGCGCTGATCGTCGGCCTCGTCAGCACGCGCCGGCAGGCCGAGGTCGCCCGCCGCGAGCGCGCGCTCGCCGAGCGTCGTCTGGTGCAGGTCCGCGGCCTCGCCGCCGCGCTGGTCTTCGACGTCGACGACGCCATCGCCCCGCTCGCCGGCGCGACGCCCGCGCGCCGCGTCGTGGTCGAGCGCGCGCTCGCGTACCTCGACGCGCTCGCCGCCGAGGGCATCGACTCACCGGCGCTCGCGCGCGAGCTGGTCACCGGCTACCGCAAGCTCGGCGACGTGCAGGGCAGCCCCGCCAATCCCAACCTCGGCGACACGGCCGGCGCCGAGGCCAGCTACCGGAAGGCGCTCGCCGTGAGCGAGCGCTGGGCCACGCGCTATCCCCAGGACCCCGAGGCGACGATCGAGCGCGCCGTGCTGCACGATCGGCTCTCCGCGCTGAAGTGGTTCGCCGGCGATCTCGACGGCGCGGCCACGCTCGAGGGCCAGGCGCTCGCGTTGCTCGACACCGTGCCGTCGACGCCCGACGTCGAGCGCGAACGCATCACGATGTGGTCCGGCCTGGCGGACATTCGCTTCGAGCAAGAGCGCGTCGCGGACGCGCTCGCGCTCTACCAGCAGGCGCTCGCCGGCGCGCGCGAACGCTTCACGTCGACCGAGGCGCGCGATCGCAAGCTCCTCGCGACGCTCCACATCAAGCTCGGCGACGCCCACCGCGCCGGCGGCAACCTCGACCCCGCCGAGGCCGCGTATCGCGAGGCACTCTCGCTGCGCGAAGGACTCTCACGGGCGCAGCCCGACAGCGCGCTCGCCCGCCGCGACGTCTCGTCGGCGCTCAACAAGCTGGTCAAGGTCCGCAAGAAACGCGGTGACCTCACCGCCGCGTACGACCTGACGCTGCGCGCGCTCGCCATCGACGAGGCCACGCTCGCCGCCGACCCGGGCGACGCGCGCGCCCGCCGCGACGTCGCCATGTCCATCCTCGAGCTGGCCCAGCTCGAGGACTCGCTCGGCGAGAAGGTCACCGGCGCCGAGCGCCGCGCACGCTGGGTCTCGGCGCGCGCCCGCTTCGAGCACGCGCTCGCGCTCTTCACGAAGCTCGTGGCCGACGGTCACAGCCAGGTCGCCGACGCCAAGCTGCCCGACGGCATCCGCCAGCGCATCGCTGCGCTCGACGAAGGTCTCGCCGCCGAGCCGGCGCCTAATTGACCGCGCGGCCTTCGCGGGGCGCGAGCTGGCACAACAACCGACCCACGTGCTCGGCGGTGCGCTCGAGACGGTCGGCGGGGTCGTACGTCTCGAGCAGCTTCTGCCGCTCGCAGTGATCCATGATGAGCGCCGCGGCGATGGCGTCGGCGCACGAGCCGGGCGACTTGCACTCGCTCAGCAGCGACCGCAGCTCTTCGCCGCCACGGTCGAGCACACTGGCCAGCCGGTCGCACAGCGCGAGCAGCTGCGTGTGCGCGACGTGCGTCGCCTGCGGGCGCAGCGAGCGGTCGTCCTCGACCAGCTTGGCCTTCACCTCGCGGTAGCTCCGCACCGCCGGCAGCTCGCGCTCGATCATCACGCGCGCCACGCCGCGCAGCACGAGCAGGAAGCGGCCATCGGCCAGCTCCTCGGAGGCGATGATGCGCCCCAGCCCGCACGCCGGAAACACCGCGGGCCGGTCGTGATACTGCGCCTCGTACCCGGGACGCAGGCGCGCGACGGCCATGAGCCGTCCGCCCTCCAGGCAGTCGCGCGTCATCTCGCGGTAGCGCGGCTCGAAGACGTGTAGCGGCATCAGCCCGCCGGGCAGAAGCACCGCATTGGGCAGCGGAAAGATCGGGAGTCCGTCGAGGAACGCAGGGTCGATATCCTCGCGGCTACCTCCCATACGTCACCCGAACACGTCGATACACGAGCCGGTCAGCGCACTCGGCGCCTCGGCAGCGAGGAACATGGCGGTCCTGGCGATGTCGTCCGCGGTCATGTTCGGAGTCCCCCCGGGGTGGCCTTCTCGTAGCATATCGGTGTCCACCGACCCCGGGCAGATGGCGTTGACTGCCACTCTAGCGCCACGCAGCTCCTCCGCAAGCGCTCTCGTGAGTCCCACCACCCCATGCTTGCTGGCGCAGTACGAGGCCAGGAGCGGGGTGCCCTGCCGGCCGGCGATGGAGGCGATGTTGATGATGCGGCCGCGGCGCGCGATCAGATCATCGGCGAAGGCCCGAGTCACGAAGAAGACGCTGTCGAGGTTCACGGCCATCATGCGCCGCCACGTCGCGTCGTCGACGGTGAACGCGGGCGCGCGGTGCACGATGCCGGCGTTGTTGACCAGCACGTCCGCGGGTCCGAGCGCGGCGCGCAGGGACGCTGCCGCCGCGTTGACCTGCGTGGAGTCGGCGACGTCGCAGGCGGCCCACGCCGCCCGCCCCGGTCCGCCCAGCTCGACGGCCAGCGCCGCCAGCGCGTCGCCGGTGCGGGCCACGAGCCCGACCCGCGCGCCGGCCTCGGCCATGCGCACGGCGATGGCGCGACCGATGCCGCGGCTCGCGCCGGTGACGATGCAGACCTTGCCGGCGAGCGCGTCATCCTTCGGCATCGGCATCGGCATGGCGCGGCTCAGCGGCGGACGCGAGCGGGCGGCAGCGGAGCCGGCGGCTCGGGCACGAGCTCGGTGATCGGGCGGCGACCGGCGAACCCGTCCTCGATCCCGTGGAACCACGTGCACTCCGACTCGCCGACGCGCCAGCACAGCCACACGTCGAGGCCGCCGTACGCGCCGAGCCAGTCGCACAGGCCGGTGTCGAGGTCGCGCACCACGCAGCCGGTCGCGCCGATGGCGGCCAGCTCGTCGCGCAGCGCATCGCGCAGGCCGAGCAGCACGAGGTGATCGCGGCGCACCTCGGGTGACGCGTCGTCCGGCAGCTTCTCGCTCGCCGGATAGCCGGCCTCCTCGAGACGCGCGTGGTGACGGCGCAGCTGCGCGCGCAGCTCGAGCGCGGCGGCCCAGCGGCGCGTGACCTCGGGGATGAACGCGTTGACCTCGGAGACGGTGTAGTGACGGCGCATGACGGCCTCGGGCTCAGTCGAGCTCGTCGGGGTCGGGCTTGCTCCGGTCCTTCGGCGCAGCCGCCGCGGCCTTGAAGTCGAGCTCGTCGACGAGCGTGTTGTACGGATAGGGCAGCGCCCCGGCGTTGGTGCACGAGAACGAAACAGTGCCATTCCAATCCTTCACGTCGAACGTGTAGACGGGGTCCTCGGGCTGTCCCGTCCCCTCGCAGTCCTTGAGATAGCGCCAGCCGGCGCCATCGATCTTTTCCCACATGCGATCGAACTCGTTCACGCCGAGCGAGCCCGAGTACTCCTCGCGGTTGCCGTCGCGGGTGACGGTCCAGCGCACGACGCGCGGGCCGTGCTCGGCGCAGTCGACCTGCACGCCGACCTCGGCCGCGGTGAGGCTGCCCGAGACCATGTAGCTGGCGTAGCGATCGTTGCACGCGAAGTCCGCGTTCTGCGCGAGCGTGTCCTTGTGCGGGTTCCCGCACGACGCCACGACGAGCGAGACCAGCGCCAATGTCCGCATCACTCCACTCCGGTGTAGTCGTTGGCCAGGGATGCCCGAGTCTCCTCTGTCGCCGTGACATCGTGCTGGTAGCTCGGGTGATCGATCGAGATCACCACCGGCGTCCCCGGAGTGCCGAGCGCGGCGCGTGCCTCGGGCGACAGCGGGAAGCGCACGTACTGGACGGCGGAGATCTTGTCCTCGGTCGAACGCCCCGGCTCGAACGCCGCGCGCAGCGTGTGCGGGCCGATGCGGAGCGCGACGTGCTCGTCGAGCCCGACGAGCGTGTGCAGCTCGGCCACCGGGTCGGCATCGGGCGGCAGCTCGATGAAGAGCGTCGCGGACAGCGAGTCGGTGGTGGGCATCATCTCGTTGTAGACCTCGATCTCCTCGCGGATCTGCTCGTCGCGCGTGATGCTCTCGGCGCGCAACATCTCCTCGATCTGGAGGGTGAGCGTGTGGCGGTTCTCGAAGACCAGGCTCACCCGGTCGCCGATCACGATGCGGCGCGGCTTCTTGAGCGCGATGATGTGCCGCCGGAAGTCGTCACGCATGCCGGCGTAGATCGCCGGACCCTTGATGTCGGCACGTGTGATCCGTCGGACGAGGCTCATGGCCTCGCTTACCACACTTGACACGTGACACATCGTGATACACGATGTGTCACGTGGACGATGACCGGAAGGAGCGAGTGCTCCATACGCGCGTGCCGGAGAAGCTCGAGCACGAGCTGAAGGAGCGCGCCGTCGAGCTCGGCGTCTCGGTCTCGAACCTCGTGCGCAACGTGCTCACCCATGCGTTCGGGCTGGCCGGCGACGTGGTCGCCGATGGCGCCCGGGTCGCGCGCGCAGCCACCGGGCAACCGCCACCGGCTCCGTCGCGCGCCGCCGCGGCCGCGTCGTCGAACGACGTGATCGGCTGGCAGCAACTCGTGTTGCAGAAGAACGCCATCTGCCACGAGTGCAACGACATCCTGCCGCGAGGCCGCGACGCGGCCATCGCGATAACCGACGGCGGCGCCGGGCCACGGCCGATCCTGTGCCTGCGCTGCCTCGAGGAGCTGAGGACCAATGATGACGAATCCGATCAAGGACGCGACCGCTGAGCTCGTGGTCGCGCTGACGGAGCTGGGCAAGCGCGTCGCCAAGCACGTCGACGGGCTGACCCAGGATCTCGTGCGTGACGCCGGACGCGTCGCGCGCTCGAGCCAGGCCTTCGGGCGCGCCGCGCGCGACCAGTGGGACGACGTGGCCGAGCGCAGCAAGACGGCGTGGTCGCGCACGCGCTCGACCGCGGGTGGTGCGCCGCGCGCCGCGCGTGTCGTGGCCGCGGGGCTCGGCGTGGTCGCGCACGCGCGTTTCTTGCGGATGCGCGCGCTCGCGGCCGGGCGCGAGACGCTGAACGACGACGACCATCGCGCGCTCGCGGCGCGCGTGCGCGAGCTGTGCATCGAGCTGCGCGGCGGCGTCCTGAAGCTCGGGCAGATCGTGTCCGCGCGCCCCGACCTCGTCGGCGCGGCGTGGGCCACCGAGCTCTCGTCGCTGCAGGATCGCGTGCCGCCCATCGAGAACGCGGCGATCGTCGCGCGCATCGAGGCCGAGCTCGGGCAGACCATCCTCGACGCGTTCGGCACGTTCGACGCCGAGCCGGTCGCGGCCGCGTCGCTGGCGCAGGTGCACAAGGCCACGCTGAAGGACGGCACCGTCGTCGCCGTGAAGGTGCAGATTCCGGGGATCGACGAGGTCATCCAGTCCGACATCGCGGCGCTGCGCATCCTCGCCGGCGTGCTCGGCGACGTCTTGCCCATGGACCTGCGCACGATCGCGGACGAGCTCGAGCGCGCGCTCACGACCGAGCTCGACTATCTCTCCGAGGCGATCGCCGGGACCGCGTTCGCCGCGGAGGCGGCCGGCACGTCGCTGTTCGCGCCGGCGGTCATCGAGTCGCACTCGACGCCGCGCGTGCTCACCACGGAGTTCGTCGACGGCGCCCGCCTCACCGAGACGCTGGACGCCGCGTCGCCGGAGGAGCGCGCACGCATCGTGACCGCCATGTGCGATGGCCTGGCGCGCCAGGTGTTCCGCACCGGCCACATCCACGCCGATCCGCACCCCGGTAACTTCCTCGTCACGCCGGACGGCCGCATCGCGGTGCTCGACTTCGGCTGCACGCTGCGCCTCACGCCCGAGGAGAAGCGTGGCTACGCGCGGTTGCTGGCGGCGCTGGCCATGAAGGACGAGAAGACCGCGCTCGGCGAGCTGGCGACGCTCGGCTTCGGCGGCAAGCCGGAGGCGCTCGCCATCATCGCGCACGCCATCACGCAGGCGATGAAGCCCGGCGAGCTCGCCAGCGAGATCGACTGGGAGCGCCAGGGCCGCGAGCTGGTCACGACGATGATGCGCGTCGCCAAGGACGCGGGCATCACCATCCCGCCCTCGTTCGTCCTCCTCGGACGCGTGCTCGGGACGATGGCCGGGCTGGTCGCGACCTACAAGCCGCCCATCCAGCTCTACGGCGTCATCGCGCCCCACCTGGCCGCGGCGCTCGCGCTGCAGCCCAAGGTGCAGCCGACTACTTGCCCGTGAGGGCCGGCCGCAAGGAGTGGGGCAGCGAGCGAAGCGAGTAACGGGGCCGCACCCACGACGCAGCGGCCGAGCGCGCGAAGCGCGCGAGCAGGCCCGAACTACTTGATCGAGTCGAGACCCTTCTGGAAGCGGCCAGCGTGTGAACGCTCGGCGCGCGCCAGGGTCTCGAACCACTCGGCGATGTCCTCGAAGCCCTCTTCGCGCGCGGTGCGAGCGAAGCCCGGGTACATCTGCGTGTACTCGTAGGTCTCGCCGGCGATCGACGCCTTGAGGTTGAGCTCCGTGTTTCCGATCGGCTCGCCGGTCGCCGGATCGCCCACCTTCTTCAGGTAGTCGAGGTGACCGTGCGCGTGACCGGTCTCGCCTTCCGCGGTGTCGCGGAACAGGCCGGCGATGTCGGGCTGTCCCTCGACGTCGGCGACCTTGGCGAAATAGAGGTAACGGCGGTTCGCCTGCGACTCGCCGGCGAAGGCATCCTTGAGATTCGCGTGGGTCTTGCTTCCCTTGAGATCAGCCATGACGTCTCTCCTCGTGTTGAGGAGACGTACCATAGATCCCGAGGTCAGGGCGCGGTGTACGCGACGCAGAGCGCAGCGATCGTGTCCTGGAGTGCGCGCGCCTCGCCGCGCGCTTCCGGAGCCATCGCGTTCACGATGACCGCGAACGCGAGCGGGTGTCCGCTGTCGGTGCCGGCGTAACCGGCGAGCGAGCTCACCTGCGCGAGCGTGCCGGTCTTGGCGCGGATGCGGCCGCGCAGGCGCGGATCCTTGAAGCGGCGTCGAAGCGTCCCGTCGACGCCGCCGGTGGCGAGCGCGGCGGCGAGGTCGGGACCGATGCGGAAGTCGCGCCACGCCGAGGACAGCACCTGCGCCACGGCCGCCGACGGGATCGCGGTCGAGTCATACAGTCCCGAGCCGTTTTCGTAGCGAACGTCGGTCAGGTCGAGGCCCACCTGCTCGGAGAGGTAGCGCTTCACGGCGGAGATGCCGTCGTCCCACGTCGCAGGCGGCGGCACGGCGGGCGGGGCCGGAAGCGTGCGGCTCTCGGCGCCGATGGTCTTGAGCACGGTCTCGGCCATGTAGTTGTCCGACGTCTTCGCCATGGTGCGGATGACGTCGGCGAGCGGCGGGCTCTCGTGCTCGGCGAGGAGCACGGCGGTGGCGGGCGTGATGCCGCGGGCGATCTTCTTGCCCTTCACGCGGATGCCGCGCTCGGCCAGCGCGGTCTTCAGCGACTCGCCGAACATGCGCACGGGGTCGTCGATACGGCGGCGCTGGAACCACACGCCTTCATCGGCGAGGATCTGCCCGGAGACGCGGAGCTCGATGTGATCGCGGCGCTGGATCGTCGCGACGTGGATGCGCGTGCGGCCGCCGGCGACGGTCACGACCGTCGGGTCGACGAGGCGCACGTAGTCGCCGAGCGGCGGGTCGAGCTTCACGTCGGCGAGGCCGTAGCCGAACCGGTCGGCGGCGACGACGACGGTCACGGCGTTGCGCTCGAGCGAGGCGGCGCCGATGGGGGCGCGGTAGCCGGCGCGCTCCTTGGGCTGGTCGGCGTAGCGGGGCGGCTCGTCGACGAGATCGAAGTAGCTGCCGTCGAAGACGACGTCGCCGGTGACCTCGGTGACGCCGCGCCACTCGAGCGCCTGCGCCAGCTCTTGCAGGCCGGCGAGCGTGAGCGTGGGATCACCGCGGCCGCGGATGAAGAGGTCGCCCTCGACCGTGCCCGACTCGGGATCGAGCTTCTCGCCGAGGAGCGACGTGCGCCAGCGGAAGCCGGGGCCCAGGGCGTGGAGCGCCGCGGCGGTGGTGAGCACCTTCGTGACCGACGCGAGGTTGAGCGGGCGATCGGCGTGGTGTTTCCACACCACGGTGCCGCTGGCCACGTCGACGACGGTGGCGCTCACCTGCGCGGTGATGAGGAGCGGGCGGGCGCGGATGGCGCTGTCGAGCTGCTCGACCAGCCAGACGTCGCGCTTGGTGCGGTCGGCGGGGGCGGCCGGCAGCTCCATGCCGCCGTCGCTGCCGATCTCGCCCTCCTCGTCGTCCGTGGGCGTGGGCGTGGGCGCTCCGGCGGCGCCGGCGTCGTCGTCGGCGGCCGGCGGGACACCCGCGTCGTCGGCCCAGGCCACTCCGCCGACGAGCAGCGCGAGCACGGCAATACGGCGAGTCCCCACACGTTGATCTTATACGCGGTAGGCTGCATTTGCTCGTGTCGCGCTTCCTCCGGCTGATCCCGATCGCGCTCGTCGCCGCCTGCGTCGTGGCCACGGCCGTGGCGTGCGAGCCGCGGCGGCGGCGCACGCCCGACGACACGCTGGTGGTGCTGTTCGAGTCCGCGGCGAAGACGGCCGACCCGCGTTATGCCCTGTCGGCGTACGACGCCAAGCTGTCGCGGCTCGTGGCGCCCGGGCTGGTGACCGTCGACTCGGAGGACATGGCGCCGCGCCCGGAGCTGGCCGACACCATCGAGAAGATCGACGAGCTGACGTGGCGCGTGACCATCAAGGCCAATGCGCGGTTCTCCGACGGCACGCCCGTGACGGCCGAGGACGTCGCGTGGACCTTCGAAACGGTGCTGGAGAAGAACAGCGATTCGCTGTGGCACAAGGGCTTCAGCGAGCGCTTCAAGGCCGTGGTCGCGGAGGGCGAGCGCACGGTGCGGTTCGACCTGCACGCGCCGCTGGCGACGTTCCTCACCGACCTCGACATGGGCATCATCGCGAAGCACGGGGCAGGGAAGGACGGGAAGTATCCGGGCGGACGCGTGCTCGGCGCCGGTCCGTATCGCGCCGAGGAGATCTCCGGACAGCGCGTGGTGCTGCGCGCGAACAAGCACTGGCACGGGGGGCAGCCGGGCGTGCCGACCATCGTCGTGAAGAACGTACGCGATGCGGCGGCGCGCATGATCATGCTGGCGGGCGGGTCGGCCGACCTGTCGCAGAACGCGTTCCGCTACGACCTCATCGACGACGTGCTCGCGCGCGAGCGCGTGCGCGAGGTGCGGCACGCGTCGAACATCCTCACGTACATGCTCCTCAACAACGAGGACCCGATCTTGAAGGACGCGCGCGTGCGGCGGGCCATGGCGCTCGCGCTCGATCGTCAGGCGCTCGTCGACACCAAGTTCGCGGGCCGCGCGGTGCTGGCGACCAGCCTGTTGCCGCCGAGCCACTGGTGCTACACGGCGACGCCGCAGGTGCCGCACGATCCGGCGGCGGCCATGAGGTTGCTCGACGAGGCCGGTTACCCGGATCCCGACGGGCCCGGCAAGCAGCCGCGCTTCACGCTCGTGTACAAGACGTCGGCCGATCAGTTCCGGGTGGCGATCGCGCGCGTGATCGCGTCGCAGCTGGGCAAGGTCGGCATCAACGTCGACGTGCGGCCCTTCGAGTTCGCGACGTTCTTCGCCGACATCAAGAAGGGCACGTACCAGATGGCGACGATGCAGACGTCGGACATCACCGAGCCCGACCTCTTCTATACGTACTTCCATTCGTCGCGCATCCCGAGCACGGCCGACCCCAACGCCAACAACCGGTGGCGCTATCGCAACGCGCTGGTCGACGAGCGCACGGCCAAGGGGCGGCGCGTCTCCGACCGCGCCGAGCGCATCGCG
Source organism: Kofleriaceae bacterium (assembly GCA_035525615.1). Classification (GTDB taxonomy): domain Bacteria; phylum Myxococcota_A; class Polyangia; order Haliangiales; family Haliangiaceae; genus UBA2376. Next base: position 1,282 of record DATLEB010000055.1, on the reverse strand, counting down.
CTGTACGCCGACGTGCAGCGCCAGCTCGCCCTTGACCTGCCGATCATCCCGCTGTGGCACGAGGACAACGTGGCGATCGTGAACGCCGACGTCGTCGACTTCGTGGTCCTGCCCAACGCGCGCCTGTCGGGGCTCGCGAAGGCGCGCAAGCTGGTGGAGGCCAAGTGACGCTGCTCGTCGACGAGCACATCCAGGCCGACAGCACGGTCGTGCGCACGCATCTGCGCGTGGACGGCGACCACGTGCACGTCGACGTCGAGGGCGGCACGAGCGGCACGCTGTCGGCTTCCGCCATCATGCACGTCATCCGCCGCTACGCCCGCCCGCTCGACCCCGAGGTCGCGGCCCTCGTCGCCGACGCGCCGCGCATCGCGCTGCCGGGTGGCGCCGCGATCGCGCTCTTGCACTGGCGCGCCGCCGTCGATGCCGCCGGCCGCGACTGGCTCGTGCTCCTCGTCCCCGGTGACGAGCCACAGGCCGCACTCTCCGGCGGCGTCGCCGCCGCGCTCCGCTATCTCGTCCTGCGCCTGCAGGACGAGCGCGGCGCCTGATCGCAGTGCTAGCCTCTCGCGCATGAAGCGAACCATTGCGATCACGACGCTCTTGTTCTCGCTTGCGATTGCCGCCTGTGGCGGCAAGTCCAAGCCCGCCGACACCGCGGGCGGTGGCGGCGAGGAGAAGAAGATGGCCGGTGGCTGCTGCTGCGAGTTCGTCGAGGAGACGATGATCGGCGACGGCAGCGAGGACACCGCCGAGAACCAGGTCCGTCGCATGATGTCCGGCCAGGAGTGCGAGCAGAACAGCGGCACGTGCGTCGCCGCGGCCGACCAGAACGAGTGCGAAGCCGGCAACGAGCCTCCGCCCGCGGCAGGCGAGGGCGGCGACGAGGAAACCGTCGGCGACTGACGCCGGGCTACATCACTGCGGCGACGACGCCGGTGACTCCTCGGGCGGCAGCTCGGTGTCCGTGCCGTCGTCGGGCTCGACCACGGTCGGCTCCTTGCGGCAGAGCGGGGCCGAGGTCGGGGACAGCGCCCACAGCGCCATACCCGCGCGCTCGGAGATCTTGGCGGTCTCGCGGCCGGCGGCCGCGTCGTAGATGCGCAGGCCGCCGCTGCCGTCCTCGTACACGAGCTTGTCTTCGTCGATCCACGCGCCCGCGAAGCGCGACGACGCCGTGAGCACGTGCTTGAACGCCCCGGTCTTGGCGTCGGCGACGTAGATCGACGGCTTGGCCGCGTCGTCGGTATCCGCGCACGGATCGGTCGCGGTCGCGAACGCG